>NZ_KV821824.1:10989-50353 GCF_001815745.1 Corynebacterium sp. HMSC064E07 | reverse complement strand
TGGCATGCGGACACACTTTTCTTTACTTAACCCTATGCCGGGGCTGCGGGGAGGCGGGGAACTGTCATGAAAGCTGTCACGAAACTGGTCACGGATCTTGTGGCGGCGCTGCATAAAGCCGCGCGGTGAATGCTTGTGGTGTGACTTTTTGCGTGGGCCTGTAGTAGGCTGTCTTCACGGATCCCATGTGGCGTCCATCTCGTGAACTCCCCCAGGGCAGGAATGCAGCAAGGGTCAGCGAGCTCTGACGGGTGCGTGGGGTCCCCTTTTTTTATCCCCGGCGTTCTTCTGGCACTTATGGCTAGGTTTCGGGCACTTGTCGGCGGTTTCCTGTGACCTATCGATGTTTTTTCGGCACTTATCCCCGCGAAATTGGCCAGGCCATTTCACCTATCGATGAGCTATTCACTTATGGCCACGCTGCAGCGCATCGATAGGTGAATACCTTGGCCACAAGTGGTCGCGTTTCGCGTTCGCTGGTCTGGCAGAATACTGTGCATGAGCGATGCAGACGACACGCGAGTGCCACCACAGACAACACGAGAACCGCTAGAAACTCCAGGACCACCAGAAACCCGAGAAACCCCAGCGCCAATGGGCGTGTGGGACTCCTTCCGGTTCGCAGTTTCTTCACCGAAGCGCCTGCGCACCGAGCTGCTGGCCGGTGCTGCGGTGTCGTTCGCGCTAATCCCCGAGGTCATCTCGTTTTCCATCCTGGCGGGCGTGGACCCGGCGGTGGGGCTGTTTAGCTCGGTGATTATGGCCATTGTGATTGCCTTTACGGGTGGCCGCCCGGCCATGATTACTGCTGCCGCTGGTTCGGTTGCGCTCGTCGTCGCGCCGTTGTCGCGGACGTACGGGATGGATTACCTCATTCCAACGGTGCTGCTCGCGGGTGTGTTGCAGATTGCTTTTGCGGCGCTGGGTATCGCTAAGCTGCAGCGTTTCATTCCGCGCGCGGTCATGATTGGCTTTGTTAACGCGCTGGGTATCCTCATTTTCACTGCGCAGCTCGAGCATCTCATCGATGTGCCCTGGTTGGTGTATCCGCTGGTCGCTCTGGGTATTGCGATTATGGTGTTCCTGCCCCGCGTGTTCACCGCGATTCCGGCTCCGCTGGTAACGGTGATCGTCGTCACGCTTGTTGCGGTGTTGGCGAATTGGCGCGTGCCGAACGTGAGCGATATGGGCGAGCTTCCGGAATCCCTCCCGCAGCTGCTGATCCCGAATGTGCCCCTGACCTGGGAGACTCTGCAGCTGATTGCGCCGTATTCGGTGGGCGTGGCGATTGTCGGCATCATGGAATCGCTGATGACGGCGAAGCTCGTGGACGACATCACGGATACGCATTCGGACAAGACCCGCGAGACGTGGGGGCTGGGTGTGGCGAACATCGCGGGCGGTTTCTTCGGCGGTATCGCTGGCTGCGCGATGATTGGTCAGACGATGGTGGGTGTGAAGGAATCGTCGGGACGCACTCGCTTGACGACGCTCTTTTCCGGTGTCTTCCTGCTCATTCTGGTCCTTCTGCTCAGTTCTGCAGTTGGAGTGATTCCGATGGCGGCGCTGGTTGCGGTGATGGTCGTGGTGTCGGTGGACACGGTCGATTGGCGCTCGATTTCCCCGCGGACGTTGCGCCTGATGCCGCGTTCGGAGACGGCGGTGATGCTGGTGACGGTCATCGCCACGCTGGCGACGGATAACCTCGCCATCGGGGTGATTTTGGGTGTGGTCGTGGCGTCGCTGATGTTCGCGCGCCGTGTCGCTCACCTGGTCAGGATTGAAGTGCTTGACGACGACCCCAGCGCCCACTCCCGGACGTACAAGGTGCGGGGTCAGTTGTTCTTCGCCTCCAGTAACGACCTGGTGTACCAATTCGACTACACCGATCCTGCGCAGCGGATTGTCATCGATATGTCTGAGGCTGAGATTTGGGATGCTTCCACGGTGGCGGCGTTAGATTCCGTGCGGGTCAAGTTTGCTGACCGGGGCAAAGAGGTAGAAATTATCGGCTTGGAGGGGCCGAGTAAGCAGCGTCTGGATGCGCTGTCGGGGAAGTTGTAGAAATCCCAATCCGGGGTATGCCTTACACTTGGTTGCAAAGCCGGATGCGGCGCGGGGAAAAAGCTTTCCGTGCCAGTTTTGTCAGGTTTTAACTTATGTCCGATACCTGGGAGGGTGCGTACACCATGGCCGTGGATTCCTTCGATGTTCAGCAGTTGGCGGCACACAAGGATGAGTTTGCGAAGGCATATGAGGAACTGAAGTCCCGCAACCTCGCACTGAATTTGACTCGTGGTAAGCCGTCGTCGGAACAGCTTGATTTCGCAAACGCCCTGCTGGGTCTCCCGGCGCCGGATTACATTTCGGCTTCTGGGGAGGATGTCCGCAATTACGGCAACGCCAAGGGCATTACTGATATCCGCGCTATCTGGGCGGAACTGATGGATCTGCCGGTGGAAAACGTCCTGGCGCAGGATGCTTCCAGCCTGAACATCCAGTTTGACCTGATTTCGTGGGCCATGCAGTTCGGCAACGTGGACTCGGAGCGCCCGTGGAACGAGGAGCCGGTGCTGAAGTGGCTGTGCCCGGTTCCGGGGTATGACCGGCACTTTGCTATCACGCAGCACTTCGGCATTGAAATGATTCAGGTGCCGTTGAACGAAGACGGTCCGGATATGGATGTCGTGGAGAAGCTGGTTGCCTCCGACCCGCAGATTAAGGGCATGTGGAATGTCCCGATGTTCTCCAACCCGACGGGTGTGACCTACAGCGCTGAGGTCTGCCGCCGTCTGGTTGAAATGGAGACCGCCGCTCCGGATTTCCGTCTGATGTGGGATAACGCCTACATGGTTCACACGCTGACGGATGAGTTCCCGGAGATTCACAACGTCATTAAGTGGGCGGAAGAGGCCGGTAACCCGAACCGCGTGTGGGCTTTCGGCTCGACTTCGAAGATCACCTTCGCAGGCGCTGGCATTGCTTTCTACGCTTCCTCGGACGCCAACTTGGAGGATTACCTCAAGCACGCTGGTATCCGCGGCATTGGCCCGAACAAGGTCAACCAGCTGGCTCACGCCAAGTTCTTCGGTGACGCGGAGGGTGTGCGCGAGCAGATGCGCCGTCATGCGGGTTCGCTGGCTCCGAAGTTTGAGAAGGTTCTGCAGATTCTGGATGAGCGCCTGACGGAGTACGGCGTGGCAGAGTGGTCGAAGCCGACCGGCGGTTACTTCATCAACCTCGACGTGGTTGATGGCACTGCTCGTCGCGTGGTGGAGCTGGCTAAGGAGGCCGGCATTGCGCTGACCGGTTCTGGTTCTTCCTTCCCGCTGAAGCAGGATCCGAATGATCGCAATATCCGCCTGGCACCGTCGCTGCCTCCGATGGAGGAGCTCGAGGTCGCTATGGATGGCGTCGCTACCTGTGTGCTGCTCGCCGCCGCTGAGAAGGCGACTGCGTAGGCCAAGTAGGCCGGTTAGGTCGGGATAGGACTATATGAACTTCGAAGAGACGAAGTTTTGGATCTCCGGGCTTTTCCCCGGAGAACCCCAGGTCAGCGAGTATGTGACGGAGCTGCCGGGCAGTGGTCGGCACGGGCAGGAACACGATTCGGCTCCGCTTCGGGTCGCTGAGTTCTCGCTTTACGACGGGCCGGACGGCCAAGCGAACGAGCGTCGTCCGGAAACGGCAGCCGCCACCGTGGAGTTGGGCCGCAACTACTGTGGCCTGACCGGCGCAGCAAAGACGGATATCCGCGTGGAGCTCTTCTCCGTCGCATACGCTGATTTTCCCGTGGCCACCATGGTCGCGGCCGCGGGAGCGCTGGTGGAGGAAGAGCCGGAGTTCCTGTCGCCAATTCCGGGCCGTGTCATTCCGAATGCGGTGCGGCTGGCGGCCGATCAGGTGGCCGAGGTAGGGGAGTCGTCGTCAAGCACTGCCTTTACCGTGGCGCACGTGCTGTGCACGGTGCCGTACGTGTGGAGCGACGGGGTGCCGAATGTGTCCGAGATGCCGGGCAAGATCAGCCTGCATGAGGGTGATGTGGAGTCCCCGCAGGGACGCATGACCACGATGACGCAACTGGTGCCAATTACGGATGCGGAGCTGGTGTTTTATGAGCAGCAGGGGCCGCAGGCGCTGATGCAGAAGTTGGCCGAAGTAGATGCTGACCTGCGGGATTGGTGCCGTGAGTCGGTTGTTTCCCAGGAGGGTTCGAACTAGCCGATCCGGGGTGGAAGGTAGGCTGAGCACGTGGCTCTGTATAGGAAGTATCGTCCGGCATCGTTCGCCGAAGTGGTGGGGCAGCGGCACGTAACTGACCCGCTGTCGGCGGCGTTGGAATCTCGGGATGCGCAGGGGCGTCCCAACCGCATTAACCATGCGTATTTGTTCTCCGGGCCGCGTGGCTGTGGCAAGACCTCGTCGGCGCGCATTATGGCGCGCAGTTTGAACTGTGCGGAGGGGCCGACGGCCACACCGTGTGGCCAGTGTGCGTCGTGTCGTGCGCTAGCGCCGGGCGGTCCGGGCAATTTGGACGTTATTGAGCTGGACGCGGCTTCCCACAATGGTGTGGAAGATATGCGTGAGCTGCGGGAAAAGGCTATCTTCCAGCCGGCGGAGTCGCGCTATCGCATCTTCATTATTGACGAGGCGCATATGATTACCGCTTCGGGTTTCAATGCGCTTTTGAAGATTGTGGAGGAGCCGCCGGAGCACCTCATCTTCATTTTTGCGACCACGGAGCCGGAGCGTGTGCTGCCGACTATTCGTTCGCGTACGCATCACTACCCGTTCCGGTTGTTGACTCCGCCGGATATGCGCGGGCTGCTTGAGCGTGTGGTCACGGCCGAGGGCGTGCGGGTAGAGCCGGACGTGTATCCGCTGGTCATCCAGGCCGGTGGTGGTTCGCCGCGTGACTCGCTGTCGGTTATGGATCAGCTCATTGCCGGTTCCGGCACCAATGGCGTGGATTATGAAACGTCTGCGGCCATTCTCGGTGTCACTGACAGCGTGATCATCACGGATGCGATTGAGGCGCTGGCAGCGGGCGATCGTGCGGCCATGTTTAGCGTGGTCGGGCGTGTGATTATGTCGGGTCAGGATCCGGCGCGGTTTGCCTCGGATCTGCTTGGCCGGGTGCGTGATTTGCTGGTGCTGTCCGCAGTGCCGAATGCGCTGGAGCAGGGGCTTGTAGAGATTCCGGAGAGCCAAATCGACGGTGTCCTGGAGCAGGCCGGGACAATTCCCCCGGCGACGCTGACGCGCTTCACGCAGGTGCTCTCTGATGGTCTGCGTCACTTCCGCGGCGTGACTTCGCCGCGTCTGCTTCTCGAGGTCCTGTGCGCGCGCATGCTCCTGCCCGCCACCGAAGATTCGGTGGAGTCGCTGCTGCAGCGCGTAGAGGCGTTGGAACACGGCAGGCCCGCGCTTGCCGACGGCTCGGGGGCCGCAACCCCCGCAGCGGCACCGGCGTCTTCCGCCGCGGGGTCGGGGTCGGGTGCGGCTGAGGCCGATGCTTCGCCGATGCAGTCTGGCCAGTCGGCTCGGGAGGCGTGGCGCCAGCGGAATGCCCAGCGTAAGAAGGGTGCGCAGTCGGCTTCGGTCACTCAGCGCGGACGTACTGAGCAGGCAGCGTCAGCGCAGGCACCGTCGCAGCCTCAGGCTCAGCCGGAACCTGTTCAGCAGCAGTCTGCACCAGCGGCACCGGTGTCGCAGGAGTCGGTAACTGAGCCGCAGCCTGCACCAGAAGCATCTACTGCGACCGCTGAACAGCCTACGCAGCCTGAACAGCCTACGCAGGCTACGCCGGCCGAATCAGTTGAACAGTCTCAGCAGGCCGAACAACCGCAGCAGCCTGAATCGGCTGAGCAGCCGCTGTCCGAGGAAGAGGCTCAGGCAGAGAAGATTCGTGAGTTCCGTCGGAAGATGGCGGAGCATGCCCGGATTAGCGAGCAGCAGACTCGGGCGCAGCTTGCACAGGAGCGTGAGCAGCAGACTCGTGAGCGTGAGGGGGAAGGCGGCTCCATGTCGATTGTCGAGGAGGAGCCAGTTGTCTCTTCCTCGCCAACACACTCTGAACAGCCAACTCAGGCCCCACAGCCGGAGCAACCAGCACAGCCGGAGCCCGAACCTGCACCCGCCGGTATCGAGCAAATCCGCGAGCGCTGGCAGGACATCCTTGCAGCTGTTGACGGCCCGCACGCGTTCCCCATTCGCGTGCTGGCTGAACAGGCAGTGCCACTCGATGTCGAAAACGATACGCTCATCATCGGCCACAGCACAGGAGCGCTCGCTACCAGGCTCAATACGCCTGATTACGAACAGGCACTGTCTGCTGCCGTAAAGCAGGTGACGGGTTTCAACGGCCAGGTGCACTGTGTCGTCGGTACGCGCCCGCGCGCACCGCGTTCAACAGCTACAGGTGGCGTTGCTGGGGAGGATGATTCGTCGTCAAGAGGTTCGTCCTCGCCGAACGACACCGCCCCTGCACCGACACCAGCAGCATCGGCACAGCCGAAAGCACCCGAGCCCGAGAAGCCGACGCAACCGGAACCGCAGGCGCAGCCAGAGCCCGCACCGCGCCCTCAGCGGTCGTCGGCCTACGCATCTGTTGCGGAACGCCGCGCAAAAATCGAGGCTGCCAAGCGTGCTGCGATGGGTCACCAGGCAGGTCACGACCAGCCAGCGCAGCCACATCAGCAAAGCCAGCCAAGCCAACCGACTCAGCCGAACCCGAACCCGGTCCATCAACAGCCGCAACAGCAGCCAAACCAGCCGCAGCCGCAGTCGTTCCTGCGCGCGGCGCAAGTCAATGCCCAGGCAAATGCCCAAGCTCAGGCCAATCAGGATTCGGGCTTCGGCGGCGTCCCGCTGCCACCAGAGCCCATGGAGGAGTTCGCTCCGCCAGAGGGCGCAGAGGGCGCAGGGGGCTACGGTTCGCGCACCCCGTCCAACGCCAACACCACCTACAACCCGGTTTCCCAAAACCTGCAGGACAACAACTACGAAGAGGACACCTCCGAGTATTTCGAGGCCGCGAACGAGGTCGGGTCTCTCGATCACCGCTCGCTAAAGGACGTGGTCATGGAGATGCTGGAAAAGGAGCTGGGAGCCAAACCGCTGGAAGACCGCTAGAGCCGTTAGAATGGGGCGGCGATGCGCGTCGTAAAGCATGGGCGATGAGCCTTAGAAGCGTGCGCGTAACTACAAATCAGCACGTAAAGATCACAATAGTTAGGAACATTAATTATGACTCAGCCAGATATGAACGCAATTCTGCAGCAGGCACAGCAGATGCAGGCGCAGCTGCAGGCAGCACAGCAGGAGATCGTCGCTTCCACCATCGTCGGTGAGGCCGGCGGCGGTCTGGTCAAGGTGACTATGCAGGGCTCGGGCGAGGTCACGGACATCGCCATTGATCCGAAGGTCGTTGACCCGGAGGACGTCGACGGGCTGCAGGACCTGGTTCTCGCTGCTTTCCAGGACGCTACCGCTAAGGTGCAGTCGCTGGCGGAGCAGAAGATGGGCCCGCTGTCCCAGGGCTTCGACGGTCTCGGTGGCCTCGGTTTCTAAATTAGCTTTTCAGACCAGTATTTGTAGGTAATTATCATTGTTCGAGGGACCACTCCAAGATCTCATTGATGAGTTCTCGCGCCTGCCGGGCATCGGCCCGAAGTCAGCTCAGCGTATCGCTTTCTACCTGATGAAGGCGGAGCCGGAGGACATCGGCCGGCTCCAATCCGCGCTTGGTCGGGTGCGCGAGGGTGTGCAATTCTGCCGGGTCTGCGGCAATATTTCGGAAACCGATGTGTGCCAGTACTGCTCGGACACACGCCGCGACCGCGGTTTGGTGTGCGTCGTTGAAGAGGCGCGCGATATCCAGGCCATCGAGCGCACGGGGGAGTACAACGGTCGCTACCACGTGCTCGGCGGGGCGCTCGATCCGCTCGGCGGCATCGGTCCGAACGAGCTCAATATCCGCACGCTGCTGCAACGTATCGCAGGCGTGCTTGACGACGTCGACGAGACCCAACCCCCAGAAATCCACGAGGTCATCATCGCGACTGACCCCAACACCGAGGGCGAAGCCACCGCGACCTATTTGGCCCGGCTGCTCCGGGACTTCCCGGATCTCGAGGTCACTCGGTTGGCCTCCGGCATGCCGCTCGGTGGTGACTTGGAGTTCGTCGATGAACTGACCCTGTCCCGCGCGCTGACGGGCCGGCTGAAGGTCTAGCCGCCGTCCAGCCAACCGGCCGCGCGCGAAACTACAAAACTAGCGCTCGCTCTTCGGACGCGGCTTGGACAGGATGCGCTCTTCGCGCAGCTTATCCACGACCTCAAGGTCCAGAGGAGCCAGGCTCGACAGGTCCTGGTCGGTCGCGCGGGCCAGCATCAGGTCGGCCAGCTGCGGATTGCGGGCCAACACAGGTCCGTGCAGGTAGGTACAGATAATCGAGCCCTGCACCGCGCCCTCGACGCCACCGGCGGGGTTAAGTGCAGCAACGTCTACTCCCGGAGCAATCCCGGAGTCCGCCTGCTCTACCTCAGGGCTGGAGTTGCCCACGCCACGGACAACCCGACCAAGCGGCTTCGCATCGGCACCCAGGGTCGTGCGACCCATGTGGTTTTCGAAGCCAGTCAGTGGGCTGGCGTCGACGTCGTCAAGCAAACCGTTCGTGGGATCGACGAGCGTGCAGATTTCGCCGATCGCGCGCGACTCGAGTGAATCGGTGGTGCAGTCGACAAGGCCGAGACCTGCGACGTCGCGTCCGCCCGCGCGGAAGGAATTGCCGAAAATCTGGAAGCCCGCGCAAATCGCGAGGATCTGCTTCCCGGCCTCGGCTGCCTTTTTGATGCCGCCGTCATTGATCAGATGCTCCACCGCGATGGTCTGCGCGACGTCCTCGCCGCCGCCGACGGTGTAAATATCCAGGTCAGTGGGGACGGCATCGCCCAGCTTGATCGGGACAATCTCGGCGTCAATCCCACGCATCCGCGCGCGTTGCCGCAGCACCAGCGCATTTCCGTCATCGCCGTAGGTGCCCAGCACGTCCGGGAGGATCAGGCCGATAGACAGCTCGCTCATTTACTTTTCCTCCTGTGCTCGTTCGATGTCGCGCTTCAAATCGCGGAAGGCGGTGTAGTTCGCCAGCACCTCAACTCGGGTGACGCTTGACGACGACCCCCGCGCCTCACACGACCGGATCGCCTGCAGCGGATTTGCGACCAACCTCGCATCAATGCCCGCATACAGCAACCGCACCGCGAGGTCAGTTCCGCGTTCGCCCGCGGATAACACATCCATGCCGTCGAAGTCTTCGAAGCGGACATCCCATAGCCAGGACAGGTCCTCGCCGTCGGCGACGTGACCGTTGACCGCGATGACCACTGCATCCGCAGTGCGATCGACCATGGACAGCGCCTCTTGCCAGCCGGCTGGGTTCTTGGCCAGCAGCATGCGCACGTGCTTCTCGGCGCCCTTGTCATCCCGCACAACCATGGTGGAGTAGCGGCCTGCAACGTTGTCGACGGTCTCGGTGGCCCGGAGGGATTTCTCCAGGTCCGCGCCCATATCGACAGCGCCCGCAATCGCCAAGGTGGCGTTGCCGCGATTGGCGTTGCCCGGCAGCGTGAGGTTCATTGGCAGGGTGTCGCCAGCAGGCGTGATGACTCCCTCCGCAGTGATGCGGTAGTCCGGCTCTGGCCGCTTGAACTCCGAGCCGTCCGGGAGTGGCTTCACGGCGTACCAGTTGTGGCCGTCCTGGATGATGGGGCCGCCGGTGCGCGGGGAAGAGGTGGCATCGTTGGTCCAGCCACCGCCCGCGGAGACCCAAATAACCTTCTTGGCATCCCACGCAGCCGACGCGATGAGTGGGTCGTCGCAGTTGGCGATGACCGTCGCCTGCGGGTTAGCGTCCACCGCAGCGCGGAGTGTGGCCTCAATCTTGTTGATCTCGCCGACGCGGTCGAGCTGGTCGCGGGAAAGGTTCAGCAGCACCAGGACCTGCGGTTTCAGGTCCTCTGCGATGTGCGGGACGTGCAGCTCATCGACCTCCAGGACCAGGCTGTCCGCATCGGGAGTGGCGAGCAGCGCGGAGATAATACCCGCGTCCATGTTGTCGCCGCCCTCGTTGGTGGCCACGTTGTGGCCAGCGGCGCGCATGGCGGCCGCGAACATACGGGTGGTGGTGGACTTGCCGTTGGTGCCAGTGATGATCGCGGCCGGGCGTCCCTTGCCGAGGGAAGCCAGAATGCGCGGGTCAATCTTCTGCGCAATCAGGCCACCAATCATGCCACCCGCGCCGCGACCGGACTTCCGGGAAGCCCAGGTGGCGGCGTGAGCGGCGGATGTGGCGAGGCCGGCGCGCAGGCGGGCGCCGGTGCCGCGCAGGCCACGAGAACTATTCGAGTCGCGGGAGCCACTCGAAGCAGTACCGTGCGGGCTGGCATCCGCGCTATCAGCGGAATGCGATTGCGGAGAGGTGCCATTTATCATGTGTGTAAATATTACGCGCACGAAAGGGCTAGGCCTAAGAAGCAGGCCTGTGAGGCCTGATGGGATTTGTGGGAGGTCTCCCTGCGGAGCCTTGAAATCTGAACTTTGAGGTGATTGCGATCATGTTGATCTTCGGGGATTAGGCGGTCATGCGGCGGAAGAGAGGAAGGAGATTACCGAGGTGAGAAAGCGTATTTGAGGAATCGAATTCAAGCACTGAATCAAAGAATTATTGTTTTGATTCATGTGTTGCCCTATACTGTCCACTAGCAGATAAGGGGGAAGAGGTATGGCTAATACAGAAAGCAACTTCTTCGGCGCGCGCTTGCATCAGTTGCGCACAAATCGTGGCATGACCACACGTGATTTGGCTGACGCCACCGATGGTGTGGTGTCGCAATCTGCAGTCAGTCGCCTGGAAAATGGCAAGGCGACTTACTCACTTGAGCAGGTTATGGCGCTTGCGTGGGCTCTTGGCGTGCCGTTGGATGAACTTGTGGAGGAAAACCCGGTCAGCCAGCGTGTGCAGGCCGTGGCCCGCACTTCACAGGATGGCGCGAGTGTTAAGGGAGCGCGGGAGATGCTTTTGCCTTACCTGCAGCTTCGAGTGCTGCTAACTCAAAATTAAGGAGGGTTCCCCATGTGCAGTGCGAGCAAGGAGGGGCTCGACCTTGCTATAGAGTTCCGCAAGAAGCACACCCTAGGAAATGATCCAATCGCCGACATCGCTGGCTTTATGCAGTTGGTTAATGCAGATTTTATGATTCTGGATTTACCAGCCAATGTTGATGCACTTGCTTTGCGTGACCCCGTGACGGGAGCGACAGTCATTGGAATTGCGAAGTCATCCGTTCCTTACCGTCAGCGGTTTACCGTTGCGCATGAAATTGGGCATTTTGTTTCCAATGATTTCGAGTCCTCGAAAATCGTTGCAGATGATGAGCACTCTGAGCCTGGAATATACGCCTGTGGCAAGCGTGATTATCAGGAAGTTCGTGCTGATGCCTTCGCTCGTAATGTGCTCTGCCCAACTGATGGGTTGAAAACAGACCAGAACCTCGGCGAGCTTATCGGTGGAGGTGACGTCCTTGCTGCGTTGTCCCATGTCGTTCGCAAGTATCAAATTTCGCCGCGAGTCGCACTTATTCAGATGAGGCGCGCAGACCTCATTAGCGAAGGGCAATCGGAAGAACTGAAAGGTGTATCAGCTCCCACGCTGGCTGCCCGGTATGGCTGGAAAGCTGACTATGACCGCGCGGTAAAGGTCTCCGAACTAGTGCAACCATCAGCGCGGTTGGTGAAAGACGTATATCGCGCTTACGAACAGGGGATAGTCGACCTTCCCAGCATTGCTTTTGCTGAAATGAGCAGTGTCGATGAGGTGAAGGAGCTGATAAGTGCATCGCAGTCACAGTTACCGCCATTGAGGCATGATGCGAATGTGCAGAATCAGGATGCGGCTGACACGGAAGCAGATCCCTTCGCGGAACTAGACGCTTTCTTCGGCGATGGTCCCGATAGTTCAGAAAGCGCCCAATAAACGATGGCTGGTTACCTCCTAATAGCTGATACAAGCGTACTTCTTAATTTCGTATGTTCGAAGAATCACCAGTATTTGCTCGACTTCGCAGGCAAGATGACCATCAGCATTCCAGGAGCAGTCAAAAATGAAGTCGAACGCAAATTGGATAAACGGCGCTTCAACTGCGGAAAGAGACACTGGGATTGGTTTCTGGGGCACCCGAATGTCGAAGTTCTCGACGATGACCACAAAAAACTTTATCCCTATGTTCGCCTCTATTCTGGTCCTGGCTATACCTTTCAAGGGGGCAAAGCTAAACACCTGGGAGAGTACATCGCTATCGCCCATTGTCTTTATGCGAAAGATCAGGGTAAGGGCGTAGCCACTGCGCTCATCATGGATGATGGTGATGCCTGTGAGCTAGCGCGGAAGCAAGAAGCTGGATACATTTTCAATACCGAGCACGTGCTACTGCAATGCGTGAAGTCGGGCTCTATTGGGTCGCGCGGGCAAGCCAAGGAAATTTGGGAAGACCTCCAGAAATTTGATGTCCTAGTCAATTTTGAGCACACCAAACTTAATGGCAAGAGTCTGTATAAAAAGGCCGCCGAAAAATGATGAACCCTGACATCACTTTCTACTACGACCGCGATTGTGGGTTCTGCGAGGCAAGCGTGACCCTTCTGGCCAAACTCAGTGGTGTCCGCATGATTGGTGCTAGTCCCGAAGACCAGTCCTTGCCAGAGGAAGTTCGTCAACACATCTCAGCTGAGGCGGTCGCCATGCTTCCAACCCCGGCGGTCGCCACAATCCCAGCCGAAGCAGCAGTCGGTGAACCTGGTGCTAAGAGCGGCCGAGAATTTCGGTACGGCCACGAGGCGATAGGTATCGCCTTGCGTGAGGGCGGCACCAAGGCACTATTCCGATGTGCGGGCACATTCCTGCTCTTCCCGCCACTGACAAAACTGTGGAGCTTTATCTATAAGGTCGTCGCTTCCAACCGTCACAGAATCAGCGCGGTCCTGGGGCTTAACGCCTGCAAACTAGACTCCACAAGATGACTATCCGGCAGGCCCGTTGCCCCAGTGCCACTGCAATTACCCAATGAGCAGCCACCGAGTCAGCCGTTAGCCTCGTCCTTCACAGCGGCCGGCGACATCTCTCCGACCAGTCGCAAGAATGCCTCATCGGAAACGATCGGAATGTCCTTCCGGTGGGCATGCATGGCCTTGCCCGTCAGTTGATCCGGTGTCACATCCGCAGGTCGGTTACACACCAGCACCGATGACTCTCGCGTGACCTTCTCCGAGTAGGCCAGCCCAGCCCGCACGCCCGCCGCAATCAGCTCATCTGGGTCCACCGACACCTCTGGTGCCACGACGAACTCCATGCCCTCCGCGAGCTTCCGCCCCGGTGTATAGCGGCCGGGGTTCTCCACGGGGCGCGGTGCCTCCATCGCGTCGACACGCACTGCCGAGCGCTGCAGACCCACAATGTCTTCGCGCAGCTGGTCGGGCGTGTACATGTTCAGGGTTGCGCCCGCATCGAGCTCGCCCTGTGCGCGGAACAGCGCAAGCGTGGTGGTGACGTCATCCAACGTCCGCACTCGCTCCGGCACCGAGATGCCAGCAATCGATGCCTCGGGCGAAGGCACATCGAGGCCATAGGCGCGCGCGACGGCGCGCAGGCGTGCGTCGTCAAGCCGTTTGCCCTGGCGACGCGCCGTTTCCAACGTATCGGCAATCCGTGCGGGCGCCGGAATCCGCGCGACGCGAGTGCGCGTACGACGACGCCCCCGCTTATTCCGCGCGGACCGCTCACGATTCGCTTGACGACGGGCCCTCTTGGCCTCGGCAACTATAAAACCCCAGACCAGCGGCGCATTATGAGCAACCAACGTGCGTCCATCGAGCGCGTGCGCGAGCTTGGCCTGGATCACCCCGAATTTCGGAGCCCCCTCGAAGTCCGCGGGCTCGAGGCCGTGGAGGTGTGTCGGGCCGGGATCTTCGGTGGGATTGATGACGACATGCCAGGTGTCCACGATGTTGCCGCTGCTGTCGGCGGTGGATACTCCCAGACTGACCAGCCGAGACGTCTTGGGGTGGATGCCCGTGGCCTGGATGGACACGATTGCGTAAGGAGCTTCCTCCGCCGACGAGAACTGCTTGTGCTCGTCAGCGGCCTTTGTTGCGGCGGTCTCGGCTGTGGCCGGTGTGGGTGTGGCTGTGGCCGGTGTGCCAGCGGTACTCGCGCCGGTTGCGATTGCGCCGGTAATAGCCGCGCTGGTCGTGGCCGCGTCGGTGGTGGTTGAGGCCGGCGTAGCTGCGTTGGTCGTGGCTGCGTCCGTTGTGGTGGAAGCCGGTGCTGTTGGTGGTGTTTTCGCGCCCGCTGCCGACGCGCGTTGAGAACGGCGACGATTCCGCCGCCGCCTCTTCGTCTGAGAAGAGGTCCCAGTCGCTTTGCGCTCCTCGCGCGCCGATTCAGTCATGCCTCAAGACTAGCGGGTGCGCTCACCCGCGGAGAAAGTGACTAGGTTTATGACACTTTGAGCACAAATTTTGCCACGAAAGTGTCATAAACCTAGTCAGTAACTTGGGCACTAGCTCGGCCTCAAGCTCAGAAGGACCGTGGGGCACGGTCACACGGGTCCCGTAAACCACGCAAACTACAAAAACCACGCAAGCCCCAATAGTTTTTCCCCCGACTGGGTGCTCAGCCGAAAAGGAATGGAACCGCGAGGGCAATTTCCGCGCCTTATTAAATAGGGGCCACAAAACAGTGCCACAAGCCAAGGCCACGAAATAGAGCCACAAAACAGCGCCACAAAAATAAGGACGAAATAACTACCACGGGGCAACAGCCACAGGACAACAACCACGGGGCGGGGGAGAAATGGTCAACAAGAAACGCAAGCAACTGGTGGCGGACCAGTTTGGAATCATTAGGCCGGATGACCAGCCGGGGAATGGATACCGCGAGGTCGCAAGGCAAGCGCGGGCCGGTTATCTGGAGCGGCTTTGCCGAGGTCACTATGTAGTCGCGCATGCCTGGGAGGGGCTCCACCGCGAGAAACGCCTGGCTATTACTGCTTTGGCGGTGGTCTCCGAGACGTCGTCAGGCGTCATTTCGGGAGCTGCAGCGCTGGCCTTGCACGGTTCGTGGGTGCTGGTGCGCGATGCGAAGATTGTGGTCGTGGGCGGGAGTCAGGAGTTCCACGGCATCGACTATTGCATGCGCCTGCGCTCGGAGATCCATCTGGATCACACGCAGGGGCTCGCGGACCGGCGGGTCGCGGTGCTCGCGCGTGCGGCCTTCGATGAGTGTCGCGTCCGGTTCAGGCAGAAGGGGCCGGAGTCCGTGTCGTGGCGGGCGGCGGTGTTGGCTGTCGAAGGTGCGCTGCGGCATGGCGCCACGCGCGATCAGCTTGAGGAGCTCCCGGCGCATTATCCCAGCGTGCGGGGCCAAGAGCTGTTTCATCGTGCGCTCGCGGTCTGTCATGGTCGTTGCGAAACGCCCGGTGAGGCGCTGACTAAAGCCGCTCTTCTCGAACTCGGCCTGAAGTTCCACGAGCAAGCCGAAATCTGGACTCGCGGCACCAGCCACGATCCGCCGCACTTTCTCGCCCGCGTGGATTTTTATATCCCTGAACTGCTGCTTGTCGTGGAGTTCGACGGCCACATCAAGTATTCGGCGAGCGAGGTCGCGCCGACGCCCGCGGCTCAGTCCAAGCTGCTCACGCGGGAGACTTACCGCGAGCGTTCGCTGCGCGCAACGGGGCTGGATGTCGCGCGGGTGGTGTGGAAAGAGGTGGAATTGCACGCAGTTCGCTTATCGACGCTCCGTTCAATCCTGATCGAGCGCGAACGCGTGGTAGCCGCAGGTGGGGTGACTTTCCGTGCGGATGTGCGCAATGCCGGCCCGTTGATTGGGTAGTTGGGTAATTGGGTAGCGGGGCCGAGGGGCCGCTGGATAGTTTGCCTCAAAAAGAAAGTGACTAGGTTTATGACACTTTGAGCACAAATTTTGCCACGAAAGTGTCATAAACCTAGTCAGTAACTATGTGGAGTTTAAGCCAGTGCGCGGTTGACCGCGCTGGTGACTGCCTTCAGCGACGCGTAGGTGATGGAACCAGCGATGCCGGAGCCCCAGACCTTGGTGCCGTTGACATCTGCGAGGACGTAGGCCGCGGCCTCGGCGTCGTCACCTGCGGTGCGAGCGTGCTGGACGTACTCCTGAACCTCGACGTTGATGCCGAGCTTCTCCAGAGCGTTGGCGTAAGCGGCCAGCGGGCCGTTGCCGACACCCTCGACGGTCTGCTCTTTACCCTCGTAGACGATGTGAGCCTTGATCTTGGTGGCATCCGACTCGTTCTGAGGGGCATCGACAGTCAGGGCAATCTGCTCGAGTGGAGCCTCGCGGTCCAGGTACTCACCTGCGAAGATGTCCCAAATCGCCTTGGAGTTGACCTCGCCGCCCTCGGCGTCGGTGACTGCCTGTACGACGGAGGAGAACTCAACCTGCATGGAGCGCGGCAGGTTCATGCCGTGGTCCGTCTTCATGATGTAGGCCACGCCACCCTTGCCGGACTGGGAGTTCACGCGAATAACGGCCTCGTAAGAACGACCAACGTCCTTCGGGTCGATGGGCAGGTAAGGAACCTCCCAGGTCACCGCGCGCAGGTCCTCGTCGGAAAGCTCCTTGACGGCAGCGCCCGGGCGGACCTTGTCTGCCATTGCGTCGAGGCCCTTGTTCACGGCGTCCTGGTGGGAACCGGAGAAAGCGGTGAAGACCAGGTCGCCGCCGTACGGGTGGCGCTCCGGAACGCGCAGCTGGTTGCAGTACTCGACGGTGCGGCGGATCAGGTCGATGTCGGAGAAATCAATCTGCGGGTCGACGCCCTGGGTCAGCATGTTCAGGCCCAGGGTGACCAGGCAGACGTTACCGGTGCGCTCGCCGTTGCCGAAGAGGCAGCCCTCGATGCGGTCGGCGCCGGCCATGTAGCCCAGCTCGGCGGTGGCGATGCCGGTACCGCGGTCGTTGTGCGGGTGCAGCGACAGGATGATGGAGTCGCGGCGGTTGAGGTTGCGGTGCATCCACTCGATGGAGTCTGCGTAGACGTTCGGAGTGATCATCTCCACGGTCGACGGCAGGTTGATGATGATTGGGTTCTCCGGCGTCGGGTCGATGACATCAACCACGGCGTCGACAACTTCCTTGGCGTACTCAACCTCGGTGCCGGTGTAGGACTCCGGCGAGTACTCCCAACGCCAGTTGGTGTCCGGGTAGTCCTTCGCGATGGTCTTAATCAGCTCTGCGGCGTCGGTGGCAATCTTCTTGATTGCGTCCTTGTCCTTACGGAACACAACATCGCGCTGCAGGATCGAGGTGGAGTTGTAGAAGTGAACGATGACGTTCTTAGCGCCGGCGCACGCCTCGAAGGTGCGGCGGATCAGGTGCTCGCGAGCCTGAACCAGAACCTGGATGGTGACGTCGTCCGGGATCATGTTCTTCTCAATGATCTCGCGCACGAAGTTGTAATCGGTCTGGGAAGCGGACGGGAATCCGACCTCAATTTCCTTGTAGCCCATCTGAACCAGCAGCTCGAACATGCGGCGCTTGCGCTCCGGGCTCATCGGATCAATCAGCGCCTGGTTGCCATCGCGCAGGTCGACGGCACACCAAACCGGTGCCTTGGTAATGCGCTTGTCCGGCCAGGTGCGGTCCTTCAGCTGGAAGTCCTGAACTTCCTGGTCGTAAGGCAGGTAGCGGTTGGTTGCCATCTGGGAGTTGCGCTGCTTATTCCAAGCAGGCTGCCCTTCCGGAATCTCGCCAGCAGGAGTGGAGATTACAGAAGGAGCGGAAATAAAAGCGTCGGAAGGAGACATGTTGTGGGCCTTTCTAATTCGGACTTTTCTTGTAGGCCGGCACAACTAACCCCGCGACGGGGAGCCGGCCTTAAACCCAAGCCCCGCCGCGGCATAGAAGCAGTAGTCCGCGTTGCATGTGATGTACCTTACCCCGTTGGTTATATGAATTTCATCATTCGGGGGTTTTAGTGGGGGAAATGTGCTCAGCCATCCACACGCCACCCACCCCACCCATCGATAGTTCTAAAGCTAGGACCAATGTATTTAGCGGGGTAAAGATGATAGCGTCCTTAAGGTGCAAACTAGCTGGTCTATTCTGAAGCGAGACTTGCGCCGTCTCCGCAATAGCCCAAGAGTGTGGGTGATTATCATCGGCGTGATGATTACCCCTGCCTTGTATTCCTGGTTCAACATCCCGGGCTTCTGGGATCCGTATGAGCACACCGAGAACATCGGCGTGGCAATTGTGAATGAGGACAAGGGCGCGAGTTCCTCGGTTACCGGAAGTCTCAATATCGGTAACCAGGTGGTCAAACAACTAAAAGAAAATCATGAACTGGGCTGGCAGTTCCCCGATGCCGAGAAGGCAGACCGAGATCTAAAGCGCGGCAAGGTCTATGCCGAAATCACCATTCCGCCGAATTTCTCGCAGGAAATGGTCGATCTGATCCAAGGGCAGGGGCATCCAGCAAAACTGACCTACCGCGCTAACCAGAAGATCAACGCAATCTCGCCGCACATCACGGCGCAGGGCGCGTCCGGCATTGATGGTCAGATTTCCGCTTCCTTTAATAAGGAGATTGCGAAGGCGGTCACCGAGGAGGTTAAGGAAGCTGGCGGCCTGCTGCAGGGGCGGTTCGATGCGGCTCGTCTCAATTCCGCTGACGCTTTCCAGGATGTCGCCGATGCGGTTGCCAATAGCCGCGATGAAGTCGGTGCTATCCAGGAGCAGATTGGCGATCTGCAGCCGACGATTGCGCAGATCAAGAAGACTCTCGGCAGCGTGGACACGGCCCTCGATGACGCCCAGGATGCGTTGACGCAGGTGCAGGCGATTACTGGTGAGCTCAGTAATGAGGTCCTGAATTTCTCCGCAGATCTCAACGACGCCTACTTGCAGGGCAGCACCGCTCTGGTGGAGGGCACCGGCAACGCCAACGCCGCGATTGGTGCGATGACTGGCAATCTGCAGGGCGCAATTTCCCGTTCGGATTCTGCGACGGCTGCGGCGGAGGACATCGTCAACCAGGCGGATCAGGTCATTGGTGGGCTGAATTCCCTGCTGGAGGCCAACCCGCTAAACGGCCCGGATAAGCAGGCAATCCAGCGCACCATCGATGCGCTCGACGAGAGCAACGCCACCAATAAAGAGCTGGTGGAGGGTCTGAAGAACGTCTCCGGCTCGGCGCAGGGAACTCTCGACTCCCTCAACGCCACCAGCGAGGCATTGGCGCAGGCCACTAAGGACGGCAAGGCCGCCTCGGATCAGATTCGTCAGGCGTCCCAGGACGCACTCCCGCAGTTGAGCAAGGCGCTTAATCAGCTCAACGCGCGCGTGGGTTCGTACGCGGCGGCGCTTGGCGCGCAAAAGGACACCGTCAAGGAAACGTCCGCGCTTCTCGACGCTACGAGTGGGCAGCTTTCTGCTGCGGATCAGGTCCTCGAGAGCTTCAAGGCCGACCTTGATGGTGTGCGCGATGGTCTGGAAACTGCGCGTCTCGATGTCCTTACCCTGGGCACCACCGAAGAGCGCGAAGCCATGAACATGGTCAACGACCTCGATCCTGAGGGTATCTCGCAGTTCCTGAGCGATCCGGCTGAGGTTAAGACCGAGGCCGTGTTCCCGGTGGATCACTACGGCTCGGGTATGGCGGCGCTGTTTACCAACCTGTCGTTGTGGATTGGTGCGTTCATTCTGATTGTGATTTTCCGCGTGGAAGTCGACGCGGAAGGTTTCAAGGAAATCACGGTGGGCCAGGCGTACATGGGCCGCACATTGCTGCTGGGCATCATCGCTACTTTCCAGGCGCTGATTGTCTCTATCGGTGACATCGTCATTGGTGTGCAGCATGTCAGCGCGGTTGCGTTCGTCCTCACCTGTGTCGTGGTGGAGTTGTGTTATCTCGCCATTATTTACAGTTTGGTGTCGGCGTTTGGCCACGTGGGACGTGGTATTGCCGTAGTGCTCGCGTTTATTCAGATTCCTGGCGCCGCCGGTCTCTATCCAATTGAGATGACCCCGGACTTCTTCCAGGCGCTGAATCCGTTCTTGCCGTTGACCTACGGCATTGATGCTCTCCGCGAGACAATTGGTGGTTTTTACTCCAATTACTACCTGAAGAACATGCTCACCCTAATGGTCATGGCAGCGATCGCCTACGTGGTCGGCTACTGGCTGCGTCGCAGTCTGTCCTCGGTCAACGTCTTGGTTAACCACCAGCTTGAAGAGGGCGGTCTGGTCAACAACGAAGAAGTCCACCTGGTCGGTAGTGGGTACAAGCTCAGTGACCTGGTCTTCGCGCTGCGCAACCGCGAGGAGTACCAGACGCGAGTCGACGAGCGGATGGAGAATCTGCGTGGCAGCTACACGCTGTTCATGCGCATGGCCATTGGCATCGCCGTGGCCGCCCTGGTGGTGCTGGGTATTTTGGCCCGTAACTACCCGGATCAGAAGGCCCTGTTCTTCGGTCTGGCTTGCCTGTTTGTGCTGCTCTGCCTCGCCTACATCGCGGTGCGCGAGTACGTCAAGCAGTCTGTGATTCACGCCCAGGAGCTCAGCGAGATGTCGGAGGAGGAGCTGCGCGCCTACATGGAGCACCAGACTTCCCATCCGCATGCGTACTCGTTGGAAAATGCTGGCGATACGTTTGAGCCACAGACGAAGGTGTCGTCGGCAAGCGTGAAGACTTCCCCAGAAGGTGAAGCCTAATGAGAAACGTTCTTGAAATTGTGCGGAATGACTTTCGGGTGATCCGCCAGAACACGATGACCGGCATCATGGTTTTCGGTCTGGTGCTGATTCCGCTGCTGTTCACCTGCTTTAATGTGCTGGCCAGCTGGGAGCCGTTTGAGAACACCGAAAAGCTGAAGATTGCGGTCGCCAGTAATGACCGTGGTCATCGCACGGATATCGGTGCGATTGACGTCAACTTGGGCAATGAGGTGCTGTCGAAGCTGAGCCGTAACCACGAAATTGACTGGCAGATTACGGATTCTGAGGACGCCATCGACGGCACTAAGTCCGGTGACTACTACGCGGCAATCGTGCTTCCGGAGAACTTCAGTACTGAACTGATGACCTTCTACGTCCGAGGCACCAAGGCGCCTAAGCTGACGCTCTATACGAATGAGAAGAAGAACGCGCTTTCGTCAATCATTACGAGTAAGGGCGCGAGTGGCGTTATTCAGGAGATTGACAAGAACTTCACGCAGGTCGTCGCCAGTGTTGGGCTGGGCGTGATCACCTCGCTGGATGAGTATCTAAACACCTCCGACTCCAAGCAGGCACTGACGCGCGTGCAAAACCGCGTTGATGACACCGCCGCGCGGCTGCGCTCCGGTGCGCAGACTGCTCGTTCGCTGTCCACGCTGGTGGAGACCACCGTGCCGCTGGTGGAGACCGCGGATTCCATTTTGGAAAACGCTGGTGCGCGGATGGACATTCTGCGCAATGGTTCGGGTGACGGCAACGTCGCAGGCGATCTGGAAGCCGCGGTCGGCAATGTTCGCGACTCGGTTAGCACGGCGCTCGACGCAACGCAGTCGAGCTACGAAGGCGTGCGCGACCGCGTCAACGAGCTTGTCGACGGCACCCAGGCCACCAGCGGCGCGACCGCGGATACCTTCGATGCGATGGCGGCCAAATTCGGCCAGCAGGCCGACGGTCTGACTGCGATGCGCGACCGCCTGGAAGACACCGTGGGGGCAGTGGTTCCGGGTGTCGCTAAGCCGGGCTACGACCGCGCGATTTCCGATCTGAACACCTCGATTGCTCGCACCCGTGGGCTGCAGGAGAGTTTCTCCGCCGTGGCGGCGGATTTGCGCGGTGGCCGGGATACGGGATCGTCGATAAGCCAGGCGAAGGACGCTTTCACGGCTGCGATTGCCGCTGTGGAAAATGCCAAAAACTCCTACGAGCAGAACCTGCGCCCGCAGATCGACGCACTGTCGGAGCCGGTGTCGCGTCTGAGCAACGACATCGAGGTCATTGGCGAGGACATTCGCGGCATCCGCGGTACGATTTCCGGCTCGCCGGTGGACACGCTGCGTAAGACCAGCGCCGCCACGATGGGTCTGAGCAACCGTTTTGATGATCTGGCCGCTCGCTTCGACGAGATTCACAACGCGCTGGAAGAGGCGAAGGACACCGGGGACCTCTCGCGAATTGCTGAGGCCGTCGGTGATGACCCAAGTGCCCTGGCAGCGCAGTTGGCCGCGCCGGTGCAGGTCGAGGAAGACCCCGTCTTCCCAGTCCAGAGCTTCGGTGCGGGTATGGCGCCGTTCTATGCGGCCCTCGCGCTGTGGATCGGTGCGCTGCTGTCGTCGGTGCTGATCCGCACCACGGTCCGTAGCCGCGGCGGTCAGAAGGTCGGCGATGATGAGGCCGAGAATGTGGTCAGCGATGCAGTCGATGATGCGCAGGGCGATGCAGCCAGCGATGAAATCGACGAGCCGACCAGTGACGCACAAATCAACGCTGCGCAGGCCGATGACTACACCCGCGTCGAGAAGTACTTCGGCCGGTTCGCCACCTTCGCCAGCGTGGGCCTGGTTCAGTCCACACTGATGGTGTTGGGACTCCAGGTGTACGTGGGCATCGAGCCCGCGCACCGATTCCTGATGCTGCTGGCCGGCTGGGTGATTTCGCTGGTGTTTATGATGATCGTCTTCTCGTTCGTCTTCACCTTCGACAACGCCGGCAAGGCCATCTGCGTGCTGTTGCTGGTGATGCAGGTCTCGGCCGCAGGTGGCGCGTATCCGCTGCCGCTGGTGCCACAGTGGGTCCAGAACATTAGCCCTTGGCTGCCGGGTACCTACGCGATCGATATGTTCCGCAGCTCCATCGCCGGTATCTATGAGGCAGACTACTGGAAGCTGATGTTCATGTTGGCGCTGTTCATCATCCCGTCGCTGATTCTGGCGCTGGGCCTTCAGCGCATCTTTGAAAAGGGAATCAACGAGATCAAGAACGCAATCGAGGAGACGAAGGTGATGGCGACTTCGTAAGGGGGCCTAATCCTCCGCCTCGTCATTCTCTGTCTCGTCGCTCTCGCGCTCGGCTTCCGGCTCGCCCTTGCCGTCGCGCGAGAGCTTCCGCAGCCACCAAATCAGCAGCGCAATGATCACCGCCGCTGCTGCCAGGATGGCCCACATCCACCACTGCCACTGCGAACCGCTGCCGTCGAACACGGACTCCTCGTCAGGATCCATCGGCACCTGATGCCCCGTCACCAGCAGTCGGTGCGTGTTAATGCCGTAAGGCGTGCACGTAATCAGGGTGATCAGGTCTTCTCCGGGGACGCGTCGTAAAGCATCGGTTTCATCCGGCTTTACGACGGCTACGTCGTGGACCTCATACTTCAACTTGTGACCCGCGACTGCGATGTAGAACGCGTCGCCCTTCTTGACCTTGTCGAGGTTGTCCCACAGCGTCGCATTTTGCAGACCCGTATGCGCCGACAGCGACGCGTGACGACCTTCACCCTCGCCCACTCCGCCGACCGGGAAGTCGGTGCCGTAGAGGTGACCGACACCGCGCGAGAGCGACTTTTCCGACGTGCCGTGGAAAATGGGCAGGTCAGAGTTGATGGACGGGATGACGATGCGGCCGAGCGCGTCGGTCTCGCCAAGCACGTCGAGGTAGTGGCGGTAGCGCTGGTACTCCGGGGAAGACTCGTCATCGGAGGTGGTCCAGGCGTCGCCGGGATTGACCTCGCCGAGGCTGGCGTTGTACTCGTGGGCCTCATTCCAGGCGGTGTCCAAGACCTCAGGAGGAGCGGATTTCTCCAGCTTGGAGTATTCATCTGCGGCGCGGGCCTGCAGGAAGTTGTTCCACTGCGTTGCGACAACCGGGTACAGCAGCACTCCCAAACCACCAATGATCAACAGCAGGGCGATGATGGTGTTCGAGTTGAGCTTCTTGCCTTTTTGGGGCTTTGCTTGGGTTTTGGATGCGGCGCTGGCGTTAGTATCGTTTGCGCGTTCGGACTTCCGCTTAGATGTCGGTTTAGATGCCCGCTTGGAAGTTGCCCGCTTGGAATGGGAATGACGCCCCATCGAGTCCTACCTTTGGTGACCTTGTGCATAGCGGCCACGGGTCTTTCTCACCAGGGACAGTTCCCGGGCAGGGATAGCCAGGCCGACAAATCGCTAACGACTTAATAAGTGCACATACCAATTTAGGTCATGCAACCCGGGAGAGCTGAACTCTACTCACCGTGCTGTGGCATCGGTGGAATCTGTGGTGGTGTTTGCGGTGCTTGTGGTGTCGGTGTCTGCGGTGTTTGCGATGCTTGGGGCGTCGGTGGTCGCGGTGTCTGCGGTGTTTTCGGTGCTTGGGGCGCTTGTGGAGCTTGTGGAGGTCGCCTCTGCCGGCCGAGCCGCCAGGGCAATAGTGGCAGAAATCATGGTCACCAGTGCGATAAACAGCGCCACCCACTGCACACCAACCGCCTGGAAGCGCTCACCAAGAACGATGTATCCCAAGCTGAAGGCAACGATCGGCTCCACGACGGTCATAGCTGGCAGCGAAGCCTGCAACGGTCCCGCGTTAAAAGCCGCCTGCTGCAGGCCGACGCCAATAACCGCCAGTGCCACCAGCAGCCAGAGTTCCCAGGAGAGCAGGAGTTGGACGAGTCCGTCATTGACATAAGTATCGACCACCGACTTAGACAGCAACGCGACGAAGCCGTACAGCCAGCCGGTTGCCGTGCCGAGCAGTAGGGCCTTCGGGTTCTGGCGCAGCACTCCGCGCTGTTTGGTGTCTGAGCCGCCGCCGGCGCCGGTGCCGGTGTTGGGCCACTGAACTGCAGCGGCGTAAAGCCCGCAGGTGACCACGCCACCGACGGCGAGAGCCCATCCCCACAGGTAGGTGGGGATATCGGTGGAGCCGGCAGTCGGCTTGCCGAGCAACACCAGCGTCGCCACCGCAAAAGTAAGCGCCACGGACCAGATCATCTCTGACCGCGAAATCCGCCGACCGTTGACCTTCGCTGCCAGCGGGAGCGTGAGCATCAGCTTCATGACCAGCAACGGCTGCACCAGGAGCAACGTGCCGAATGCCAACGCCGTGACCTGAAATACATACCCGGCAATCGCCAGGCCCGAGCCCAGCCACCAGCGCGGCAGCTTCAGGGTCTTCGCCACTCCGCGAAGTGTGCTGGTGCCCTCTTCCAGTGTTCCGGAGAGGTTGTGGCGGATGACGGTTCCCCACGCGATGCTGAGTGCGGACAGCAGTGCCAGTATCGCTGCGAGAAGGTCATTGTTCACGTAGGAGATGCTAGGCACGCAACACTTGTCATGTCCACTTCGCAGGGGTTGGGCGGGGCAGTGCTTGGTGCCCGCAGCGCCTCGGGAATTAGCTGGTTCGGCCAAGAAGCTGACTGAGCCCGGAGTGGAGCTGGCTGAGCCCGGAGTTCTTGGCACAGTACCGAGAGTTACTGACTAGGTTTATGTCAGTTTTGACAAGTTTCAGGGCATATTTTTGTCATAAACTTAGTCAGTTTCACATTTGCAGCCCGCAGCAGCGTCCGATCCGCACCCAACCCATGCCCAATAACCCCGCAACCCCTACGCAACCCGATCCAAACCCTCCACACAACCCCCGCAAGCTACGTTTTGGTAACCCACTATGTAATTACGAATGCGACTCAAGTAAATTGAGTCAATAATAGTTACGTGCATATAGTTGCCTAGTTTTTGGAGGTTGCCGACCATGGCACTGGTTGTGCAGAAGTACGGTGGTTCATCCCTGGAGAGCGCCGAACGCATTCGTCGTGTTGCAGAACGAATTGTGGAAACCAAAAAGCAGGGCAATGACGTCGTGGTTGTCTGCTCGGCAATGGGCGACACCACCGATGAGCTTCTGGACCTCGCTGAGCAGGTCAACCCGGTCCCGCCGGGACGCGAGATGGACATGCTCCTGACCGCCGGTGAGCGTATTTCTAATGCGCTGGTCGCTATGGCAATCGCAAGCCTCGGCGCATCGGCCCGTTCTTTTACCGGTTCGCAGGCCGGCGTAATTACTACGGAGCGCCACGGTAACGCCCGCATTGTCGAGGTCACTCCGGGCCGTGTCCGCGAGGCTCTCGACGAGGGCCACATCTGCCTGGTGGCCGGTTTCCAGGGTGTGAACCGCGAGACCAAGGACGTCACTACGCTGGGCCGTGGTGGCTCGGATACCACTGCGGTCGCTCTCGCGGCAGCTCTGGAGGCAGACGTCTGCGAGATTTACTCCGACGTGGATGGCGTGTACACGGCGGATCCGCGCATTGTGCCGGATGCACAGCGCTTGGACACCATTTCCTTCGAGGAGATGCTGGAGATGGCCGCGGTTGGCGCGAAGATTTTGCAGCTGCGAAGTGTCGAATACGCCCGCGCGTTTAACGTCCCGTTGCGTGTGCGTTCGTCGTATAGCAATGAACTTGGCACCCTTGTTGATGGATCGATGGAGGATATCCCTATGGAAGAAGCAGTGTTGACCGGTGTGGCTCATGACCGCTCCGAGGCGAAGGTGACCGTGCTGGGCATTCCGGATGATCCGGGCCAGGCGGCGAAGATGTTCCGTGCTGTTGCGGATGCGGAGATCAACATCGATATGGTGCTGCAGAACGTCTCCACCGTCGCGGATAACCGCACTGACATTACTTTCACGTGCCCGCGCGAGGATGCTCCGAAGGCGATGGCGTTGCTGAAGAAGCTGCAGGCTGACAACGACTGGAAGGACGTGCTTTACGACGATCACGTGGGCAAGGTCTCCTTGGTCGGTGCTGGCATGAAGTCCCACCCGGGTGTGACTGCGACGTTCTGTGAGGCGCTCGCTGATGAGGGTGTGAATATCGATCTGATTTCCACTTCTGAGATTCGTATCTCGGTGCTGGTTAATGACCAGGATGTCGACAAGTCTGTGAAGGCCCTGCACGACGCTTTCAATCTCGGTGGCGACACTGAGGCTGTTGTTTACGCTGGTACGGGACGTTAAGGAGTTCTAATGACCACGATTGCTGTTGTTGGTGCCACTGGCCAGGTTGGTCGTGTGATGCGCACCCTGTTGGCGGAGCGTAATTTCCCGGCCGATAAGGTTCGTTTCTTCGCTTCTGCCCGTAGCGCGGGCAAGGAGCTGGAGTTCCGCGGCGAGAAGGTTGTTGTCGAGGATGTCGCGGCTACTTCTGACGAGGATCTGAAGGGCATTGATGTCGCGGTGTTCTCCGCTGGCGGCACGCTGTCGAAGGAGCAGGCTCCGCGTTTTGCGGCTGCTGGCGCTGTTGTTGTTGATAACTCGTCGGCGTGGCGTAAGGATCCGGAGGTCCCGTTGGTGGTCTCCGAGGTCAACCCGGATGCTTTGCAGGACATCCCGAAGGGAATTGTCGCTAATCCGAACTGCACCACGATGGCCGCGATGCCGGTGCTCAAGCCGCTTCACGACGAGGCCGGGTTGCAGCGTCTGCGTGTGTCCTCCTACCAGGCCGTCTCGGGTTCGGGCCTTGCTGGCGTGAATACTCTGGCTGGCCAGGTGCGCGAGAACATCGACAACCTGGAGAAGCTGACCACTGATGGTTCGGCTCTGGTTGCGGAGGACTTTGGTCCGTATGTCGCACCGATTGCTTTCAACGCGCTGCC
Organism: Corynebacterium sp. HMSC064E07; assembly: GCF_001815745.1. NCBI lineage: Bacteria > Bacillati > Actinomycetota > Actinomycetes > Mycobacteriales > Corynebacteriaceae > Corynebacterium > Corynebacterium sp. HMSC064E07. The sequence continues at coordinate 22,629 of NZ_KV821824.1, read as the reverse complement.
GGTGGCTGGAAACTTTGTTGATGACGGTTCACTGGAGACCGATGAGGAGCAGAAGCTCCGCAATGAGTCCCGCAAGATTCTGTCTATCCCTGAGCTGGCTGTTGCTGGTACTTGTGTGCGTGTTCCGGTGTTCACTGGCCACACGCTGGTGATTCACGCTGAGTTTGAGAATGCGCTGTCCGTGGAGAAGGCAACCGAGCTGCTGGAGTCCGCGCCGGGCGTGAAGGTCGTTGACGTTCCGAATCCGCTTGCCGCCGCTGGTGTGGATGAGTCCCTGGTGGGTCGTATCCGTGTCGATCAGTCGGTTCCGGAGGGGCGTGGCCTGGTGCTGGTTGTCTCTGGCGACAATCTGCGTAAGGGCGCTGCTCTGAATACCATCCAGATTGCGGAGTTGTTGGTCGCTGACCAGTAGTTGAGCGCAGTACTTAAAAGCGCAAAAAGTTAAGCCTCGGCACTTAGCGAACTTCGTGCTCTCAATGACAACTACTCCCCACTAGTCGGTAACTGATTTCTCAGTCCAACTAATGGGGAGCAGTTCACATTGTTGCGGTAGGGGGCCTATTTTTTCTTATTGACGCCCACGCTTTCCGCTTGGCTGCAGCGCCAGCGGAATGTGAGATTGTGCGAGCGCAGTGCTGGGGGGATTGCGTGACGGGAGGCGCCGGCGCCCTATTTGGTGGCGTGAGGATGTGCAGATGTCGCTAGACCGGGAATGCGTGGCCGACGGCGCCGTATTTGGGGCGCTAGCAGGGGTGAATGTCGCTAGAACGGGAATGCGTTAAAGACACTGATTTGCAGCTCCGCAAAACTGCAGGTCAGGGAATTGACGCAAAATTCGGAGGCGCGCCTGTGCTGACAGATTCCCGTTCTAGCGACATTTCGACCTTCGAAGTGCAACTTTTCCGACAGTTGGTGCCACGAGTTGCAATAGCGCGAGCATCTCGGCATTGAGAGCCAGGGTGGCTAGGGTGGCCAGGGCGGTGACAGTGGCCAGGGTGGCTAGGGTGGCCAGCGTGGCGACGGTGGCCAGGGCGGCGATGGAGTCGGTAGCGGCCGAGCAGGAAGCGGACTAATTTAGGGTAGCCTGTTGTGTGGTTAGCCTTACCTGTGTAATATAGGCTCGATTGCTGTGTTGGCCGTAGCCGAAAGAGGCCATCAGTCTCTTGGGGCTACGGGTACTTTACAGCGTTTCAAAGAGTTCCTTACGCGTTAGGCTTTCACATGTTTCGAAACAATTCGCTGACCCGTCGAGCGGCGCTGAAGACCGCCGCTGTCTTGGCAGCATCCACTCTTGTTCTGTCTGGTTGCTCCCGAGGCGACGACGCGGCGGCGTCAAAAAATGAGGGCACCGGGGACGAGCGCATCGCCGCAGTTGGCCTGGGAGACAGCGATACCTTGCTCGCTCTAGGCATCCAACCAGTCCTCGTAGCGCCCTGGGGTGCTGAGGGAGATGTTGATGCATCTGGCGTCGGCCCATGGGCTACCGAAAAGCTCGGCGACAACAAGCCTGAAGTGGTTTACGGTACTGCCAACGGATTCACTGCTGAAATCCTGGAGAAGATCTCCGCCGCTGATCCGGACAAGATCATTGCGGTGAACTCTGCCGTAGACGCGCAGGCGAAGAAGGCGCTTAATGACATCGCCCCAACCACCGTTAAGCCAGACGGTGCCACGGACTGGCAGATCCCCTGGCGGGATCAGGTCAACCAGATCGCCGGCGCTGTAGACAAGCAAGAAGAAGGCGACAAACTCGTCGAAGAAACGCAGAAGGCCTTCGATGATTTCCAACAGCAGCACCCTGAGCTCAAAGGCAAGCGTGCGGCTATCGTCATGCCTTATCAGGGAAAGATCGGCCTGTACACCTCCGGTGACGGTCGCGGGCAGTTTATCAAGAGTCTGGGCTTCGAGATCCCGAAGGAGCTCGAAGGTAACGGGGGCGAGTTCTACCGCGACATCGCACCTGAGAACTACAGCGACCTCAACAACGTCGATTACCTCTTCATCCTTGATTACCAGGGTGCCGCCGATACCTTGAAGAAGGATCCAACATTCAGCAAGCTGGACGTTGTTCGCGAAGGCAAGGTCCGCTGGATGGACGAAAACGTGGGCAATGCAATGAGTATGCCGAACCCATTGACCATCCCCTGGGCAGTCGACAAGTTCTCTGACGCAATTTAATTGAAAGTGTCCGTTTCAAGAGCTCGACATTCTTTGGTGTTTTCCCGGCGTTTGCTTACTTCGGCCGCACTCGTTGGCTTGGCTTTGCTGCTGCTTGCCTCCCTGTACTTGGGTTCCAAAGATCTTTCCATTGGCGAAGTGACCAGCATCCTCATGCATGGTCCGCACCCATCTACGCAATCCGGCATCATTTGGGACTTGCGCGTTCCGCGCACCCTCTTGGCTGTGATCACAGGCGCAGCCCTGGCTATGGCGGGTGCCATTGCTCAGAGCTGGACCCGCAACCCCCTGGCAGATCCCGGCATTATCGGCGTGAACGCTGGAGCAAGTTTCGCAGTCGCTGCGGCACTGACCTTGGGCTGGGCAACGACGGTCGGGGAGCGGACACTTGTAGGGCTCGTCGGGGCGGCCGTCGCTGCCTTAATCGTGCTGTTGATTTCCCGCGTATCGCGTAACCCGCTAACTCTGGTACTCGTGGGCGTGGGAGTTACCTTCGCCCTGCAAGCGGCCACGAATATGCTGAGCCTCTATTCTTCCGACACCCTGGAAGGGCTCCGCCGCTGGACCGTTGGCTCTACAGCTGGGCGGGGTATGGAAGACGTGGCCTTAGCTGCTTTAGGTCTAGCACTAGGTGCTCTATGTGGTGCGCTTGCAGCACGCCCGCTGGATCTACTTGCGATGGGAGAGGACTCCGCCCGTTCCCTTGGCAGCTCGCCCACGAGAACCCGCTTGTTGGCTGCCGCAGCGGTGATCATCCTCGCCGGCTCGGCGACAGCCACTGTGGGGCTTGTGACATTCGTGGGCTTCGCCGTGCCACACCTACTACGCCCGTTTACCGGCCCGTCCCTGACTCGCCTCTTGCTGCCGACCGGCATTGTTGGTGGCGCGGCTGTGTTGCTAGCCGATATTGTGGGCCGCTTCGTCCTGCAGCCTAACGAGCTGGAAATGTCCATTGTCTTAGCTATTGTCGGTGCCCCAGTGATGATTCTGGCGGTGCGACGTAAGAAGAGTTCACCGACCTCGAATGACTCGGAGCTGACGATATGAGCGATATGACGTCTATCCGTAGTATTAAGCGTTCACGAAGCAGACGCGTCCTGGCGGCTTCGGCAGGGTTCGCCCTCGTAGCGGCTCTTTGTTACTGCTTAATCCTGGGGCAAGGAGCGGTGAAGCTCAGCCCGATGGAAGTCATCGAGGTTCTCACCGGTGGGGGCACACAGCAAGCAATCAACGTGGTGTGGGATCTCCGCCTGCCTGTAGCAATCGCTACCGTTCTGGTCGGCGCGGCTCTAGGGCTGGCAGGTGCGTGGACTCAGACCATGGCCCGCAATCCGCTGGCCAGCCCGGACATTCTCGGTGTATCCGGCGGCGCGGCGGTTTTGGTTGTGGCGGGCACCGTAGTTACCCGCCCTGCATGGAGTGAGGGGGTGCCGACGTTCTGGTGGCGTGCTGCACTCGCTTTGCTTGGCGCACTAGTGATCGTTGGTTTGCTCGTTCTACTCGGTGGCTTCGGGACGTCGCAGCGCGTAGTGGTCATCGGCCTGGCACTGTCTTTCCTCACGCAGTCTTTAGTGCAGTATCTCCTGCTCCGGGCTGACTTAACTCGTGCCACGGATGCCCAAACTTGGCTCGCTGGGTCTACCGGCTTTGTGCGTATGGAAGCTTTGTTTCCTATGGTGTTGGGCCTGTTGCCCTTCGTAGTTTTAGGCCTCTGTGTTACGCGCGATGTCCCTCTTCTTTCTCATGATGACGCCACCGCGTCCACACTTGGGGTAAATGTCACGAGGGTGCGCGCTATTTTGCTCATTGCCGCAACGGGCATTGTCGCGGTGGTGGTTTCCTTTGTCGGCCCAATTGGATTCGTGGCACTATTGGCTCCTCAGCTGGCCAAGCTGGTGGCCGGAACGCCCACGCCCCATCCGTTGTGCTCTACTTTTGCAGGCGCTGCTCTATTAGCTGCGTGCGCCGTCGTGGCGGGCGCACTGCCATTTACATCCCCTGTGGGTTTGGTTACCGCCATCATCGGTGGCCCCGCGTTGGTGTTGCTTGTGTGGTTGGCGGCCCGTCGCGGAACTCTGAAAGGAATGGTTCAATGAACGTTCAAGTTGATCACGTCACCGTGGGCTACAACGACGGCCCAAGCATTGTTAAGGACGTGTCTTTCACTGCAGAGCCCGGGAAGGTCACCACGCTCTTAGGCCCCAATGGTTGTGGCAAGTCGACGTTGCTCAAGACGCTTTCTCGGCTGCTTGCTCCCGCCGAAGGACGGGTTCTTGTAGAGAAAAAGGACGTGCATAGTTTGCGGTCGCGCGAAGCCGCCCAACTAATTGCGCTTTTGCCACAACACCCGCTGTGTCCGGCGGGATTGACCGTTGGAGAACTTGTGGAGCGCGGACGGCACCCTTATCGTCGATCGCTCTGGGGTGGGGGAGCGACGGCGTCAGAAGATAAAGAAAAAGTGCGCGAGGCGCTGAAGAAGACGAAGGTTGACCATCTTGTTGCCCGCGACGTGGCGGAGCTTTCTGGCGGCCAGCGGCAGCGGGTCTGGATGGCGATGGTGTTGGCGCAGGATACGCCAATTGTGCTGTTGGACGAACCGACTACCTACCTAGATCCGGCACATGCGATAGAGATTCTAAGTATCGTGCGGGAGCTCGCTCAAGAGGGCAAGACGGTGATTACCGTACTTCATGATCTTGGCCTGGCGGGAGCTTTTAGCGACGAGATGATCGTCATGAAGGAAGGGGAAAAGATCGCCGAGGGTTCTCCAAAGGAGGCTCTGACGGTGGATGTGTTGCGCGAGGCATATGGCCTGAATGCCGAGGTGTGGGAAGATCCCCGCGGTATGGCTCCGATTATTGTGCCGCGAGGGATTGTGGCTAATTAAGGCCGTGCCCTGCCTAGGAACCAATAGGGGCACCACTGCACGGATTCGCTATTGAGGCCCCAGGTGTGAATTGCGTGGCGCCGTACTTCCTTGCAGAGCTGTCCTTCACCCGCGACCCAGACGTACTTCGACTGTGTTGCGGGGTGTTCGGCACGGTCCAGTTGCTGTAGGTGGGACATCACTGCCGTGCTGAAGTCCGTTGTAGCGCTAAACAGCACTTCTAGGCTGCCCAGCTTGCTCTCCCAGTCGGCGACGAGGGATGGCTCGAGGTCACCATGGTTCTCGGCGACCACTACGAGGTGTATGTCGCGCAACTGTTCCGGGGCAAACGCATCCGCGTAATCCAAAATGGCGCGAACGGAAGGTACGGCAGATGGGTCTGCGATAAGTGTTTGTGAACTTTGCGCGCGGTGCCAGAGGCCCTGGCATGTCCAGATGCCTACCTGGTCGCCAACACGAGTTGCAAGAGCCCAGGCGAGCCCTGGTCCGACGTGCTCATCCTTTGGATTTTTGACGCCATGTGTCGCCACGTCGAAAGTTATCTGTCCGCACTCGGGATCGAGTGAGCGTACGGTGTACCAACGTAAATTTGGGCGTTGGGTCTCCGGCATGGCTGTAACGCTTGCGCGGATATTGGCGCCACCTCCGTGGAGGGGTAAATGGAGATTCTCGCCGGGCTTAGCCGGCATAAAGAGGCCAAAGAATTCGTCCGGGCCGGAAAGCTGAAAGCCGACTAGCTCGGGGGAGCGGATGACAATCCTCTGCAGGTTTTCTGCCGGGGCGCTGACGTCATAAACAGTGGCGCGGATGATTCGATGGTGCGGTTCAGAAGGGGCGGCCAAGAGTAGGTGGTCAGAAAAGGCCGCGCGGTAGGCGGAAGTGTTCGTCGGAGTGTTCAGGGTAACTGGGTTCGAGGTCATAGTGGGAGTTAACTTACCCTTACCTAAAGCAAAAGTGAAAGGGTGAGGGGCAGAAAAAGCCCCGCGGGGATCCGAGGTGAACTGGTCCCCGAAAGTTGGACTGGTTTAACTCTAGGCGGTTAGGGCTTCAAGGGTCTGATTTCGATATTGCATCGGGGTCAGGCCCTTGAGTCGTTGTTGGACGCGTTCGGTGTTGTACCACTGGATGTATTCGTCGATTACTTGGTTGAACTCTGCGACAGTGTCGAAGACTTCTCCGTGGTACATCTCGGTTTTCACGTGGCCGAAGAAGTTCTCCATGACCGCGTTGTCGTAACAGTTGGCTTTACGCGACATCGACTGAACACCGCCGTTGTCGCCGATCAGGTCACGCCACGAGGCATGCTGGTACTGGAAACCTTGATCGGTGTGCATCATCCACCCGGGTTCAGGTGCCCACGCCGCGATCACCTTGGGCAAAGAATCGGTGGTCAACGCTGTCGACGGCGATGTAGCCACAGTGTGGGCAACGATTGAGCGGTCGAACAAGTCCATCACCGGTGACAGGTAGACCTTGCGGCCTGCGACCCTGAACTCGGTGACGTCGCTGACAAAGACGGTATTTGGCTTATCTGGGGTGAATTTGCGGTCAAGCTTGTTGTCGGCAATGTGGCTGATCGTCCCGGTGTAGGAAACATAAGGTCTACGTTGGCGGATCTTGGCTCGCAGCCCCATCTCGCACATGAGTTTGTAGACGAGTTTGTGGTTGACCACCCAGCCCTGGTTGCGCAGGTCAAGTAGCACTCGTCGGTAGCCGTAGCGATGCTTGTTACGCTCGAAGCTTTCCCGAATCGCTTGCTTGAGCTCGGCGTGCTTATCTGGCTTACTGAGTCGTTGCTGGTGGTAGAAGAACGTCGACCGTGGCATACCTGCTGCCTCTAGGAGGTACTCCAAGCGGTGGTGCGACTTGAGGATGACAATCGCCTGGACTTTCAGGCGCGTCCCTGATTCCTCAAGTCCCGCAATTTTTTTTAGATAGGCATTTTCGGCCCGCAACCGTTCGTTTTCGCCACGCAGCTTGTCTTCCTCCGACAGCGGCTTCGGCGTGACCGATCCTTTGGGTCTGCCCTTCGGCTTCGGTTTCAACGCGTCATCGCCGTCTTTGCGCCATTTCCACGTCCACCCGCGGACCAGCTGCTGTGATGACAGGCCAAATTCACGTGCAAGATCCATCGCTGTCTCGCCAGCAAGGTGGCGTTGGACAACTTCCTTCTTGATCTCGAACGAGTACTGCTGCTTAGTCGGTTTCTCCACAAGACATAGCCTGCATGCAGCTTAAACCGACGACAGAGCATACGGGCGGCATACTTGGAGACACCAAGGGCATTGGCAGCGGCTGTATAACCCATGCCTTGCTCAAATAGTTCAACCAACTGCTCGCGCTGATATTCACTTAGCGAACTTCGTGCTCTCAATGACAACTACTCCCCACTAGTCGGTAACTGATTTCTCAGTCCAACTAATGGGGAGCAGTTCATTAGGTGCCGAGGCGTTTCTGCTGGAAAAGGCGAGCCTGGTTTGGGGTGACCAAACGGCTAGCAATGTGACCCGTGACATGCGACGTTTGGGCATAAGTGCAGGTTAAATTTTGCCGTTATTCTGTTTCCAATTTCCTGGCTGAAGTGGGTCGAATTTCTATATTGTGACCGTTTTTCATCACCGGTACGGTTTTCGTGTGAGCACGGCAGTGGCCGCAAAGGAGAAGGCGAGAAGCCCTTTACCTTCAGCTCTGGGCATCGCGCCACACCATTTATCTACACTTCATTTTTCTAAAGGATCATCATGGATAACCTGTGCAATATCTGCGAACTGATTTCCTCCTTGCCAGCACCGGCTCCGCTGCCGGTACCTGAGTTCAACGTGAACTTCCCGGAGGGCCCACTGGTTCAGGTCGACTCTCTGTTCCCGAACTTCCACTCTCTGACTGAGGGCGGCAACCTGGGTCTGCAGAACGTTGGCGGCGATCAGGACAACGCTCTGCAGAATGTTGGCGGCAACCAGGGCCTCCAGAACGCTGGTGGCGACCAGCTGAACGGTGGCGACCAGATTGGCGGCGACAAGCTGGACAAGGGCGACAAGGTCGGCGGCGACCAGGTTAACGACAAGGGCCAGATTGGTGAGCGTCAGTCCGGTTTCCAGACCGGTGGCCAGGATCAGAGCCTGCAGAACGTCGGTGGCGACCAGGGTCTGCAGAACGGTGGCCAGGAGCAGGGCCTCCAAACCGGCGGTAAGAACCAGAATGGTCTCCAGACCGGCGGCCAAGAGCAGGGCATGCAGACCGGCGGTAAGAACCAGGGTGGCCTCCAGACTGGCGGCCAAGAGCAGGGCATGCAGACCGGTGGCAACAACCAGGGTGGTCTGCTGGCCGAGGACGGTGCAGGTGACAACCTGCCAGTCGACCTGGACCTCACCGGTGCAAAGGCTATCTAAGGCCGTCTAAGCCGATTTAGGCACTGCACTGCGCAGCTGTTAGCTTGCGCGGCGATTAGCGCGTAACAGCGCACGAGCGCCTTCTCACTCTTTGTGGAGTGGGGAGGCGCTTTTTGCGTTTATAGCTGGCGACGTGGGGTCGATCCGAGTAACTGACTGCGTTTATGACAAAAATGGCCCGAAAAATGGCTTGAAAGTGTCATAAACTCGCACAGTTTCACATTTGCAGCCCTCTATTCAGGCGCGATTTGCATAACGTGATCTGCTGGAATGCCTTGAATCAGACCCACTTTTATCTATTAACTGCGGATGGAGAGGGCTGGGGGTGGAGAGGCAAAAATTTATGCAGCCGCAATTAACGCACAATTATGTGGCTTATTAAATGCGCCTAGGGGGGTGTTTTTGTAAATAGCTCAGAGGTGTCATTATTGTGTTCGGAATTTATTGGGATGCATTTTCATTAGGTGGGGGTGGGGTGTCGGCTGTGCCTTATCTCACAATTATAAGAATCGTGACATGGGAGACATTTCAACCCGAATTAATGGGTGGAGATTTATTAAAAAATCTTCATATCTGCAGGTAATGGAGGTTTATCTGGGCTGAATGGCTAGGTGTTGTAGAGGAAGGTGGAATGTTGGTATTTGTCCGGTATCCATATGGCTACCCCAGAAAAAATATGTAAACAACAATTATTGGCATTGAAATAAAAGGAAATAGGGGTGCTAATTAAATGGTCTAACAAACATAAAATGTATTTGTTATATTCGGGGACGGCCAACGCTATAAATGAGAATTAGAAGGCGATGTCAACTGGGCTACCTGTGATGGGGGCTGGAGACGCTTATGCGTGGTCATTGATTGTTCATTGAAGGCTGGAAAGGTAGCGAAAGGTGTATAACGCACTGAAATCGAAGGAAGGGGGAGGGCTCATGTTCGGTCGTTTTACAAACGAGAAGCGCTGGTTGGCGCTTTTTAGCTTCATGGCTGTGCTCGCTCTTTTCTTCGCTAAATCTCCAATAATTGCGCATGCGCAGGATGCAGAAGACACTGGCGAAACCCTGACAATCCAGAAGATTTTGAGTGTTCCTGGAACCGTTAAGGGTGTTGAAGCCAATGGAAATGTCCGTGATTTTGGGCCACTCATTGCGGCATTTGACGAGGCTGCAACTCCATTTGGTAGCCACAAAATGGGTTACTGCATTGAGGCCAGCGTCGCCGGTGATCTTTATGACACCGGTCGTGTGCAGAACTTCAGTCAGTTCTCGCGCAGTACAGATACCAATAACAAGCTGCGGAACGACTTTGACCGATACCGGAAGCTCAACTGGATTGCGCACCACGGTTCTCCAGCTGTTGGTTTGGATGAACTGGGGAAGGCAGCTGGAGTTAAAGGACGTCTGAATGTGCTGGACGCCAATAACGCAACTCAGTTCGCTCTGTGGCACTTCTCCGATGACATTGACTTCTCCCAGGGCATTCACAACCCATCGACGAAGGCTGTCTACGACTACCTCACTGGTCCGGCTAACGTCGGTCAGGGCACTGTCGACGGTACGAACCGCACTGGCTACATTTTCAACAATGGTAAGAAACAAGACATCATTGTGATTGACAATGTCACTCCGTCTTCCGGTGAAGTTCCGGCAGAGCCGACGAAGCCGTCCGAGCCAGAAAAGCCATCTGAGCCGGAACAGCCAACCGAGCCGGAAAAGCCGACTGAGCCGGAGAAGCCGACTACTCCGACCACGCCTGCGGAGACCACGACTCCGTCCGAGTCGACCAAGCCGTCTGAGCCAGAAAAGCCGAAGACGCGTAAGCCGTCGATCTCCACGCAGGCTCGCCTGAACGGCAACAAGATTGTTGCGGGCGCTGTGGTTAAGGACATCGTGAAGTTCACCGACCTTGTTCCGGGTAAGAACTACCGCCTGGACGCCACCCTGGTGGACAAGATCAATGCTGATCGCATCCTGGGTACCGGCAGCGTCGAATTCACTCCGGAGACCTCTTCGGGTGAGCAGGCCGTCATGATTACCGTCTCCGATGATGTAGATGAGCCGGTATCCGCTGCTGTTGCATTTGAAAAGCTGACCTCGACAGAGGTCACCGCCGATGGCCAGGACAACACCGATGGTCAGCGGGTAGAAATCGCTACCCACGAGGACATCAACGACGCAGCTCAGACCGTTCACGGCGAAAAGCCGGAGCAGCCGTCGACCTCCGAAGAGACCCCGACGAGCGAAGAGACGACCGAGGAGACGACCGAAGAAACAACGGAGCCGTCGTCCAGCGAGACCGCTACTTCTGAGACCAGTGAGTCTGAGACTCCGACGACGTCGGAAAGCGAAGAGCAGCCGAGCTCTTCGACGACTACTCCTAACACCTCCGAGTCCACGAAGCCGGCCGCTCCGACGGAACCGACCGAGTCCACGAAGCCGGCCGCTCCGACGGAACCGACCGAGCCGACTGACAGCACTGAGTCGCAGACCACGGAACCGACCGAGCCGACTGAGACTACCGAACCGTCTAAGCCGAGCGAGCCAGCTGATACGCCGCTGGAGCCGGAGCTGCGCACGGTAGCCGAGCTTCAGGGCAACCGCATTGAGGCTAATGCCAAGGTTGTCGACACCGTGCATTTCGAGGGCCTGGTGCCTGGTAAGAACTACACCCTCTCCGGTGAACTGGTTAACAAGGCTGATGGCTCTGTGATTGGTCATGGCGAGGCGACGTTCAAGCCGACGTCGGCAAGCGGTACTGTGACTGTCACTCTTGAGGTGTCTGGCTCTGTTAAGACTCCTGTTGCCGAGGCTGTCGTGTTCGAGCACCTGACCTCTGATGAGGTTGACTCGACTGGTAAGGAAAGCGCTGGTCAGGTCAATGAGATCGCTGACCACGCAGACATCAACGACGCTAGCCAGACCGTGACCGGCGAGGTTCCGGAGAAGCCGGAAGACACCCCGACTGAGGAAAGCGAAACTCCGTCCGAGGAGACGACCGCACCGGAGACCAGCTCGACTGAGCCGACCACGTCCACGGTTCCGGCAACGCCGAGCGACGATGAGCCGTCCGAGCAGCCGGAGACGACACAGCCGGAAGAGCCGTCTGAGACGACAACTCCGTCTACGTCCGAGTCCGAAAAGCCGAGCAAGCCGACTAAGCCCGCTCAGCCGAGCAAGCCGAGCAAGCCGA
>NZ_KV821824.1:0-10889 GCF_001815745.1 Corynebacterium sp. HMSC064E07 | reverse complement strand
AGCCCGCTCAGCCGAGCAAGCCGAGCAAGCCGACTAAGCCTGCTCAGCCGGAAAAGCCGAGCAAGCCGAGCAAGCCCGCTCAGCCGAGCAAGCCGAGCAAGCCCGCTCAGCCGAGCAAGCCGAGCAAGCCGACGAAGCCTGCCCAGCCGGAAAAGCCGAACCACCCGAGCACCCCAGCGCAGTCTGAGGACAACCCAGCCATCACGACTACTGCCGGTATTGCCGGCAAGGCTCTGGTTGAAAAGGGTGCTGTCGTCATCGACACCGTGCACTTCACTGGCCTGAAGCCGGGCACGAAGTACACGTTGACCGGTGAGCTGATGTGCAAGGAGACGGGCAAGTCCACTGGCGCTAGGAGCCGCCTGCACTTTGTGCCGACGGCATCCGCCGGCACGGTTGATGTTCCGATCATCATCACCGACGGCGACTGCGCTTCTCAGGTTGCCTTCGAGACTCTGACCGATGCCAATGGCAAGGAAGTTGCTGTCCACAAGGACATCAACTCTGCGGAGCAGACTGTCACGAACGGCAAGACCCCGGAGAACACGCCATCTGAGCATCCAAAGGATGAGGGCAAGCAGAACACGCCTAACGACGATTCCTCTGCACCTACCAGCGACTCTGCCACCCCGACCACTGTGATTAATCAGCACTCGGAGCAGAACAACACCAACGTCACCATCATCGGTGGCACTGGCCAGGATAAGCAGAAGAACCACGGAAAGCCGTTGGCTCCGAACTCGGAACGACGTGCAATTAGTTCGGTTCCGTCTGGCCCGACCGGTTTGGCTACTCACGCTCTGCCGACGGTAGCCACCAACTAAGGAGATTCCATGACTGATCAGTTTGGCTCGGACGAGACCGGCAAGGAACCTGGAAACACACCAGGCATCGAACCGGAAACCGAAACTGGCGCACTCGACCACGTTGATCCGTTTGACCAGGCCGAAGACCCGGCCGACAGCCAAGTCGAAGACCTGCAGGACGTGCCTTGGTGGAAGCAGCCAAGGGTGTATATCGCCGCTATCGCATTAATCGGCGTTATCGCTCTGCTGGTGATTGCCCAACTGAACCGCAATGATTCAGCGCTCGATGGTGCGCAGGAGAATCTGCCCACTCCAGCACAGGGTTCTCGGGGAGCCGTGCACGAGATGGAGATGCTCATTGATGGTAAGTCGGCTCCGATTGATTTCGTTCAGCTGACTGATCAGGGATCTCTGATTCCGCCGACCGATATTTCGCGCCTTGGCTGGTATTCCGCCTCCGCGATTCCCGGTGAGGAAGGTGCTGCTGGATCGTCCGTCATTACCGGTCACGTCAATGAGGTGGACCAGGGCGATGGCTACGCTGCACGTTTCGCGGACCTGAAAGCTGGTGACACTGTCACGGTGAAGGTAGATGGCGAAAGCCGAGACTTCACCGTCAGCAAGGATCCAATCCAGGTGGTCAAGGGCGCCCAGATGCCCGAGGCTGTCAACGACGCAGTTGGTGAGAACCGCTTGGTCCTCATCACCTGCGGAGGCGAGTTCGTCGGCGGCACCTTGGGTTACGCCGACAACATCATCGTCGAGGCCACTCCAGTGCGCTAATCCAGTGCGCTAGATCAGAGCACTAGGGCGCTGGGGCTCAGCCTCAACTAGTTGACCAATTTCATTGGCTGTGGCTGTTGAACGCCGTCGAACAACGGCGGCGCCGACAGTCACAGAAAAACACAGAACAAATCTGCAGAAACCCTGCAGAAACACAGAAGATAAGGAAGTACCTATGAGCATGTTGAAGAAAATCGGTGTCTGGGGTGTGGGCGCACTCGTGCTTGCCGCTCCGGTTGCCACTGCCGCACAGGCAGTAGCTGCACCTGCAAACTCTGCTGACACTGCAGTTGTCGCTCCGGGCAAGGGTGGGTTCCTCCACTCGGGCAAGCTAGCCGTCAACCGCTACGTCTTCGAGCTTGAGCACCGCGATGGCAAGGACTACGTCAACATCACCTTCACCGGCGATCACAGCGCTGACGTGCAGATCATGCCGGATGGCATGACCCCTGAGGGCAAGAAGAAGGTCGACCAGATTGGTGACGTCCTCAAGCTCAACGGCTACAACGATGTTCACTACTGGGCGGTTCTCTAAACGTCCCCTGTGACGCCGAAGCGCGCCCCGTGTCGCTTACTGTCTCTGCGCTTTTACAGGTCCTAGCACAAGGCGGTGGGTCGCGGGGCGTTTCTTGGTTTTTTGATGGTGTCCTTTTGCTTTCGCTTGACGACGTTGTCGTGACAGCAAATACGAGAAGGTTGATGAGCCCTCATTTGCCCGGCGTGCGCTGCGACGATAGCGGTAGGGGGTAAAAGCTATTGATACAAACCAACTGGTTAGCCCTGATTGGGGGGAGGGGGATAAATCGCGGAAATCTTTACGCTTTTTTGGGTGAATGAGCAAAAGCCCGTCGCGAACAGTGCAAAGAGCTATCGCGGAGGTAGTACGAAGTGTGAATGCGAAGGGTTTTCATGCCTAGGTGTCGCGGCCCGTTCTCCTTGGGGGTATCGGCCAGATGCTTAAGCGGTTAAGTTATTTATAAGCGGTTCACTGAGCGCTGTTAACCGAGCAAGCAATGAGCTTGAGCTGCAATGTTTATACATTCAAACATTAAAGTTCATAACGCTTAGGCTTAAAAGGTTAGACAGGCTGGTCTTTTTCTTAAGGAAAATCTCAGTTTTGGCAAGTCGGGGAACGTTGGTGTCGCCGTCTGGAGTGAATCGCGAGACGTATTGAAGCGTGTCGCTTCATTTTGGACTTCTGTAAAGGACCTGTTTTCGTGAATAAGTTCTCCCGTACCGCCCGCTCGGTAACTTTCGCTGCCATCGTCGGTCTGTCGATGGGTGTCTCCGCCCCGGCTGCAATCGCTCAGGACACTTCCATCAACCAGGCTGCCGGGGACTCCCCGCTGGTGAATAAGAACGCCAAGGGCTCGCTCACCATTCACAAGTTCGGTAACCCGACCAGCGAAGGCCAGCCGTCTGGTACCGAAGCTGATGTCGAGGACGTTAAGGCCAACGGTGGTAAGGTGCTTGAGGGTGTCGGCTTTACCGTCTACAAGATCAACAAGACTGCAGATGGCGCTACCCCCATCGATGTCACCACCAACGAGGGTCTGCTGGCTGCTTCGAAGCTGAAGGCTGAAGACTTCTCCCAGGGCGCACAGCTGAAGGACGGCCTCCCGGCTGGAGTCCTCACCGAGGTCGCATCCGGTAAGACCGGCCCAGACGGCAAGTGGGTCGTTTCCCAGAATCTTGACCTCGGTGCTTACCTGGTTGTTGAGACCGGTCCGAAGGAAGGCTACGACCCGGCTGTTCCGTTCATCGCTTTCGTTCCGATGACCGCGGATAACGGTGGGGATAACCAGGGCACTAGCTGGAACTACGATGTCCACGCGTTCCCGAAGAACTACAAGGACGAAGAGCCGACCAAGACCGTCAAGGACAAGGACCAGAACGCTGGTGATAAGAACCTTGTCTACACCGTCACAGGTACTGCTCGCCAGCTGAAGCCGAACACGGAGCGCACCCAGTTCCAGATCACTGACCAGATTGACCCGAAGCTGGAAATCACCGACGTGAAGGTGACGGTCGCTGGCCAGGAGATCCAGCCGACGCAGGATGTTGATGGGAAGTTCTTCGAGGGCAACAAGGTCGACGTCGCCCTGAAGCCAGAAGTTGCAAATACTCTCAAGGCCGGTGACAAGGTCGTCGTTACCATCACCACCAAGCTGAAGCCTGAGTTCGCGAAGGATACCGATATCGCGCCGAACAAGGCTCTGGTCTTCCAGAACAACCCGGATGGTACCGAAAACTCCACTCCGAAGGAGACTCCGGAGGTCAAGACCTACTGGGGTGGCCTGCAGTTCAAGAAGGTCGATGGCAACCGCAAGGGTCTGGAAGGCGCCGAGTTCCAGATTGTCCGCCAGGAGGCTGGCAAGCAGTGCTCCGAAATTGACACCACCAAGAAGGATTCCTGGACTCCGGTAAACGGTCAGCAGGGCGGCGAAATTAAGACCACCTTCGTCTCTGGCCAGGACGGTATCGTCAAGATTACCGGTCTTCACGTCAACGACTTCGAAGACAATGCTGAGGTTGCCGCTGATGACCAGTCCCACTACTGCCTGATTGAGACCAAGGCTCCGAAGGGCAAGGAGCTGCTGCCGGAGGCACTCGAGTTCAAGCTGGTTGCTACCTCGACTGACCCGGAGCGCGTCTACAAGCTGGCTTCCGTCCAGGTCGGCGCTAACCCGGGTGAGGTCGTTAACTCCGACGACACTACCCCGAACCTGCCGATGACCGGTGGTGCCGGTATTGGCATCCTGGCTGCTATCGGTGCAGCTATCGTCGCAGCTGGTGCATGGTTCGCCCGCCGCGGTTCCAAGAACTAAACCCGAGTAAAGGCTCGGTCACTGGAGCTCTTTAGCTCCAGTGTTGCGGGAATAGCGTGCGTTCAACAGCGCACGCCATTCCTGTAGTTTGCGCATCACTGAAATTACTGTTGCGGCCTTTCGATGTGCTCTTTTTCAACAGCAGGCATTCCCATGCCGGTGAGAAAGAGAAAGGCCACATCCCTTTTTGATTGACTTCTTGGGAGTTCCTCCGTGGGTAAACACTCTGCGTCGACTCTGACGCGGGACGCATCAGCTGAGCAGCCTAATCAGCCTGAGCAGGCGAAAAAGAACAGCATGGTTCTCCCCGCAATTCTGGTGATTGTGGGTTTACTTGTGATGCTGTACCCGGTTGTCTCCACGGCATTGAATAACTACGGCACCTCTAAGGCGGCCAAAGAGTTCGCCAAGCTGGAGAAGTCCGTACCCCAAGAAGTTAAAGATGAACAGTGGGAGCGTGCTCATTCTTACAATGAGCGCCACACCACCGGCCCGATTCTGGACCCGTGGCTTAACGAAATTAATGACCACAACCCTGAGTACGCCGCTTATCTCGATCAGCTAAACGCTACCGACGTGATGGCGCGTCTAATCTTCCCAGAGATTAAGGCCGACCTGCCGATCTACCACGGCACCAGCGATGAGGTGCTCGCTAAGGGGCTCGGACACCTATACGGATCCGATCTTCCAGTCGGCGGTGTTGGAACCCACTCCATCATTACCGGTCATACCGGACTTACTAACGTAACGCTCTTCGATAACCTGCGGAAAGCAAAAGAGGGAGACGCCTTCTATATCCAGGTCGCAGGTCACAAGCTGAAGTACGAGATTGATCAAATCAAGGTTGTACTTCCGCATGAGACCGATGATCTTCGTCCCATTGAAGGCCAGGACTACATCACCCTCATCACTTGCACTCCTTACGGAATCAACACGCACCGTCTGCTAGTGCGTGGGCACCAAGTGCCGATGGATCCGTCGGAAAGCAATGTCTTCGACCAAACGCACGGAGCTGGATGGCAGTGGTGGATGTACGCCCTGCTTGTAACAGTGCTTGTGCTTGGCGCAGGCTTTGCGTGGTGGCTCTGGCGCCAGCGCCTCGACGCCGACGAAGAGCTTGACGACGACGCTGAGAACGCGGACGTCGAGACTGCTGATGGCGACGCAGACAGCGATGAACTCGCTGACGGCAGCGAATCGGCATCCGAGGATAATAACAACACTTCGTGGTGGGAAAACGACAATGAATAAATATTTGACATCCACCTGGAACCGGATAGCTGCGTTCTTAGCTGCCTGCGCTCTGGTTGCAGTGATGGGTGCAATCGGCGCGAATGACGCCAACGCGGCCAGGATTGTTGGACGCGTGGACGCTCCAGGCGTTTCAGCAACAAGCGGCACTGACATTGTGCGAATTACCTTGAGCCCAGGAAACCCGGACGATGATAATTCGACGGCGTCGGGCTCTATTTCTGGCGTGACCATTCATCTGCATCGTCTTAAGGGAATTTCGCCGTCAAGCCAGCAGGACCGCGAGAAGGTGGAAAATGCCACCGCAGCTGAGCTTGCCGAGTGGCCAAAAGACCTCCACTTCAGCCAGGTCACTGACGAAAACGGCTCTGTTAAATTCAGTGACCTGCCGGAGGGTATTTACCTTGTGACCTCGACGGCTCCGAACGACAGTTATCGGGAGATCAACCCCTTCTTGGTATCGGTGCCTTTCTATGGCGCGGACTATGACTCCACTCCTGTAGAGGGAGTCATTGTGGCGAAGTCGCACAAGCCGGGGGAGACACCACCACCGTCGACGCCTCCGACCACTCCGCCGAAGACCCCTCCGACAACACCACCTGGAACTCCGCCGACTACGCCGGGCACATCGACCCCGCCGAAGACTCCTCCGACCACTCCGGGTGAACCGGGAACCTCGACGACCACTTCGACTACCTCCACGCCACCTGATGAGCCTGGTACCTCGACGCCTTCGGGCTCGTCGGGTTCATCCTCAAGCTCGGGAAGTAGCGGAGGATCCGGCTCCTTGGCGCTCACCGGTGTGCAGGTAGCAGGCCTGGTAGCTGCCGCTGCAGCACTAATCGGCGGAGGATTCGTCATTATCGCCGCTAGCAAGAAGAACTCAGAAAGTGGGAAGAACTAATGTTTTCGACAACATTCCGCTTGCCGGATTCAATGCGAACTACGCTTCGCATGTTCTTGGCCGCTTTGCTAGCGGTAGCTCTCGTTGTCAGCGGTCAGGCGTTTGCGCCCAATGCGCCACAGGCACAGGCGCAGACGGAGGTTATTCCGACGTCTCCGCCGAAGCATGAGTTTAACAAGATTAAGGTGCAGCCCAATCCGGGCGATGCAAAATTTGAGTTCACTATTGATAGCGACGCGACGATTGACAGTCTTCAGTTCAATGTTGGTGGATCAGAGTGGCTTAAGGGATATGAGCTAAGTATTAATGGCAGGACGATTCCGTCTCAGTTCGCCCCAAATATAGGGTCTGGTGCATCGAAAAAGGCACCGTTTGAAATTGTGCACAGCGGATTGAATCAAACGGTGAAAGCGGGCGATAAGATTAACTTAGTATTGAACTACAACAGTTCGACAGCAACTGGCAGCGTATCCGTCACCCTTCGCGGTACTCCCGACGGCTCTACTGAGCCCACCGGCCCAAGTGAGCCAACTGACCCGACGGAGCCTACCCAGCCGACAGAGCCAACTGAGCCCACCGAGCCCACCGAGCCGGAGAATCCGGAGCCAGAACCAGGAACGGTAACTCCTGCGGATCCGACCCTTGTTGATCCCGCGACTGCACCGGAGTGCGTGGAGAAGGCGTACATCAATATCCCGGACACCAAGGGTGTTGATTACTACCTCAACGCAGAGAAGAAGCCGGCTGGCCGGCACGTCTACGAGCAGAACAAGCCGGGTACAGTCAAGGTCACTGCAATGGCACAGTCGGGGTTTAAGCTTGCTCCGAACGCGCGTACCGAGTGGACTTTCAATCTAAGTGGTGAAGTTAAAGACTGCTCAAATTCTTCTGAAGATCCCAAGCCACCGGCTGTCGAAGGGCGTCACTTTGATGCCATCGGCCACGAGTTTGCAGTTAAAGCTGACCCAGTAGATCCGAAGAAGCCTAATGCCTTTACGGCTAAGGTGACTGAGGAATCTCACATGAAGTACGCAACCGTGCGTATCGAGACTGACGCGACCTTCTTGGATCCGCAGAAGTACAACCTCACTCTGGACCAGATTGAGCCAGGCGTAACTCTGCAGAAACGCAACGTCAATATTGGCAACGGCTTCATCACCATGGACGTTGTTCCGGTAAAGGATGGTAAGCCGGTTGACTCTGCCCTTGTACCGAAGGATGCGGTATTCACTTTCACTAATAATCTTTCGCAGAACAAGAATTTGAAGGTCACCCTCGATGTGTATGGAGAGAAAAAGGACGAGCCAAAACCACCGGAGATTATCTCGCCACCAGATGGAGCCAAATGGGTGCATGGGCGAGTCCCTAACCCGCCGATGCCACAGCGTTGTGGTCTGCGTATTGCTGTAGTAGCAGACCTTTCGACATCGCTCCGTTACGCAGATACTGATGGTTTCGAAGCATCTAAAAAGGCCGCGAATGCATTTATCGATTCCCTGCAGGGCACTCCAGCCGAGCTCGGCATCTATAACTTCGCAAGTGACGGTCCGGCTAATCAGGCTGGAACGACACACGGTCAGAACCCACCATATATTTCAATGCTGTCGGAGCAGGGCGTCCAGCGAGCAAAGGACGTAGTTAAGAACTGGAGCTATAACGCAAATAACAGTGCTACGAACTGGGAAGCGGGCCTGAAGCAGGTCAAGGATAACGACTACGACGTGGTGTACTTCATCACTGATGGTATGCCCACGACCTCCTCGACAATCAAGAGCAAGGGCATCGGTGGTGAATTCGTTCAGGCTAGTGCTCTCAACGACGCAATCAAAGCATCCAACGAACTCAAAGCTGCCGGTACCCGTGTTGTGCCGCTCATGGTCGACCTGACTCTTGGCGGGCGAAGCAGCCAACGCCCCGTTGTAACGAATGATCTGGTGCTCAAAGACGCCAAGCGCATTGGCTGGCAAGCAGATCCGGGACAAGCCCCAGGCCTCTACTACAAAATTCGAAGTGATCACCCGAAGGCTTCGCACGCCAATTACATCAACACCGACACCATGGCGAATCTGAAAATGGCGTACGACGCGGCAGGCAACCAGGCCCTGCAGGTGTTTGAACGGATGCCTAATGGGAGGTTAAACACAGTTACTTCGGACATGTCTAGGTGGACCTACGGTGCACGTGGTGTCAAGACCATGGGCGAGGATATCTCGGGCACTGGTGACACGGTGAGGGTGTCTAACTACAGCAATCTTGCGGAACAGATGAAAACAATCGCCCAAGACGTAACCACACGATGCAACGGTGTAGTGAAGGTCAAGAAGAGGATTGTCGATGAAAACGGCAAGGTTCTCGAAGACGGTGCCCCTGGTTGGGAGTTCACCCTGTCCGCAAATAACAATGTCATCGGTTCTGGTAATGGCCCGTTGGTTCACCAGTCGATGAAGGTGACCTCCGGTTCTGAATCCGATAAGGGTACTGCATCGTGGAACATCGAAAGCGAGAGGGAACAGTCGCTGGTTCTGACTGAAACGCAGAAGCAGGGCTACACCTTGTTCCGTCGCGGTGACACCTTGGATTCCACCGGTGACTACAACGCCGTATGTACTCAAACCCGCGACGGGAAAACCTCACCTCTCAAGGTGGAAAATGTGGGCGAGTTTGGTTTCCGTGTAAAGATGTCGGAATCCAATAAGGTCCTGTCTTCCATTTCCTGTGTTGTCGATAACTACGAAGCGCCGGACACCAAGCCAGGCAAGCTGACCTTGGAAAAGGCGGAGTACGTCGATGGTGAGGGAGTCAAGATTCTACCGGGGCTTGGTGGTGCAACCTTCGATATCTACCCCTCGGCTGGTGGTAAGCCGGATTTCAGTGGAGGACCGGTCTACACCATCACGCCTGATCAGAAGTCAATTGAAATCACTGAAACTGGCACTTTCTACCTTGTAGAAACGATGGCGCCGGCAGGACTTAGCCTGCTGCCAGAGCCAGTAGCTTTTGAAATCTCAATTGACCAAGAGACTAAGGAGTACACCGTCTCGGTGGTAGGCGGCAGTAGCCCGCTTATTAAGGCCGAAGGCTCCGGTGAACTCATGATCATGCAGGTGACCGACACCAAGACCGGTAAGCTGCCAAAGACCGGTGGAAACGGAGTCCTTCTCTGGACACTGTTTGGTGCGGTAATCGCAGCCTGCGGTTGGTTCTGGACTCGCCGCCAGCAGTCCTAATAACAAGAATGGGTTCTGTGCAGTCGCCTGCACAGAACCCATTGGGCCGCACAAAGAACAAGACTCGCGTCCCACCATCAGGAAGCCCTACGCAAACAAAGCCCTCTTACCAGGGTGAGTTAGCGGTGATATAGGAACCAAGCTGCTGCCCGTTCCCATCGATGATGTTCCAGGTAGTCGATACAACGCCGACAGCGCCTTTTTCCGGAACCCATACAGGGCCACCGGAATCGCCTCGTTGAGCGTGTACGTTCTGAACCTGTAGAGCGTTGTCCTCGATTTGGTATGCCTCGCGATCAGCGGCTAAACCGCAGGAAACTCTCCCCGTAGTGTTTCCGTATATGCAGACTGTCTCGCCTGTTTGAACATCTGTTGGGAATAGAGTCGAATCGCCCGAATACGAATTCTCACCTGCAGTAGCGGGGTCGTCAAGCGAGACAACTCCAATGTCGTTCCCTGTATCTAGTGAATGGTCATAGGTGGGAGACGGTTGGAATACTCCAATTTTCTGAAAGGTCCCATCCGTCACCGTGTCTCCATCTTGTCCACAATGCCCTGCGGTATAAATCTGAGAGTTGGTCTTGTCGACATAGCCGGCTGTACAGACACTAGCTTGCGGTCCATCAGCGTGAATGATGACAACTGGATCGCCTTGGTTGATGGTGGCCGCGTAGGCCGGTAGCCCGGTTGTAGCCGTGATAACGGCAGTGACAGTGAAAATCCATGAAGGTCTATTCATGGGGAAATCTGCTCCTCAGTGAGTCGGTCGGTGGCGGCCCAAAAACTGGTTGTGGCGTTTTCATGCCGCACATTGAAAAGCATTTCCTCAGGCTGGGTTTCCTAGAGGGCGAATACGAACGCGCATGGTGAGCGTCCAATCATCCCAAAGATGCGTAAAAACAAAGCTAATCTCGTCGAGAAAGATGGAACGTATGCGTGTCGGGCAGTTCATATACCTGTTTCGTATCGCGAATATAAGGAAATATATAAACCTATCAGTTAAGACAGAACCTACGCTCAAGTGGTCAATCATGCGCGATAGCGTTCTAAAAATGGGGTAGAAGAAAGGCCAACGCCCATCGGGGGGGGG
>NZ_KV821823.1:0-4612 GCF_001815745.1 Corynebacterium sp. HMSC064E07 | reverse complement strand
CGCCGAGCCAGACACACATTTTGTCGTTTAACCCACCATCGATAAGTCAGGCAGACAAAAAGACCCGCACCTTATCGGCGCGGGTCTGCATTGTGCGCCCGAAGGGATTCGAACCCCTAACCTTCTGATCCGTAGTCAGATGCTCTATCCGTTGAGCTACGGGCGCATTTTGTTGTTATTCAGCGACTCTGGGGTAATCCCCTCGGCCCCTGCAACGAATAGATACTTTACTCATCCTGCTAAGTTTTACAAAATCGCCTGTTCAAGCAACCTTTTCGGCACTTATTCAAGTACATATTCGTTGCACATTAACAACAGGTTTCGTAGCGGTTACCCCGGCCTATCCGAACAGGACCGACCGAGGTACCCCTGACCGAGGTAACGAAGAAACCGAGGAACTACTCGCCGCGGACCCAGCGGACAGCGTTGCCAAAGATGTCCTGCTCACCAATGCCCGGAATGTTGCGCATCAGGCCTTCGCGGAAACGCTCCGGGTGGCCCATCTTGCCCAGAATCCTGCCGTCAGCACTGACAATGCCCTCAATGGCGTAGGAGGAACCGTTCGGGTTGGCTGGCGCTGTCATCGTCGGCACGCCCTCGGCATCGCCGTCGGCATCGACGTACTGGAAAGCGACCTGACCGGCCTCGAACAGGCGGCGGGCCTCGTCCTCGGAAACCACGAAACGGCCCTCACCGTGAGAAACCGGCATGAGGTGGGTCTGGCCTGGCTCGAAACCACGCAGCCACGGGGAATTCACGGTCGCGACGCGAGTAGTAGCGATGCGGGAAACGTGACGCAGCTGGCGGTTGTGGGCCAGGGTCGGCGAGTCCTCGCGGAGCTGCGCAGGGTCGCCGTACGGCAGGAAGCCGGACTTGACCAGCGCCTGGAAACCGTTACAAATACCGAGCACAAGACCGTTGTCGGCCACGAACTCCTTGACGGCGGCTGCGACATCGTCGGAACGCAGGAACGCGGCGATGAACTTGGCGGACCCGTCCGGCTCATCCCCCAGGGAGAAGCCACCGGAGAACGCCAGGATGTCGGCGTCCTGAAGCTTCTCGATGAACGCCTTCGTGTCCTCCGCCAGCATTGCCGGGGTCAGGTTGCGGATAACGTGGAACTCGTAGGTAGCGCCAGCTGCGACGAATGCTTCGGCCATGTCGTATTCGGAGTTGGTACCCGGGAAGACCGGCAGCAGCACGTGGACATCCTTCTTGCCCGGGCTCTGCAGGTCGGTCTCGGTTTCGTTTACCTGGTTGGCAAACTCCGGCAGGGCCTCGCCCTCGTACTCATTGAGTGGGAAGACGTCACGGTAACCGGACTCCATCGCTTCCAGAGCCTCAGCGACCGTGAAGGACTCCGCACCGAAGCGCAAGGTACCCGACTCGTCGGTGGCACCAATCTTCACGGCCCCCGCAATGGCCCCCTCAACAGCACCCTCAACAGCCTGACCAGCTGGAACAGCCACAACGATGGAACCCAGCGGAGCCTCCGGAAGGGATGCCTCCAGGCCCACGCCATTGCCCACAGCCATGTTGACCAGAGTCGCGGCCAGATCCGCGTTGGTCACAGCCGAAGCAGCAGCCGGACGCAGCTCGCGCACAGCAGCAAACAGTTCATTGAGCTGCTCGTAGTTCGGTTCCCCGGACTCGAGCGGCTTGTGCGCAAACAGGTAGAGGTCGAAGTTACCGGCCGGGATTGCAGCGGACACAGCGTCGGTTTCGTCCATTGCAGCGACCGCAAAGGTCACCAGTGTCGCCGGCACGTGCAGATCCTCGCCGTAGGTGCCGGACATGGAGTCCTTACCGCCAATGGCCGCAACCTGGAAGCCATCCTGAGCCTCCAGCAGGCCAAGCAGAGCCTGCGCAACCTCGCCCCAGCGCTGCGGATCCTGGTCCAGGCGCTGGAAGTACTCCTGCACACTCAGCCAGGCACCGCGCGGATCGCCACCGGCCGCTGCGAGCTTAGCCAGTGCCTCCACGACGGAGTAGGAGCCCATGAGGTACGGGGACTCGTCGGCAAGCGATGGCGAGTAACCCCAAGTCATGACGGACGCGGTGCTCGTGCCGCCATCGACCGGCAGCGTCTGGATCGACGCCTGCTCGTCGGTCTTCTGCGTCGCGCCACCGTACGGCATGAGCACGGTGGAGCGGCCGACGGTCGAGTCGAACTGCTCGATCATGCCCTCCTGGGAGCCCGCCGTCGCCGCACGCAGCGACTCCAGCACGCTCGCCGGTGCCTGCTTTACGACGCCGCCCTCCGCAGCAACCATCTCGACATTCTGGGCGCGGTCAGCGCCGTTGGTGTCGATGAACTCACGGGAGAGGTCGAAGACAACCTCGTCGCCCATGAACATGCGCAGACGGCCAGTGTCGGTGATGTCGGCCAGCGCGACGGCCTCAATGTTCTCCTCGGCAGCGGCGGCGATGATGAAGTCGGCATCCTCCGGGCGCACGACCAGCGCCATGCGCTCCTGGGACTCGGAAATCGCGATTTCGCGGGCATTCAGACCGGCGTACTTCAGCGGCACGCGCTCGAGGTGAATGTCAATGGAGTCAGCCAGCTCACCAACCGCAACGGACACGCCACCAGCGCCGAAGTCATTACAACGGACGATCTTGGTGGCGACATCCTCGCGGCGGAACAGGCGCTGAATCTTGCGCTCGTTGACCGGGTTACCCTTCTGCACCTCGGCGCCGGAGCGGCCCAGCGAGTCCTCATCGTGGGCCTTCGACGAGCCGGTCGCACCGCCGACGCCGTCACGGCCGGTGCGGCCACCGAGCATGATCACCACATCGCCCGGCGCAGGTTCGAGGCGCTTGACGTTGTCTGCCGGGGCAGCGGCGACGACGGCACCGAGTTCCATTCGCTTAGCGACGTATCCCGGGTGGACCAGCTCGCGCACACCAGTGGTGGCCAGACCGATCTGGTTGCCGTAGGAGGAGTAGCCGGCTGCGGCGCGGGAGGAAATATCGCGCTGCGGCAGCTTGCCCTCGAGGGTCTGCTCGCGCGGAGTGTTGATGTCACCTGCGCCGGACAGACGCATGGCCTGGTAGACCCAGGAGCGACCCGACAGCGGGTCGCGGATAGCGCCACCGAGACAGGTGGAGGCGCCACCGAACGGTTCGATCTCGGTCGGGTGGTTGTGGGTCTCGTTCTTGAACATAAGGAGCCACTTGCGGTCATCGCCCTCGACGTCGACGTAGACGGAGCAGGCGTTGATTTCTTCGGAGACTTCCTGGTCATCCATGACACCCGTGCGACGCAGTTCGCGGCCCATGATGGTGCCCATGTCCATCAAGGAGCGTGGCTTGTGCGTGCGACCGTTGAGCTCACGCAGCTCGTCGTAGCGACGCAGCGCGCGATCCAACTGCGCGGCAAAGCGCGGCTCGTTGTTCTCGATGGAGGTCAGCTCGGTGTTGAAGGTGGTGTGGCGGCAGTGGTCCGACCAGTAGGTATCCAGCGCGGACAGCTCTACCTCGGTCGGAGTGCGGCCCTCGGAGCGGAAGTAATCCTGGATGGTCTTCAGGTCGGCCAGCGACATGGCCATGCCGTCGGCTGCGAGCAGCTCGGCCAGGCCTTCGTCATCCAGCTCGGTGAAGCCCGGGTACTCCTTCAGCGGCTCAATCTCGCCCATGCTCGGACGGCGCAGGACGCTCAGGTTCTTCTCCCCCGATTCGACCGGGTTGATGAGGAAGGAGCGCACGGCGTCATTCACCGGAGCATCGAAAACATACAGCGTTGCCGAGGTGATCTGCGCCTGCGTTTCCGGGCGGAGCAGGCGCAGGGCCTGCTCGGCGGCATCGGCACGCTGGTCGTACTGGCCAGGAAGCGGCTCGACAGCAAGGTAGTTCCCCAGCTCGGCGGGGGCCGGGAGCTCGACCAGCTCGTCGACACGCGAATCAGCAACTACCGACTCACGCAGCGCGACAAGATCCTCCTCCGTCGCATCGAAAGCATCGTAGAGATAGTAGATTGCCACCTCGCCGTCCTGGCCGATCGAGGACAGCAGCGTAGCTTCCTCATTGCGGAACTCGGGCTTACGGCGAACGGCTAGACGGGCGTCCATCAAGGCTCCTATCGAAATACGGGGAGGGCAACCGGGGTCTAAGTCTATTGCAACTGTTCAGGATAGGAAAATGTCCCCCGGTGCGCGGGGCGGCGCGGGGCGGCGCGGGGCGGAGGCCCCGATTGACCAAGTACAAGGCCAGGCTAATCGGATTCAGCCGGGCAAAGGCTGCGCGGGGGTGTTGGAGGTACGGCCGTGGCTGCTCAAGGAGGTGGCGAGTCGGTCGGCAGGTCCGGGTTGGTGCCTGTTGCTGCGCTTTGCTACCTGTTGCTGCGCGTTGTTGAAGCAAGGGAGCTGGTTCGTTGTCTTATCGATGCATAGTTCACCCATCGATTCGCTATAGCCTGGCCACAAGTGAACAACGCATCGACAAGTGCACACGTAGCACCCACAGCGCGCGCATAAGTGGCGCAAAACCATCGACAGGCCACGAGAAACCATCGATAAGTGACCGAACCCTGGCCACAAGTGAAGGACCGCGCTGCCCCGCCCCGCAATGCCCCGGCTCGCGCGGGTTAAGTGACAAAAAGTGTGTCTGATTT
>NZ_KV821822.1:0-1058 GCF_001815745.1 Corynebacterium sp. HMSC064E07 | reverse complement strand
TTTTGTTTTACCCACAGGTAAACGGAATTAACTAGCGTTTTAATGCTTATGGTCTCTTTCTG
Organism: Corynebacterium sp. HMSC064E07; assembly: GCF_001815745.1. Lineage (NCBI taxonomy): Bacteria > Bacillati > Actinomycetota > Actinomycetes > Mycobacteriales > Corynebacteriaceae > Corynebacterium > Corynebacterium sp. HMSC064E07. Next base: position 996 of record NZ_KV821822.1, on the reverse strand, counting down.
GTTAGGGCGTTTTGCCATGAGGCCGGTTTTGTCGCGGCGGATATGGAAACCTTTAGTCGACCGGCAGTAAACCCGCGAGCAAGTCAGAATCGAATACTTCCGTCGTGCAACGATCACTGACACATACCGCCAGCTAGCCAAAGAACCGATGCAACACCTCTAGTCATTCCAATGAACGGCTCTGATCATCCACGCAGTTGTTCGAGTCGGCCAATATTACTTAGTGCTCAAGACAGGGGGCCGACGTGCTCGAGCCAATCAACTAGCAAGCAGCGAACTGCTTCCATGTCTTTATCCTGGTGCGAAACGTAGTGAGAGGGGGCCACAGCGTTGGTATGTACCCACTTTCACGTCGGCCATGCTGACGGAGTGGAAGACGTCCGCGCTCGCTAACTCGACTCAAACAGCTCTGACTCGGCCAGGCAGGGTACCAGTTGGATTACCTCGTCGAACAGAACCTCGAATCGATTACTCAGGCCTCGGGGTGGTATCAGTTCCCAGTGTTGGTATCAAGGCTCGTACAAGCCACCTAGGTGACTGCATTTGAAACTAGGAGCTGGATCCACCACCTCCTTGTCCGTTTGCTCTTCCCGCTCTCAGCTAAGCAGTAATTCCATCCAGCCCAACTGCTACGCGATAATCTGTCGGGACGTGCGGTCAATTTCCTCAATGAGCATTTCCTAACCATCATCGGGATCATCCTCGAACTTGCGGCTGAATCAATTTCGCCTTGTAAAGACTGCCGACTCCTTCAGTTGGAGCGTTGTCTTTAGAATCATCGAATGTGATTACGCTCGGTCGGGTTCCAGAGCTGTAGTGGGAATTAGATGCAGTGCGCTCCACTTACTGCCTCGTGCATGTTGTAGTTGGATGGTTTATGGCTGTTAATGTGCTGATGCGCTTTAGAAAAGGGCATTGTGACCTGGGGGTTCGCTTTATGTGTGAAGTGTGTGTAATGTATCCGGGGTCAGCGCGGCCAGGCAGTTTATGTGTTTG
>NZ_KV821821.1:0-5368 GCF_001815745.1 Corynebacterium sp. HMSC064E07 | reverse complement strand
GGCATGCGGACACACTTTTCTTTACTTAACCCTCTAGCACGGCACGTCCACCGCAGCGATGCGGTGGGGTTGGATCGTGAGGCTCTCCCCGGTGGATTCGAGCACCGCGGAGATGGTGGAGGGGGTCATCATCACGATGGAGATCCAGTCATGGCTGGTGGCACCCGCATAGTCCACGTAGTGCAGGCGCACCTGTGTGCCCGCGGTATAGGCGCGGCGCAGCTCGGACATGATCTCCCGCGGCGAGCGGAAGGTCCGGGTGTCCGAGGCCTTCGTGCCGTCCGCCGGGTCCACGGCGATGGCCTGGTCGTGGGCGCGGCGAAAACCCTCCACGGCGCCGTCGATCTCCGAGGCGATCTCGGTGGAGTCCCCAGTGATGTCCATGATGTTGCGCTGGGGAGTATCCACGCGAGACGGGACACGAGCCGAGTGGGGTTCGGTGGCGGAGCCCTGCTGGAATGCCCTGGTGGCGTCGTCAATCAAATACCGCAGGGACTGGGGAACGGACGAGAGACCGCCGGGGGACATGCGATCCAGGAAGGCCTCGATGTCCTTCCATGGGGCGTCATAGCGCTTCGGCCCGATCAGGCTGAATACGTCGCCTTCGCGGCCGTCCTCGCGCACCAGGGTGGCGGTGAGCCCCAGACGGCGGCGAGACTGCAGGTCGGAGGTCATGCGGAACACCGGGGCAGGCAGCAGGTGAACCTCGTCGTAAATGATTAAGCCCCAGTCGCGGGAGTCGAACAGCTCCAGCGCCCGGTATTCGCCCTTCGACTTGCGCGTGACCACTTGGTAGGTGGCGATGGTCACGGGGCGGATCTCCTTCTTCTCTCCGGAGTATTCGCCGATTTCATCCTCCGTCAGGGAGGTGCGGCGCACTAGCTCGTCCTTCCACTGCCTGCCCGCGACGGTGTTCGTCACCAGGATCAGGGTGGTGGCCTTTGCCTTGGCCATCGAGGCCGCGCCGACCATCGTCTTGCCCGCACCACATGGCAGCACTACCACGCCCGAGCCGCCTTCCCAGAAGCTATCGGCCGCCATCTCCTGGTAGTCGCGCAGCTGCCATTCTTCGTGTTCCTGCGACAGCTCGATGGGGTGTGCCTCGCCGTCGACGTATCCCGCCAGGTCCTCTGCGGGCCAGCCGACCTTCAGCAGTTCCTGCTTGAGCCTGCCGCGCTCGGAAGGGTGCACAACGATCGAGTCCTCGTCGATCTCTGTGCCCAACATGGGCTTGATCTTTTTGTGACGCCGGATCTCCGTCAGCACAGCCCTGTCCGTCGTCTCTAGCACGAGCCCGTGCGCTGGGTGCTTGATGAGCTTCAGCCGCCCGTAGCGATCCATCGTGTCGGCAATGTCGATGAGCAGCGGCTGCGGGGCGGGGAACCGCGAGTAGGTTTCCAGCACGTCCATGATCTGCTCCGCGTCGTGCCCTGCCGCGCGGGCGTTCCACAGCGCCAGCGGGGTGATGCGGTAGGTGTGCACGTGCTCCGGCGCGCGCTCCAGCTCCGCGAACGGTGCCAGCGCGGTGCGCGCCTCCTGCGCCTGTTCGTGGTCGATTTCCAGCAGCACGGTCTTATCCGACTGCACAATGAGCGGTCCGTTTCCAATGCCCACGCTGTGTGTCACTTCCTTTTTGTTTATCGACGCCACCGCGACGGTGTTGCTCAAGCCAAAGACATCATTTTACGCTGCAGTGGTGCGAACTCGTGCTCCACTATGCTGAGACCCATGATTGCTCAGACGGGAAATCTGCGCCAATGGCAGTATTTCGTGGCTTTAGCGGAGACCGGTAGTTTTACAGCGGCGGCAGCGCGACTGGGAGTGAGTCAGCCGCCTGTCTCCAATGCCATTAAGCGCTTAGAAGCTGGTGTAGGTACACCGCTATTTATCCGAGGGGCGGGGGAAGTGAAACTAACCGAGGCAGGGTTGACCTTGCTTCCATATGCCCGGGTGATTAATCGCGATCTTCAGACTATGCATTCGATGATTGACGGTATCCGAAGTGGTGCGCAAAGCGGGTTTCGTTTGGCCATCAGTAGTGCGCTTCCAAGCGAGATAGGATCGCGTATTGCAGCAAAGGCACAGCAGCATGATGGAGTAGTTTTGTCGTCACTGCCTTCTGTTGAGATTCTTGCCCGTGTTGAAGAAGGCGCTATTCATGCGGGGCTTGTTCAAGCTCCGGTTCCCTTGGGTACTCACCGCAGTGCGAGGCAGTTTTCTCTGTCACGTGATCTAGTGGTGCCGCCGGGGTATTCAAGGTTGGATAAGACCTTGTCTCAATTGAATCTGCTGGTGGAGAACCTGAATGACAATTCAAGTGCAGCCAGTGGTTTGGCGAGAGAGCTATTTCGGTCGGGTGTGTCTTGCGAAATTAATGATTCAGAGGATGCTCTAGGTAGGGGCTTATTGATTGGAAGAGGGGAGGGGATGTCTTTGGTATTTCGCGGTTTTCACCAGTTTGACAATGCTATTGAGCTTCCTTCCCGTTTCGATTTTTCCGTGGATGTAGTGGTTCGCCGAGGTGGGATGGACAATGGCGCCGAGGCCATGGCGGTCGCCGAAAGAATTTGTCGAAGGATTAACCAATGACTGCACGGATGGAGATGGCCCTGGAAAACGTGTTGACGCGGTCGGGGTGTGAGGGATGGTGGTGTGCATCGCGACTGCACGATGGGGTGACTATCGGACGCAAACAAGACGAGAAAATTACGGTGGCATCCTTATATAAAATCCGGCTCCTCCACCTCACTTTGGAAGCGATTCAACGAGGTGATCTGGATCCTCGTCTTCGTGTTGACGTTGCACCGTCCAAAGGAACTTACGAAGGGTATGGGTTCGCTGCCTTTGATGACGCAGTGAACGTGAGTCTCCGAGACTTAATGAAACAAGTCGCATCGGTGTCAGATAACGTGGCCGCCCACGAGATTTTGCGTCTACTGCCTGCGTGGGCTCGAGAAGCATTTCTTAAACGGTTTCCACCTCATTATGACTTGCAAGATCGGAATAGCTTAGTGACGGCGGAGAAACAATTGCGTCAATATGTTCAATCCCAAGGGGGGAGTAGTACAGATATAGCGTTTTCTGCAGTCTCTTCGTTGGCGGAAATAACTAATGACTTGGAACAGGTTTGGAAAGACGATAGTGCAGCGGTACGTCGATCTATGTGTGAACTCTTGGGGTTGCAGGTGTGGCGTCACCGTGTTCCTTCAGGCTTTCCTCCAAGCGGCGTTGATATCTATGGAAAAACGGGCACTGTAGGACTTCTCCATGGTGAAGCTTCGATTATCCAGGTTGAGGGCGAGGAGCCCATTGTGGTGTCCATCATGCTGAAACAGGTGGTGCCAGAACAAGCAATGAGTACTCACGATGGTGCTATTGGCGAAGTGGCTAGACTGCTCGTGGACGCTCTTCGTTAGAATTTCTGCCACTTGAATACACACTTCTACCATCGCCTATATGTGAATGAAATGAGACAATTGCATTATGTGATATTGGTGGCATCCAATGCGTCTCACTTAACGTCACTCCCATGATGACTAAGCACAATCGTTTCCGTCAGTCGGTGATTGCACTCTGTTCGCTCTCCGCAGTGATGTTGAGCAGCTGTTCAGCTCTACCGTGGGAATCAGACTCAGACGTATTTCTCAAAGCTTTCAACGCGGGAGATGACAGCAAGGCTGCACGGTATCTGGATCATCCAGACCCGGAGCGCGCCCTTCATGAATTTCGGCAGTCACTTCATGGTGTGAAGGTCAACATCGAAAAATCTGATATTTCCAATGGAAAGCAGAATACTCATGTGACTTGGTCCAAAGATGGTGTGGAGTTGGAGAGCAATGGTCGGCTCGTCCTTAGTGGACAGGATGGTAAGCCTCAATGGTTGCCTTCGATCTTCGAAGCTCAGTTGAGCGATGATTCCGCACTCTTTTTTGCTGAAGATAAACAGTACGATCTTCCAATTAAAGATCGCTTGGGCAATGAATATATGACCTGGACGAAAGTTATTCAGGTACGAGGTCGCAAAGATATAGCCTCTAGAGCGCAGGAATTGGCCCAGATTTTTGCACCAGTGTCTCCCACAACGACTAAGGAGTGGATCGAGCAGACCTTGGGAGAGTCTCAGGATGAAGACACCGTGCTCCTCACTTTGAGGCAGGAAGAATTCCGGAAGATACAAGAGCAACTTAGGACCTTTGAGGGAATTTCCACTGTGGAGCAGGGGCGTCTCTTAAGCGTGTCCAAAACTCTTAACTCTCCGCTGGATGCTGAATTGAACAAATATTGGGAGTCAGTGCTCGATGCTAATTCAGGATGGTCGATACGCGCTGAGAGTTCACAAGGTATGACGACGGTAGCCTCTGAGCCGCCTCGCCGAGTTCAGCCAATCGCAACCACTCTGGATAACACACTGCAAAGCGCAGCAAAACAAGCAGTGGACAGTGAGCAACGTGCCGCAGTTCTAGTCGTGCTCAATCCTAGAACAGGAGGTGTCCTTGCCGTTGCACAAAATGACAAGGCAAATAACCAAGGGCCAATCGCACTCACCGGGCTATTCCCACCGGGATCGACGTTCAAAACTGTGACCACAGCGGCGGCACTAGAGGCAGGGGCAGTCAGCATGGATGAGGAACTACCTTGTCCTAGCAATATCACCGTCGCTGGACGCACGATTCCCAACGATCATGACTTCGATCTAGGTAGCGTTCGACTGGAAGAAGCTTTCGCCCAATCATGTAACACAACCCAAGCGGTCATTTCGGATCGTTTGGGAGAAGATGATCTGCAACGGACTGCTTTAGAACTCGGAATTGGCTCCGACTTCGACGTACCAGGGATGACCACACTTACTGGTTCGGTGCCGCGGACACCGGCTGGACCTCCTCGTGTGGAGGCTTCTATTGGACAGGGCGAGGTTCTAGCTAGTCCATTTGGGATTGCGCTCATGCAATCGACTGTCGCTAACGGCGGCTTGCTTGTTCCTCCACAGCTCATTCAAGGCGAACAGACAGTAGTGAATAAACAGGCAGACCAGCATGTCAGCGATACAACTATTCAAAGCCTCCGGACGATGATGAAATCAACAATTGACCACGGTTCAGCTAGGTCGTTGAGTGATCTTAGTGCACTTGGCGGAAAGACTGGTACAGCAGAAATTGATGGCAAGCTTTCCAATGGCTGGTTCGCTGGAACGACAGGGGAATTGGCGATTGCGTCCCTTGTAATCGAAGGAGATTCTTCTCAGCCAGCTGTGGAAATGGCCGGGCGTTTCCTTCGCTCGCCGGATGTTCAGAAATTCTCTGGAATTCAATAAACTTGCGTCATAACCTCTAGCACGGGTTAAGTAAAGAAAAGTGTGTCTTTTCCGGGC
>NZ_KV821820.1:0-38594 GCF_001815745.1 Corynebacterium sp. HMSC064E07 | reverse complement strand
TATCCATGATGCAATGACCGCCTGACCCTACCGCGTGAAGAATTGCCCAAAAGTGTCATAAACTCAGTCACTTTCTTGCTTTCTGAGGTTGGGGTGGGGGCTGAAGGCCCAAACCAGCCCCACGCCAGCCCCACACCAGGCCCCAGCCCCCTTACTCGCTCAGCGCGAAGCGACGGTAGTGGTCGAAACGCTGCTCACGGCCAACGCGAGCCGGATTCTTCTCTAGCTCCCAGAGGGCGTGCTCGATAGCACTCAGAGCACGGCGGGGCAGTTCGGCCGGATTCTCAGGTTCGGCCACAATCTCGTCGATGACCCCGGTCTTCAGCATGGCCTCGGCGCCAACGCCCTGCTCCTCCATCATTTCCGGGGCATGCTCGGTGTCTCGGTAGATAATCGCCGAAGCACCCTCCGGCGGCAACGGAGACATCCAGGCATCGTGCATTGCCAGCACGCGGTCAGAGGGCAGCATGGCCAGCGCACCGCCACCGCAGCCCTGGCCGAGAATGAGTGACACGGTCGGAACCTTCAAGTTCACCAGCGTGGTCAAGGTGCGGGCAATCTCGCCGGCCATGGCATTTTCCTCGGCGTCCTTGGTCAACTCAGCGCCTGGGGTGTCAATGACCGTGACCAGCGGAATGTTCAGGCTTTCCGCGATGCGCATCGCACGGCGGGCAAAACGCAGTGAGCCCGGCCCCATTGGATGCGTGCCCAGCGGCGGCTGGTTATGGCGATCCTGGGCGACCAGAATCACCGGCCGCTCACCAATCCGCGCCAGGCGAGCCCGAACCGACAGCGACTTGTGGCCATCGCCAGTGCCGGAAATCGGCACGGAGCAGTCGACAAGGGCATCGATAATGTCGCCGCCACCTGGACGAGAAGTATCGCGGGTGCGCAGGATAGCTTCCCAGGTATCGCGACCATCAATGGCTGCTACTGGCGGTGGGGTGGGTTCGCTGGGGTCTCCGTCGGCAAGCACGTCGATGGTGCGGCGGACAGCGCCGCGCAGACCTTCGAGCGGAATGATGCCGTCGATAATGCCCTGCTTGAACAGGTTCTCGGAGGTCTGAACGCCTTCGGGCATGGGTTCGCCGGTAGCCAGCTCGACGACGCGCGGGCCGAGGAAGCCGAGAAGTGCGCCGGGCTCTGCGAAGGTGAAGTGGCCTGCCGACCCCCACGACGCCATGACACCACCGGTGGTGGGATTGCGCAGGTACACCAGGAATGGCAAGTGAGAATCCTTGTGGCGCGCCACTGCGGTGGTAATAGAGATCATGAGCGCGAACGCCGCAGTGCCCTCCTGCATGCGAGTGCCGCCCGAGGTCGGGGAGAGCAACAGGGGCAGCTGCTCCGCAGTCGCGCGCTCGATGCTGCGAATAATACGACGAGCGGTTGCGGCGCCGATAGAACCGCCGAGGAAGCCGAACTCAGAACAGATGACGGCGACGCGCTTGCCGCCGACGGTGCCTTCACCGGTGATAACGGCCTCATCGAGACCGGTTTTCTCAGAGGCTCGGGACAGTGTGCCGCGGTAGGACTCGTCGATGTTGCCATGCTCGGGCGCGCCGTCCCAGGAGGTGAAACTTCCGTGGTCGAGGACGGTATCTATTACTTGTTGGGCGCTGATTCTAGCCATACCTCCACGGTAGTAAACAAGGGGTAAACCGGCTTAGTTGATGGTGGGCGGAAAGGGGTAGCGCTATTGTCGGAAAAAACGTGTCCGCACTACCGAGGAGTCGAACCAATGCCGATTACTGAGCGCCTCACCGAGCTGGCTGAACAGAGGCCAAACGTATGTGTCGTCGGTTCCATCAACGCAGACCTGACTGTCACCGTGAAGCGCCTGCCGCATGGTGGCGAGACTATCGAGGGCAGTCCTCTGCGCATTCTGCCGGGCGGTAAGTCGGCGAATCAGGCGGCGACGGCTGGAAGACTGGGCGCGGCCGTGGAACTGGTCGGCGCGGTCGGTTCGGATCCCAATGCGCAGTTGCTGCGCGACGCGCTTACCGACGCTCACGTGGACATCTCTGCAGTTGAGACCGTCGACTCTGCCACTGGTACAGCCATGATTGTCGTTGATGATGCGGCGGAGAATTTCATTGTCATCTCCGCTGGCGCCAATGGTGAAGTCGATGCTGAGATGGTGCGCAGTCATGCGGACAAGATTCAGCGGGCTGGGTGCCTCGGTCTGTGTCTGGAGATTTGTGATGAGGCTGTCCTGGCCGCCGCACAGATTGCCCACGATGCGGGTGTGCCGGTGGTGTTCAACCTGTCGCCGATTCGGGCGGTCAGTGAGGATCTGCTCGCGCTGGTCGATGTCCTCATTGTCAACGAGCACGAACTCGCAGCCATCATCGGCTCCGAGCGCGCGGTCGCCGGTTGCGAGCACGGTCAGTGGGATGCGGTTGGGCGCGCGCTTGCCGACGAACACGGGATTTCCACGGCCATTGTCACACTTGGCGGGGAGGGGTCTGCGGTCTTGAGGACGTCGGAAAGCGAGGTGGCAGTCACTCGCATTCCAGCGCTGCCCATCGAGGTCGTGGACACCACGGGCTGCGGTGATGCGTACATGGGTACGGTCCTCACCGCGTTGGCCGCGGGCGATGATGTGGTGACGGCAGCTCGTCTTGCGGCGGTGGTCTCGGCTCATGCGGCGACAGGCGTGGGGGCGCAGACCTCCTATGGCGAGACAGGAAAAATCGCGCAGTTTGCGGCGGACCATGGTCTATAAGGTGCGCTGAGCAAACTACGCGATTGACGATTATTCGGTTTTAGGTGACCGTGGCCGAAGGAGCCACGCTCTTTTGGGCAGGGCTGGGGCTAGCTCTTGGCTGTCAGAGCCTTCTTCCAGCTGACCGCGGCACCGGTGCGCAGGACATTGCGCGGGTAGATCCAGGCGGCGAGTGCGATGACTGCGGCTACTCCCACAACCATGATTAGCAGCGAAGCCGCCAACTGGAGTGCGGAGAAGTTGCCAACGGCGTACTGCATCGGGGCAGTGGTGATGGAAACCGGTGGAATCCACGCTGCAATCTGCATGACGGTAGAGTCCAGCTTGCTCCAGCCAAACAGCGGAACATACATCGTGATCAGCGAGAACACCAGTACCGGCATCTGTGCGCCCTGGAAATCTTCCATACGGCTGACCAAGGATGCGGAGGCTGCATACAGCGCGGCGAAGAAGAAGTAACCGAGGATGAAGCACGGGACCAGCAGCCAGACTGCGGACCACGGCACATCGAAGCTCTCCGCCAATCCGGTAATCATGAGGGCAACTGCGGCGCTGGCGGTCAGCACGCTCATCATGATGATGCCAGCCAGACCGGCGCCGAGGATCTTGCCGGCCAGCAGGTGCGCCGGGCGAACTGTCGAGAGAATGATCTCGATGACGCGGGAGGACTTCTCCTCGATGACGCTGGTGGCCACCGCGCCGCCGAAGACGAGGATGGCGGTCATCATGACCATCACACCAATCAGTGTGATGACCACTGCGGGCATCTTCTCGTCTTTGGCTTCATCCAGGGACTCCACCGACACGGCTGCGCTTTGAGTCTTGGAGAAAAACTCGCTGGGGTTGATTCCGTTTTCGCTGAGCAGCATGGCTTCATTTTGTTTCTGCAGCGATTCCTGCAGCATTGGGGCCAGCCAGGATGGGGCGTCGTCGGCAAGCAGCTTCCACGAGCCCTCCTTGCCTTCTGCGGTGTCGGGGACGAGAGCGGCGTCGGCGTCGCCGTCGGTGACGGCAGCGCGAGCGGCCTTGTCGTCTGCCGCGGACGTAATCTCCAACGGTGAGAGCGATGCTGTGGCAAATGCGCCGGCTGCGGCATCCGCGCCTTCAGCATCCTTTATTTCGGCGGTGGCGTCGGCGAGAGAGTCCGCGAACGGCGCTTCTCCGACGACCGCGATTTTTACGGTGTCATTATCGGACTTGGAGGTCATGTAGTCGGCAACGAAGATACCGCCGACGGCCGCCACTGCCATGATGATGAGCGTGATTAGCGAGCTTTTCTTCAGCAGATGCTCGCGGAGTTCGCGGACGAAAACAGTCTTGACGGCCGTTGAGGCGTTGTAAGTGTTGGTGCTCATTGCTGTACGGCCTCCTGGTAGAGCTCGGTAAGTGGAATTTGCAGAGGTCCAAACGAACGGACCGTTCCCGCTGCCATCGCGCTGTGTAGCAGCTTCTGGTCGGTGTCGGCGGGGGCGTTGGAATCGAGGTGAACGACGGTGGCACCATGGGTATCACGCTCCACGCTTGTCACGCCCTCGACGGAGGTCGCCCAATCCTGGGGCGCACCATCGAGCTTGACGACGAAAGCCCGTGGGCCCCGTGCTCGCAGCTCATCAACAGTGCCTTCCACGAGCATGCGGCCGTCGCGGATGATGCCGACGCGGTCACACATGCGCTCGACAAGGTCGAGCTGGTGGGAAGAGAACACAATCGGGGTGCCGCGGTCGGCGTACTCCTTGAGTACGGAGCTCATCACCTTGACCGCAACTGGGTCGAGACCAGAGAAGGGCTCGTCGAGGACTAGTATTTCTGGGTCGTGGACGAGGGAGGCTGCCAGCTGCACGCGCTGCTGATTGCCGAGCGAGAGCGTGTCGACCTTGTCGTTGGCACGCTCGGTGAGACCGAGGCGCTCCAACAAGTTGTCGGCATTGGATTCCGCGCGCTTGGTGGGCACACCGTGTAGGCGAGCAAAGTAAATCAGCTGCTTGCGGACTTCAGCCTTGGGGTAGAGGCCGCGTTCTTCTGGCATGTAGCCAATCGTGCGGCGCAGCGAGTCATTCATCGGGGTATCGCCGATGCGTACCTCGCCTTTATCGGTGGCCAGCACGCCCAGGGCAATGCGCATAGTGGTGGTCTTGCCGGCACCGTTAGAGCCGACGAAGCCGTAGATTTCTCCAGGGTGAACTTGGAAGCTCATGCCACGGAGAACCTGCAGGTCTCCGTAGGACTTCTCAAGCCCGTCAATAATGAGGCTGTTCATGGTGATCCTTAGATTGAGGAGTGAAGGGCAGAGGAGGGATATGAGTTTTTGAGCCCGTACTAGTCGTCGCGCAGATTCCAGGCGTAGACGACGGTGGGCAGCGTGGAAATGTAGAGGAAAGCGATAATTCCGAAGATTCCGAAGCTGTACGGAATGTAGTGTCCCCAGTCAGGTTGCGCGTTCAGGACATAGGTGCCCACCAGAACGAGAGCGAGGAAGGTCACCAAGCCGAAGTAGGTGAAGCAGCGATATGTCAGCCCCCGCAGGTTCAGAATCTGTTCCTGCTGGTATTCGTCCAGTAGCGAGGTCGGTGCGCTGTCAACCATGTCGACTGTGATGTTGAGGCTGGTCCAGACGATGACCATAATGAGGGAAATCACTGGCCAGAGCAGAGAAAGCCATCCCGGGAAAATATCGGTCAGACTACCGAGAAGCGCGATGCCGCTCAGCAGCATCAGCACAAGGCATACCTCGAATGCGATGACCAGCTTCCGCCGCGCCGCCTGGTTGCGCCACTTGGGCAACCAGCTCGACATCTGCTCGACACGCTTTGTGTACTTCGCTTCGCGCCGGGCTTCTAGCTTTTCGAAAAAGTTCGGTGTTGCGTTTTCAGTCCGAATAGCTGGCATCGTTAGCTTTCCTTTCGGTATAGGGCAGAGGACATGGGCTTGAATTCCTCGCGAGAGAACACCGCCTCAACGGGGAGATCGAACACCGCGCAGATGCGAAATGCCAGATCCAAGCTGGGGTAGTGGTCACCTCGCTCCAACGCGCCAATCGTTTGAGGATTGACCTCTACTTGTTTGGCTAGTTCGGCTCGGCTGAGTCCGTGTTCTGCCCGCAGCACTGAAATTCTGTTGAATATCGGTTCTTTGGGTTTAATCTTTGGGGACACACTCCAAAGTGTTGTATAAACACAACGCTGCGTCAACTGTTTACAACAAAATGAAGCGCACTCACCTTTCTAAACCGCAGGTCAGCGGGGTAGAAAAAATCTAAAAAACTTTCAGTCCGTACACTCGGTTGGCATGACCACACTCAATCTGAAGTACGATGCAGCGACAACCGGAATTGCCAACGTGGAAATGGTCGATGGCAACGCCATCCCGATTCTGGGGTTCGGTACCTACAAGCTCGACGATGAGCAGGCGCGCGAATCCGTGCGCTACGCCCTGGAAGTCGGCTACCGCCACATCGACACCGCATCGCTCTATCGCAATGAGCGAGGGGTGGGGCAGGGTATTGCTGATGCGGTCGCTGCGAACGTCGTAAAGCGTGAAGATATCTTCGTGACCACGAAGGTCTGGAACGATGCGCAGGGGTCGGCGGCGACGCGCGAGTCCGTGCGGGCATCTTTAGAACGGCTCGGCCTTGACTACGTTGACCTGGTGCTTGTGCACTGGCCGGTGGAGAAGCAGGGGGCGTTTGGGCAGTGTTTCGATACGCTGCTGGAGCTCAAGCGTGAGGGGCTGATTCGCTCGGTTGGTGTGGCGAACTTTTACCCAGAGGTGCTCGACCAGCTCTCGGAGACTCCGGTGGTCAACCAGATTGAGCTGCATCCGCAGTTCCCGCAGAATGAGCAGGTTGAAGACGATCGCCGTCGCGGTATCGTCACGCAGGCTTGGTCGCCGCTGGGGCGCGCGAAGTACTTTGAGGGCTCGTCGATTGCTGAAATCGCAGATCGCCTGGGTAAAACTCCCGCCCAAGTTGCTATCCGCTGGCACCTTCAGCGTGGTATCGTGGCCATCCCGAAGTCGGGCACGCCGTCGCGCATCAAGGAGAACTTTCAGGTCACCGACTTTGAACTCACCGACGAGGACATGGAAACGATTGCGTCGATGGCGCGTGCCGACGGGCGCCTGAGCGGCGACCCGCGGGTATTCGGCAACGAATAAGCGAATTTAGATTTGCTTATAGCCCCATCACTATTGGTATTTCGCGGGTAGCCTAAATGCTATGACGAACCCAGCATCTGAAATCCGCGTCGAAGCCGACGGCGCAATTGTCACTATCACCATCGACCGAGATCATAAGCGCAACTCCTTGACTGCCGACGTGTGTCGTGACATCGCCGATGCGGTGGAAGCTGCCGCTGAGGTTCCAGAGCAGCGCGTTATCCTGCTGCGCGGCGAAGGTCGTGCTTTCTGCGCTGGTGCTGACCTGAGTGGCCAGCACCATGAAGATTCCTTCCACGAACAGCTCCGTCGAATGCTGCGCACAATCGAGGCCAGCCGTCTGGTGGTTATAGCGGATGTGCAGGGGCCGGCTGTCGGGGCTGGTATGCAGCTGGCGATGGCGGCCGATTTGCGCGTCGTGGGTGAGCGCGGCTGGTTTATGATTCCGCCGGTCAAGCTCGGTATCGCTGTCGATGCCTGGACAATTCGCCGTGTACGCGTACTCGTCGGCGGTGCCCGCGCCCGCACTATTTTGTTGGCGGCCGAGCGCATGGATCAGGAAGCCGCCCGCGGTTGTGGTCTGGCTTCCTACCTCGGTGGTCCGGACAAGGCGGAGGAGGTAGCGCTTCGTATCGCCACCTACGCGCCCCTGTCGCTGGCCTACCACAAGGCAGTGCTCAACGACGATGAGACACATAGCCCGTTGAAGGACTACCAGCAGGAGCTCTACGACACGGTGTGGGCTTCCGAGGATGCTGCGGAGGCATCGAAGGCGCGAGCCGAAAAGCGCGAACCAAATTTCATTGGCAAATAGGTCGAATAGGTTCAGCAATTAGGCGAATAGGGTAGGCAGGCATGGGCTCGTGGAAAACTCCCGACAGTGGTCTTACTCAACAGCAGGTCCAGCAACGCATCGAGTTGGGGCACGTCAACGAGCTGCCGCCAACATCCGGGCGCAGTGTGTGGGACATTATCCGTGCCAATGTGTTTACCCGGATTAACGGTATTCTCGCTGTTTTATTCGCAGTCGTGCTCTATACCGGCTCAATCGTCAACGGTGCCTTTGGTCTGCTGATTATCGCCAACTCTATCGTCGGCATCATCCAAGAACTGCGTGCCAAGCGCACACTGGACAAGCTTTCCATTGTCGGCCGTGCAAAACCCATGGTCATTCGCGACAGGGAGCCTGCTCGCGAGATCGACCGCGAGTCCGTCGTCCTCGACGATCTCATCGAGGTTGGTCCCGGTGACCAAATCGTCGTTGATGGTATTCTCCGCTACGCCTCTGACGTGGCTGTCGATGAGTCCTCTCTCACCGGTGAATCCGATGCCGTCGATAAGAGCGTTGGGGACATGGTCTACTCGGGTTCCTCGGTCGTGGTGGGGTCGGCGCGATATCAGGCCACCAAAGTGGGCAAGGAGGCTTACGCCGCCAAGCTCGCAGCTGAGGCCAACAAATTCACGCTGACTGATTCCCAGCTCTTCCGCGGCATCAACAAGATCCTGACCTACATTTCCTGGATTCTCATTCCCGTCGGCGCCCTGGCAATCTATACGCAGCTCTTTGTCGCCGGCGATGATTTCAACGATGCGCTGCTGGGGATGGTCGCCACGCTGGTGCCCATGGTCCCTGAGGGGCTTGTCCTCATGACCACCATCGCATTTGCCCTTGGGGTGGTGCGCTTGGGGCGACATCGAGTGCTGGTCAATGAGTTGCCCGCCATCGAAGGTCTCGCGCGTGTCGACACCGTGTGTGTCGACAAAACTGGCACGCTCACCGAAAATGCGATGCAGCTAGTGGAAGTCGACATCGTATCGGGTGACGGTACCTCCCGCGATGAGGTCGACTCCGCACTCATCGATCTGTGCAAGCTCGACGATCGTCCCAACGCAACGGCTCGTGCACTGCTCGATGGGCTTGCGGACGCAGGGGACGTCGTAAAGCATGAACAAGCCAGAACCCGCCCCTTTGCCTCGGCGAATAAGTGGTCGGCGCTGACGTATCACGGCGGTGCGACGTGGGTTTTCGGCGCGCCCGATGTGCTTGTCGACGACTCCGCGGTCGGCATGCAGAAAGCTCGGCAGCTTATGGAGGAAGGACTTCGTGTGCTCCTGCTCGCGCGGACATCAGTTGGGGCAGATGACCTGCCCGGCGGTGCGCTGCGGAAGAGTGGCGAGGTGGAGTTGGAGCCAGTCGCACTTGTCGTGCTGGGGCAGAAGGTGCGTTCAGATGCGGCGGACACGGTGGCCTACTTCTATGAAGAAGGCGTCGAGGTCAAGGTCATTTCTGGTGACAATGACCGCTCCGTGGGGGCTGTTGCACGTGAGCTGGAAATGGAGGGGGCTAACAATCCTGTCGATGCGTCTGAGCTTCCGGTCAGCCGCGATGAGAATAGCGAAGCCAAGCCCACCGAGATCCGCAACGAGTTCGCAGACATTGTGGAGTCGCGGCAGATCTTCGGCCGTGTCACGGCCGAGAATAAGCGCGATATGGTTCATGCGCTGCAGTCGCGGGGGCATCATGTGGCGATGACCGGTGATGGTGTCAATGATGTGCTGGCGCTAAAAGCGGCGAACCTGGGCGTGGCTATGGGCGATGGGGCGCCGGCGACACGTTCGGTTGCGCAGTTGGTGCTGTTGGATAATCGCTTCGCCGTGATGCCGATGATTGTGGCGGAGGGGCGTCGCGTCATTGGCAATATCGAGCGCGTGGCCAACCTCTTTTTGACGAAGACCATCTACTCGGTGGTGCTGGCGCTGGCTGTGGGGCTGTGGGGGATGGATTATCCATTCGAGCCGATTCATGTGACCATTACGGGATGGTTCACGATTGGAATCCCGGCCTTCGTGCTGTCGTTGGCTCCTAACTTGGAGCGTGCGCGCGATGGTTTCGTACGGCGCGTGTTGCGCTTAGCGATACCGGCGGGCATCACGGTGGGGTTGTTGACCTTCATGTTTTGGTTGTGGGCAAACCCGGGAGTCGACGCCAGCGATGCGGCACGAGGGGAGGCGTCTACTGCGACCCTCATTGTGCTGATTGTTTCGGCATTTTGGGTTTTGGTGGTCGTGGCTAGGCCATACACCTGGTGGAAGGTTCTGTTGCTGGCGGTATCGGCAGGAGCCTACCTGTTCATCTTCTCGGTTCGTTCAGTGGCCACAGTGCTTAATCTGTACTGGGTAGGGCGGGAGCTGTTGATTCCCGCGCTGATTGTGGGAGCCATCGGTGCGGGCATTATCGAAGCGCTGTGGTGGTGGCGTCAGAGTAAGCCATTGCCGGAAGAAGCGGAGAACACGAGTACAACGGCGTAAATGGGGGTAGTAAAAACGGCGCCTAAGTATGCAGGTAATGGCGTTTTTGGGGGTGCCTTAAGGCTCGCTGAGAAGTAGTTAGCCGCATTTAACTTCTTTGCTAACTGTGTTCCAGGTAACTTTGTTTCCACACATAATGAAAAATGTGGTGCATGGCACACCCTCGGGGTGGCTGTGCTGGACCTCATTACGAACACCTGCATAACTTCCTGGAAAGGATTAGCCCGTGTCCGCAACTCCCTTGCCGGCAGACCGGCATAAGCCACAGGCGGCCGAGTACCGCTACGTGCAAAACTCAGCGCAGTTCCAAGAGCTCCGCTCTACATTCCGTTCTTTCGCCATCCCGATGACCGTCGCAGGTCTGGTGTGGTACATCGCATTCGTTCTGTTTGCGACGTTCGCGCCAGACCTCATGGCGACTCCCGTACTAGGCAATATCAACCTGGGCATCGTCCTTGGTCTGCTTCAGTTCGTGACCACCTTCGCCATCACCTGGGTGTACATCAACTTCGCCAACAAGAAGCTCGAGCCGATGCAGGCAGAGCTGCGCGAGGCACTGGAAAGCGGAGAAATCGCTGAAATCGTCGCAAAGAAGGAGGCATAGGCATGCTGACTAGTTTCTTTGCTGCAGATGACACTGCAGCAGCAGGTAACCCGATTCTCAACATCGCGGTCTTCGTCGCCTTCATTGTTGCGACCATGTTCATCGTTACTCGAGTGGGCAAGGGCGGAAACAAGGGAGCATCAGACTTTTACACCGGTGGCGCACAGTTCTCCGGTACCCAAAACGGTCTTGCCATTGCGGGTGACTACCTCTCGGCGGCTTCCTTCCTCGGTATCGTCGGCGCCATCGCGCTGACTGGTTACGACGGATTCCTTTACTCCATCGGCTTCTTCGTAGCCTGGCTGGTCGCGCTGCTGTTGGTTGCAGAGCCGCTGCGAAACGTCGGTAAGTTCACCATGGCCGACGTGCTGTCCTTCCGTCTTAAGCAGCGCCCGGTACGTACTGCGGCTGCTATCTCGACCCTCGCGGTGACCCTGTTCTACCTCATCGCGCAGATGGCCGGTGCAGGTTCCCTGGTCGCCGTGCTGCTCAACATCCACGACTCCACTCAGCAGTCCATCGTTGTCGCAGTCGTCGGCATCATCATGGTTGCCTACGTCCTCATCGGTGGTATGAAGGGCACGACTTACGTGCAGATGATTAAGGCCGTCCTGCTGGTCGGTGCTGTCATCATCATGACCCTGATC
Source organism: Corynebacterium sp. HMSC064E07 (assembly GCF_001815745.1). NCBI lineage: Bacteria > Bacillati > Actinomycetota > Actinomycetes > Mycobacteriales > Corynebacteriaceae > Corynebacterium > Corynebacterium sp. HMSC064E07. The sequence continues at coordinate 27,154 of NZ_KV821820.1, read as the reverse complement.
ATCCTGGTTGGCGTTAAGGGCAACTTCTCCCAGCTCCTGCAGGACGCAGTGGACATGCACGCAAGCTCGGATTACATCGCCGAGAAGGGCTACGAAGCCTCCGCCATTCTTGAGCCGGGTCTGAAGTACGGTGGCTCCTTCGTTCAGCAGCTCGACTTCATCTCTCTGGGCCTGGCGCTGGTGCTCGGTGTCGCTGGTCTGCCACACGTGCTCATGCGCTTCTACACGGTGCCGACTGCAAAGGAAGCTCGTAAGTCCGTGACCTGGGCAATCATCCTCATCGGTGGTTTCTACCTGTTGACCCTGGTACTCGGTTACGGCGCCGCCGCACTTGTTGGTCCGGACCGAATCAACGCCGCCCCGGGCGGAGCCAACGCTGCAGCTCCGCTGCTGGCCTTCGAAATCGGTGGCTCCATCTTCATGGCAGTGATTTCCGCAGTGGCGTTCGCTACCGTGCTGGCAGTGGTCGCTGGTCTGGCAATTACCGCTTCCGCGTCTGTCGGCCAGGACCTCTACCAGGCCGTGATTCGCAAGGGACAGGCCACGGAAGCCGAGCAGGTTCGTGTCTCCCGCATTACCGTAATCGTGCTGGGTGTTGTCGCCATTATCCTCGGCATCCTGGCCATGGGGCAGAACGTCGCCTTCTTGGTGTCACTGGCCTTCGCAGTGGCCGCATCCGCAAACGTTCCGACCATCCTGATGTCCCTGTTCTGGAAGCGCTTCAACACCGCAGGCGCAGTTGCCTCCATGTACACCGGTGTCATCGCCTCGCTGGTTCTGATTATCTTCTCCCCGGCAGTTTCTGGCAGCGAGTCCTCGATGATTCCGTCGGTTGACTTCTCCTGGTTCCCGCTGACCTCGCCGGGTCTGCTCGCAATCCCGCTGGCGTTCTTGGCTGGCATCATCGCCACCTTCATGGGTAAGCCGGATAACTTCGATGACCTGGCAGCTGAGATGGAAGTTCGCTCCCTGACCGGTGTCGGTACCGAGGCTGCGGTTGATCACTAATAACCACTGAGTCCTTGTCTGGCAACGCTGTCCGAACAGCTCAGCCAATCTCAATTAACTGAATTGACAAATGCAAGGGCCCCGTTATCGTCACTGGTAGCGGGGCCTTTGTGGTGGCCGCGGGGTCGTCGTCAAGCGTGTGCGAATCAGTGCATGATAGTTAATGGACGGGGGCTGTTGCCCTAGCTCCGCAGGGGCTCGCGGAAGCGAGCACGGAGTCTTAGATATAAGGTGGGAAGGTAACAATCTGGTTTGCCCCACCGCAATAATTGGAGTGTGTATGACTGACAATTCTGGCGCTTCTGAGAACAACAATTCTTTCCGTAGCGCCCTGCATGATGAGCACGTAAGCCTTGGCGCAGAAATGCGCAATGTTGGTGGCTACGAAGTGCCGTTCCGCTACTCTTCGGAAATTGCAGAGCACAACGCAGTGCGTGAGGCCGTTGGTGTTTTCGACCTGTCGCTGATGGGTATCATCCGCGTCACTGGTGAGGATGCGGCGGCGTTCCTTGCACACTCCCTGATTTCGGCAATCAAGCCGCTGGCGTTGGGTCGTGCCAAGTACACCATGATTGTGCAGGAAGACGGCGGCATTATTGATGACCTCATCATTTACCGCCTCGGTAGTCACGAATTCATGCTGGTGCAGAATGCCGCAGCCGCTGAAGATGTGTACTCGACGCTGCGCGAGCGCGTTGGTGGCTACAACGTCGAGGTTGAGCGCATGAATGACAAGAATGTGCTCCTGGCCATTCAAGGGCCGAAGGCTGCGAAGCTTCTGCGCCGTCTGTTGCCACAGGATCTGCACGCGACTCTCGATGGCATGAACTACTACTCTTGCACTCTGCTCGAGGTCGCAGGTGTGGAAATGATTGTCGCCCGAACCGGCTACACCGGTGAGGACGGCTTCGAGATCTTCCCGCCGGCTGACCGCGCCGTCGAGGTCTGGCGTGCAATCATTGCAGCAGGTGGCAAGGTGGAAAACCCGGAGGATCCGGCTGACAACGGCGCTGACCTCGGCCTGCTGCCGTGTGGTCTGGCCTGCCGCGACACCCTGCGTCTTGAGGCCGGTATGCCGCTCTATGGATACGAGCTGACTCGAGACCGCACTCCGCTGGAGGCCGGCCTGAAGTCCATCATGGGGCCGACCAAGGGGCAGTTTATTGGTCGCAACGCACTGATTAATCGTCCGCAGTCGAAGGAGCTACTGGTTGGTCTGCGTTTCTCCGGTGATGAAGCTCCGAAGCGTGGCACCAAGCTCATTGATGCGGAAGGTAACGAGGTTGGCGTGCTGACTTCCGCCAAGGTGTCGCCGACTTTGGGTCACCCCATCGGTTTTGCATACGTTCAGCGTTGGCAGTCCTCCACTGGCACGGAGCTGACCGTTGAAGGCGCCGACATTACCGCCACCGTCGTTCCGACGCCGTTCTACAATCGCCGTCACCGCAAGTAGGGGAGCCCGGGTGCTCCGCCGCATTGTGGCGGGCTCAGATCTGTTCAGGCTCGTCTCTTCGTATCTGTTGGGTAAATAAAAAAATCCGCTGCAGAATTTTTGCAGCGGATTTTGGTGTTTTAGGGCGAGCTAGCGCACCTCACCTAACTAAGTCCCGAGCCGACGAACCTCGCCGTCCGAGACGAACCTAGCGGAACAGGCCGGTGAGCCCTTGATTATCTTCGCTTGGCTGCTCGTCTTGCTCCGATTCCGATTCCGTCGGCTCGCCGGAGGTAGTCGGAGTCGTTGAAGTATCGGGCGGCGTGGAAGAATCAGAGGTCGTCGAGCTCTCCGTCTCACTAGTCTCCGTTGTGCTCTCGCTCGGAGTCGTCGGCTCAGGTTCCTGAGGCTGTGGCTCAGAGGTCGTCGAAGTAGTGGAGATCCACATTTGCTGCGATGTCGGGTTCGCGGGGGTTTGCTGCAGCACCGTCCACACCTCCTGCTCGCCGACTTGTGCGCATTCAAGATTCTGGCCGTTGGCGCTCATTCGTATTTCGCCGGTCTGGTTCGGGCACAGCTGCCCGATGCGCGGCGTACCGCCTTCTCGAACCTTTGGTCCGGTCGTCGTCGGCGAACTCGTCGTCGACACCGTAGTAAGTTGGCTTGACGACGAGGTTTGCGTCGCGGCAACCTCCTCGCTTTCGCTGTTGGCGCAGCTGGTGGCCGTGGCTGCGAAGGTGAGGAAGCAGCAGGCCAGCGCCAGCTGCCGGCGGTTCTTGCGCCGGACGGCAGTGAGTTTAGGGTGCTGTACGGCTGACAGCTGAGTTCGCGTATTCACATCCATCTCACTTTCTGGGCTTCTCGGGCCTGCGTCGCGTGGTTTAATTCTCGGCTTTCTGGGGCGGCGTCTCCTGAAAAACCACTGGGGGTGCCAGCTATAGGGGAACTTGCCAAGTTATTGGCAAGGTAGTTGCTGACACCCAATAGATAGGTTGATTCAACCGGCAACTATACAGTCAACTTTTCGATTTGCATACTGGATGCTTCTAATCGTGGCAGAACGGGTGCGGTAGGGAAAGGCAATTCGTCTGTGAAGTCATAAGTGGTTTTGATAGCGTGTGTCCCATGTATCGGCGCACCCCGAATCGATTCCCCGTAAAGAGTAATGCGGATTTGTTCGCTCGGCGCAGTGGCGCGTGGATACTGGATTCGTTCCTTGTAGGAATCTTTGTTGCCATCATTATGGCACTTGGCAAACTTGCGTGGGAAGCAGCCATGGCGAACTGGGCGCTGCCGAGTCCGCCAGAGTTCAGGATTTTGTATGGTGTCATATTCCCAGCTGTCTTTTTCTTTGTGCGCGTGGTTGCAGAGGCTCGCGGTGAACAGACGTTTGGTAAAAGCGCATTTTTGCTACACGTTGTTCCAGCGCGGAAAGCAGACTCTGGGGCAACTCCGTTCGAAGTCGCTCAGCCAGAGGGAACATCGGAGCTCGAATCAGGAGACGATTCTTGGCACAGAGGTTGGCGGGCAGCGGTACGTAATTGTTACCTATTGTCGCTGATTTTCTTGCCTACGGGTTTTGAGCCAAACGTTGAACTGTTTTTTGGTGTCCTGATGATTTGGGTTGCTGTTTGCCGCTGGCACCCATTCGACTGGTTGGCAGGAAAACGCGTCGTTGTTGAAAGGCGTAGCGAGCGCTAACGTTCGAGCAAGCGTCAGGCCCTGGCTCTTTCCTCCTCGGCCTCAACCTCAGCGTTGAATTCTCGTTTAGAAGACTGCCACTGGTCTTCGGTCATACCGATACGCCAGTAGCCAGAAATGGAAACGTCTTTCTTCGGGATCTCAGATTCGACGAAGAGGAAGCGGCGCAATTCCTTGATCATCTCGGCGACACCGTGGATGAACCAGCTAGTTTTCTTACCTTCTGGAATGCCCGCCTCGCGCACTGCGCGGGATAGCTCTGTGCCGTGGGTTGCGCCGTTGCGGAGGACCCAATGGACTTCCACACCCTCTCGGGTTGGGAGCTCAAACTTCCGATCTTCGGACTCGATTTCGATGTATGCGGTTGCGGTCGTGCCTGCTGGGAGGTGCTTCAGTCCGGCGCTGATAGCTGGCGCTGCGGACTCGTCTCCGGCGAGTACAAAGTGTTCATATTCTGCTGCAGGTCCCCATGCGCCTCCTGGCCCTAAGAAGCCACGCTTGTCTCCGATTTCGGCTACGCGTGCCCACGGTCCAGCCAGGCCGGAATCGCCGTGGGTGACGAAGTCGACGTCAAAGTCGCCGGTTTCGGAGTCCACATTAATCAGAGTGTATGTGCGGGTGATTGGCAGTTTGTCTCGCGGCTGTTCGGCGCGAATTTTCGCAATATCGAACGGCCAGGAGTAATCAGCGTCCTCTGGCACAAACAATAATTTGATGTAATGGTCGGTAAACTCCAGCTCCTTGCCCACAAATGCAGGCGAGTTCATGCTCAAACGAACAAGGTCTGGGGAAATCTGGCGACGTCCAGTAACTGTTGCCTCGTGTGCCTTACGGGGCTTACGCTTCGGTGCTGCTGCTTTAGCTAGGCCAGCCATAGTTGTCACTGTCCTTCAACAAGTCTTGGGCTGTTTTGTACTGGCGGAAGTCTACACGCCACGTGATTAGGTAAGCCTAACACAAGTGTTTCTGGAAATTGCTGGGTGATGCGTTCTCAGGAGGGGGCGTAGTGGCCGGTCGTGAGAAAAACAAAGAACCCTCGCGCCCTATATGTAAAAGGTCACGAGGGTATTTGTGCCCCAGAGAGGAATCGAACCTCTGGCACGACCGTATATATGCAGGATATGGAAGTTTAGTCGGCTTTTTGGCTCACTTTTGGCTCACCCTTGTTCTTTCTTCGGGACCCAGCAGCACGCTGCGCACGACCAACAGCATCAATCACTGAATCAAGATCTTCGTCAAAAAGACCAGAGTAAATATCCAGTGTTTCCTTTGCGCTCGCATGCCCAAGCTGAGCCTGAACGACCTTTACAGAAGCCCCATTAGAGATAAGCAACGACGCCGCAGTATGCCTCAAATCATGGGGAGCAAGCAAAGAAGGAAAACTACTGTCCTCAGCAACACACGCATCCACAGCAGAATGCCACCACGACCGCTTCGACGGCGTAGTCAAATGCCCACCACCACGCTTCTCCCACAACAGGCAATCAGGACTCTTCCCAGCCATCAGCGGAACCAAAAGCTCAAAAACAGCCGGCGTCGCAGCAATCACACGATCACGACGCCCCTTAGTCGCTCCAACCACAACCCGGCCACCGACAGTCGACGCAGACTTAGTCACCGAAATACGGCCCCGCAAAGGATTCACATCACCAACCGTCAAACCCACAGCCTCGCCCCAACGGCAACCAGACGTGCCCAACAACCAAACCAACGCCTTCTTATCGTCCGGGCACTTCGACGCCAGGGCCTCCAACTGCTCCAAAGACAAGAACACCTGCTTCGGCCGCTTCCGCGCCGGGCAGTGCACGGCAGTAGCCGGATTTGTGGTGAGGCGTTTGTTGGTGATGGCGAGGTCGAGCAACCCGCGGATAATGCCTAGGCAGCGTTCGACGATAGTGACGGATTTATTCTCAGACAGGTCTACTATCCAGGTCTGTAGCTGCTCGGTGGTGATTTGGTTAATAGGCGTTAATCCCCAGTGGGGTTTGACGTGGGTGCGCCAGGCAGAGTCTAGTGGCTTCCATGTTGAGGTGCCGTGGCGCATTTTCTTGATTGCTATCCATGGATCCCATAGCTCGGATAGGGGGATGTTGGACAGAGCGGGATCTACCCACGTGCCTTTTCTTTGTGCGACGCCTTGGTCTTCTATCCAGGCTTGGGCTTCCGCTTTGGTGGAGAAACCTCGTTTGCGGGTGCGTGAACCATCTGGTTTCGTGTATTGCACTTGCCAGCGTCGGCCGCTTTTCGTTTTGTAGTAGGAGACGGTAGCCATGACAAACGCCTTCCTGCGGCGAGATTACTCCTGCGGTGAGGAGCCTTTGTCTTTATTACTCCAGCTAGTCATCGCGCGCGGTGCTAGTAGGACTCCTAAGCCGCTTAATGCGGCTAGGAATGCGAATGCGGTTGTGCCGCTGGTGCCACTGACGGAAGTTAGTACGGCACCCACAATCAAGGCTGCGGTGAGCGCGGCAAAAATCCATTGAGCGCGGCGATGCGAGTTTGCATCTTCGCGGATTGAGTAGGCGATTGCGTTATTCACTTCAGCTTCGGATAGTGTGGCGGCATTCGCAGCAGAGATACTTCCTTCGGACATGCATACAATTCGTTCTGCAATTCCAGGGAAGGCTTGCTCGTATCGGGCTAGTTCCTCGGCTGGAGGAAGCGGACCTTGCCGAATTTGAAGCATTCGGGCGAATGCTTCTGAGTTTTCGGATACTACTTCGGCTGTTATCGCGTCATCGCTCCGTAATGGTCCATTGCTTTGCGTAGAGCCGTGCCTGTCTGTTCCCAGCCCTTCCGAAAGTTTTCCGATGGGTCGTGAATCGGAGTCGCTCGAATCACTCGACCGTCCGTCGAGCGGGCGATTACTGGAGTCTTGCGACGGCTCATGATGTACTCCAGGTTGGTCATCGGTCATCACTCCTCGCCTTCTGGTTAAACTGTTGGGGACGTGACAAAGCCTACTATACGGAAACGTTGAGGAACATAGGGGTCTACGATATGCGTCTACGTAGTTACCCACTCTGCTGTTCGGCCTCTGGTGAGCTGTACGTCTGGTACGTGGAGCGAGTCTGAATAGATGACAGCTTCTGTTCCGATGTGTTGCTTATGTGCTGTGTGGGCGATGGGGAAACGTGCGCACCGCACGTTTCGATAGAGGATGTCCGTAATTCGGGGATCATCGTCGTAGGTGAGCATCCATGGTGCGTGTGTATCTGCGAGTTTGCTTGCCAGGTCTACGTGCGCTGCTTCGTCGAAGGCATGCAGGTATAGGCCGTCACCTTGGACAACGTAGGGAGGGTCTGCGTAGATGAATACTTTGGAGCCTAGATCTGAGATGGAGTCGAGGAAATCTAGGCCTTCCATCTGCGTGACGTGTATTTGGTGTCGGTATTGTGCGAGATGCTGTACACGCGTGATTAAACCGCTCTTGTTGTAGCGTGCGTCTATTTTCCATGTGCCTTTTTGGTCGTGGCCACCGATGGGGCCGGCGTGGAGGATTCCCGAGCGGTTGGTTCGGTTAAGGAAGAAAGTTGCGAATCCTAGTGCGAGATCGTTTCCTGTCTCTCCTGCGAGGTAGGTGACACGTTGTTTGTGCCATTCGTCCAGGTTCACTTCGGTTTCGGAAATCAATTCGCAGAATTCCTCTGGGGCGGTGGTGATGCTGCGCCAGAAGGCTGCGATGCCGGGGTTAAGGTCGTTGAGGTGTATTTCTTCGACGATGCCATCGGTGAGAAGTTTCAATGCTGCGCCTGCTCCGCCCGCGAATGGTTCTGCGTAGTGCGTGGGTCGGGGTGTTTGGGCGGTGATGAGTCGCTGAAGGTAGGGGGCTAGGCGTGCTTTGCCTCCTGGATAGCGCAGCGGTGAAAGATACCTCATGAATCAGTATTATTGCGTAGTTTCTCGTTCATGGCCACCAGCAGCGGCTCGATGCGGTCGAACCAAATTTTTGCTTCAGAAGTTGTATTCGGCATTTGTGAGGAATGGACACCGAGTTGAATCACTTTCATGCTTTCCTCGTTGCAGCGGTTGTACAGTTCCTTCATCTCAGGCCAACTTTGAACTTTGTTTGCATAACTTGCGCACTCTGGATCGAGGAATTCGATTACAGCGCGAGTTTTTCCCCACACAGACTTATCGTTAGTTTCTGCATTGGGAAAGACTGATAAGAAGTGGGTGAGAGACAAATCAAGGAGGACTCTCAGTGTTGCTGCTCCAAGTTCGGGAAACTTCGCAAGGTCGAGTTGCGCTACTTCATTAGCGAGGAGATCTAGTCTCTCGGGGAAACTGTTTAAGCTGAGGCCTTGAAGAACTTTCACTGCCTCACGTCTATTACGGCGCTTTATTTTTGGCTTTTCTGTTTTGGGAGGGCTGGATGACTCCTTTGAGGGTGGTTCGTCTAGTGAATCTTTCTTTGCGGTAGGCGATCCTATACTCGTACTTGAAGCGCTATTGCTGGGAGCACTTGTGTAACCGGGTTCATTTGAATCGGATAGGTGTTTAGCGATTCGTTCTGCAAATTCTTTTCGCTGAGCAGCTTCGTCGAGTTTTCGGCTTCCCTTTTTCATGATGGAAAGCTCTAAGACGAGTTGTCGTATAGCGGGGAATGTTGCTTCTTTCCCCTTCTCCAAATCAACTTCAAGGCCACGGAAATCGATACCAAATATTGATCGAAAATCGCCGTCGCCAAAAACTCGGTCTAAAATGGTGAAATTCTTCTCGACTAGTTTGTGCAATGCTGCTTGAAGCTGTACGTCGTCGGCAAAGTCACGTGTAACGAACGATACGAAGGCATAGCCCCTTGAAGCCTTAGACGGATTCTGCTGCGCCTCGCGCCTAGCCTTTTGATAGGCTCCCCATTCTACCGTGCCTGTTCCATCACTGTTAAGCCCGTGGCGGCGATTAATCCAGGTGTCGGCTTCTTTCCGATTGGATGCGACTACGACCCGAATACTCGGGGGCGCATTGAAGTCAGATTCGCGAATGTACTTATCGACACGCCGTTTGTATTGAGTACCGACGCTCCCTAGCGAATCCAGGAGTTTTGGCCGTTTCCATAGTCGAAGGCAGAGGAGGCGACGATTACCCTCAAGCATGACGAATCTATTATCGACAGGCATGACAATTGGCAAGTCTGCACTACTAAGTTGACCAACCCGTGTGATGTCGCGAAGAAGCTGCATACATTTTTCGCCTGTTGTTTCAAGCATTTGCCGCATGGCATCTGTTTGGTCGGTAGCATCAGAGAATAGTCGCGGGTTCTGTAAGTCCATGTCCAGTTTGCTGATTGGCACGGTCTTCTGAGGCATTGCACGGCCTATGAATGGCTTCCTAGCCCTAGCTTCATTGCTCATGGATATTATTCTTTCCTCTCACCTGAGTTTCCATATGAGTCTCACAGTTCGTCGACGTTGCCGCCGTTGACTTCGGTGAACTGTCGACTTCATTGTTTCTGTCTTTCGTATGTGTCTCGCCAGACGGCGAGTAGGTGGGTAGTGACGCCGAGCTCACGGGCAATAGCGCCATCGTGAGCGCCGTAGATCGCTTCCGCTGTGGCGTATTCGGCATGAGAAATGAGAAGTTCGGCTGCTAATTGGTCGGCTGCGCGTTCCGCTCTGGCATCGAAGTGCGGGTTGCCGGTTGGAGTATCGCCTCTGATGGCGTGTGCTAACTCGTGGGCTAGGGTGCACCGCCTGTTTATAGAGCCCAGTGTGGGGTCGAGCAGGATTGTCTGGCGGTGGTGGATGTATCCGCCGAGGTCGCCAGGACGAAGTGACTTGCGGTAGTCGTATTCCACGGTGATTCCCATGGATTCGGCGAGTTGTTCAAGCTCCGTCTCCGTAATCGTCATCGCCCTCCTCTGGTTCTGGGGTGCCGCGCTTGGCAACGTAGTCCAGATGTGTATCAGCCGGGGCGGATTCAGGCCCGGGGAATTCGAACACCGTAGCGTCGAGCGCATCATCATGTGCCTTGCCGTCGTGCATGGTGCGCAAGTCACCAACGTCTGTCTCGCGTGTGGGGTTCTTGGTGCTGTCGTGGAACGTGCTCAGAATCTCGGCTGAGCCAATCCGACGGCCGACAGACTCCTGCTCGATTTGCGCCACAACTTCAAGCGGCAGCTCCTGCAGCACGCCAAAGCGCTCTTCAATCATCGTGCTAGGCATCGGCCCACCAACTCGGTCAGGAAACGGAGCATGTCCCGGCTCTGCATACAGGCTTCGAATCATCACCCAGCGACCATCACCGCAAAAGTCCCACACGCGAGGAGGCTCACCCAATGTCACAGCCAAACGACGACAAGACGCCACCTGGGTGTTCGGACGGTGCTCTGCAAGCTCATCAACAGGCTCATCAAAAGCCTGTGAACCTGCTTTAAGTCTGCGCAAAACCTCATCAGTTAGCTGCTCATCCGATGCAAGCCGGAGTGCACCGGTTATATTCGGCACCTTCTCCCACACGCGACTGACGATTCCAAAGTCCAACAGTGTCTCAATCGGGTTCACGTCGTAGGTCGATGAAATCTTGAGCAAATTCTCGATACTCGGCTTGTCGTTAGCTAGCTGGTATTGGAGCGTGCGCCGGGGGATGCTGGTACGTCGTGAAATCTCGGCTATTGAATCCTCGGTGGCGGTGGATAGCCAGTGTTGAAATGTCATGCCCTCATGGTAATTGCAATTAGGTACGTGCGCAATAGTTGCACACCCTTTTACCTGGGGAAACGTTAAATTGCTAAGAATAGCTTGCGCTATTCGGCAATGGTGTGCAATGATTGCGTTGTAAGCGCAATGAATTGCGCACATGGAATTACACAGGAGGAATACGGTGGGCTACCTGCTAGACCCGTCAGTCCTGGATGATGCCCGTCGCCTGGGTGGATACACCTCGGATGAGAAGTTGGCTGCAGCAATCGGAATGACCGGTACGGCAGTGCGAAATTTGCGCCACGGGCGCAGCTCTCCGTCGGTAGCCACGTTGGTGAAGTTGCGCAGCATCTCCGGCAGGCCATTGGACGGGATGCTTATCCAGCAGCCAAAAACCGCATAAGAAAAACCGCGCCGGGCACTGGGGAAGGTGCCGGGCAACAACCGTCGACAAGCGAAAAAGGAGATTGCAGTTATGGGCGCAAAAGTAGCGAAGCTCAATATCGAGGGCACCGATACAGGAATCAACATCGATGTAGACGGCGCCAGTGAGGGAATCCACATCGAATACGAAATTCTGGCGAATGTGATGGCAGTAATCGTGCAGGAGGCCCTGGACGCAACGAAGCACGACCAGGGCAACTAACTACTTCTTACCCCTAGACCGAGTCTCGGAAACCGTGGTCTTCGGGTGGCGAGCAGCGGTAGAGGCCTTCACGAAGCGTCCTGTAATAGCGCTGCGGTGAACCTTGCCAGAACTCTTGCCAGCAGATTTAGCCAAGACAATCACCTCCTTTCCAACGCAAAAGCGTTATCGAGGAGGTTACTAAACCAGCGTGACACGACCGCCGGGCACAGGGGAAGGTGCCGGGCAACAACCGTCAACAAGCGAAAGGAGGAACTAATCATGGCCTGGAAAAGGGAAGATGATGCCCTCAAAGGGATTGACCCTACGAGCGTTGAGGCGGATGTGTTTTGCCACATCAGGCTCAAGCACAAGATCGTCATTGACATCGAACACGATGCAGCCGTCAGTTTCATCTATGACATGAAGAAGCTGCTCGACAAGGACTTCATCAGCCGGGATCTCGGCCCCACCGAAATGCGGCTTCGCGAACATTACGTGCGAATCCTTGGTGATGTGCTCACCGCTCTTAGTGACGACTCCGGGGACGAAGTTAGCCACATCGATTTCGAGATAACTCCCGTCATCAATGTCCGGTGCGCATATAGAGACCAGCATTCCCTCGTGAAGCCCATCGTTCAGTGCCTTGAAGACGCTGCCAAGAATCGAGTCTTTGACAGACAAACGGAAAGGGACGAAAGGCGAAAAGGACAAGAAACCCATGACAGCTCCTAAATAGCACTGCACTAAAAGCATATCCGCCGGGCACTGGGGAAGGTGCCAGGCAACAACCGTCGACAAGCGAAAGGAGGAAATAGAGATGTGCAACGACAACAATCAATGTCCCACCGCGCGAATGCTGCGAGTACCACAGCCGACGCGATGGGACAGTGACCTAGTCGACAGGATGTTCGCCGCCCTGCCGTTCAAGCCATGCGATACGTCGCTCCAATCCAGCAATCGTGTGGACGACTTCTTGAAGCGAACGGTCAACGTGGCTGAAAAAGACCCCGACGGGGTTGGTTCCACTCTGCTTAACAGATTTATCCCGAACTTTCGCAAGCAGAACAACCAAATCAGCCGATTCATTCAGGCCAGCCTGACGAAGCGCGAACTCTACGTCTTCATTGCTGTAACCGCGTGGGCGGCTATCTGGATTCTCCATCGGAAATCACCTCCCTTCCGGGGAAGCGTCCCCTGAGCGGGAAGTTTAACCAACTGAATAGCTGCCCAGTGCTGGGGAAGGTGCCGGGCAGGGCAACCGTCGACAAGCGAAAAGGAGGGAGGACGAGAGTGAACGACCTAGGAAACCTGAGAAAAGACAATGGCTCCGAGCTTGTCCTCGCGACAGCTCAGGCGGCGCTTAATAGTGCCACCGCGCTCGCCACCACCGGGCGTTTTCCACGACATGACAGCAATGACGTCAAAGGTGATGGGATTGCGGCCGTTGTATACGACGCTGTCTCCGAACATTGCGACGATGTGGCGCTTCTGGGCTCGCGCCTTGGGAATCAACTGAGGGTAAATGCTCTCAATCTTGAAGAACAGTTGCGCACCGTAGGACACGTTATCAACGTGCCGATAGTGGGCATCAGCGGGAGCTATGGATTTGCCCGCGTGTTGAACCTCAACAAACAAGGTGAAGTCAACAGCATCGTGGGAACTTTCGCTGGAGATGCAGATAACCCCATCGTTTTCGACCCGGAATCCCCAGTTGTACTCGAAGTCCTCGCTAGAGACTCGGAGCGCTCTTTCACTGACCGAGTTCGCATCCTCAGCCAGCTTGTTTGCCTGTATTGCGATGCGATTCGATTCGGCGGCTTCTTGAAGTGCCCGCTTAGCGATGCTGTTGGACTTCTTCGCCTTGCAATTAGCGAAATGTGCGTACACGAGACCAGCGACACCGATGGGTACTCCGAGGATATCGATTCCGACTGACAGCCAATCCATACCAATAAATCTACGGAACCAAATACAGAGATGGCGAAAAAATGCCAGTCAAACAGCCACCGGCAAACGAAAGGAGGAAGCAGCGATGAAGTACATGGATTTAGCCAACGCTAGAGGACAACTGCGTCAACAAATGTTAACCAGACTCCATGACAGTGGCCTAAGCCAGTATCTAGCCATCAATGATGAAGAGTTGCTCGAACAACTCGATGGCCTTACTGAGATACATTTCTGCGTTGGCCATTCGGTCATCGAGGCTCCAAACGCCGTAGCTGCGAGGAATTCGCTGGACCCAGTCGGCTACATCGAATTGGAGACGCCAAGTGATATCTACTCCGTCATTCGAGTTGAGTTCGATGCCGCGGCGGAGCGCGATCCATGCGGCTTCCAACTCCTCATCACCCCGGATGAAAGCCTCGAACTGATTGCATACACCACAGCGCGAGGTGTCGATGGCCGGGCTGTTGGAATTGACCTGCAGCTCGATGATGCGCCACACGAGGCAATGCCCCCGTCGATGACGGTCAATTCGAGCGAGATCATGAATCCACCACAGCGCACTTCCGCTGAATCCTCCGGTGGCGTGATAGGGCTGCGTGCGTTCAATAGCTCGGCGAATCCTATCGGAAACCCCATAGGTATTGCACGAGGCGAAAGCGTCAGCAGATCTGCACAACGGGTAGGAAATCCGGCCGGCATTTGGCGGAGGGTCCAACTTGGTTTCACGGACCACGATTTCGTACATCAGCCCATCGAGAGCGGCACGAAGTTGGTACAGCCACTCTCCGAAGATGAGGGACAGCTCGGTTGGCACAGGTGCGGTCGCATGGAGGCGAAAGGAACGGATATCGCCGTCGCCTACAACCCGGCGCTCAATCGGGTTCGCCTTCAGATGTTCGGCACCAAGACTCCACAGCTCGCGGCGGTGCGAAGCCGCTCGCTCTACTCGAGCTACGAGGCGCCGGAATTCGTTTTCACTCATGGACAAATCGTAACGGCTGACACTAATCCAACTGCGGTAACAAACCAGGGCGGTAAAGGGGAGCACACGTGGAATTAAAAGCAGCAATCGGAAACACGAGAATCGACGCCACCGAAAGTGAAATCACAATCACCAATACGGACAACGACACGTCAGTGTCGATTCCTTACCAGGCAGTCGGCACCGTTGCCGAAGTGTTGGAGCTCGCAGATAGGTGTCGCACTCCTCTTACACATCCATATACAGCCAGAGCAGTCCCTTGGTCGGACTCCAGCAAATTGGCGAAATAAGAACAGCCCGAATGGTTACTCAGGGGTTCGATTCCTCTGCCGGGCACTGGCGCGTAGGCGATATGAGAATCGGTCGCCGCAAGCCAGCCACAATGCCGTGGGCCTTTCGCACGGCGGTTTGGCTGCGCGCCTCACAAACCAAATAAAAAGGGCCCGCCCCCGCTAGCACCAGGGACAGGCCGAAAGTGTTGAAAGGAACACTGCCATGAAGCATACACAGTCTACGGAGGCAACCATGATCGACAGACGGAGAACTCTGACGCCGCGCGAGTTCGCCGACGAATTCGGCATAGATGTTCAACGCGTCTATCGCTGGTGCCAGGCGGGACGCCTTCGCACGATGCCGAAGACTCCTGGGAGTCGCCAGCACTGGCGCATCTTCAGCTCCGAAGTTGATCGCGTTATGACTGTTGGGTTCCCGAGCGATCCACGGGAGGCAGCATAAATGAGTAATCCAAACGTTAAGTTCAGCCGCTCAATGTGGCGCGACGCCTACGATTTGCTGGATCACGTCAACACCAGGAACAAACTGCAATGGGCAATGTCGCTGATTCTTGCCGCATCCTCTCTTGCAATGGTCATCATTACCGGGCACGACAATTTCAATTTTGTGCCAATCATTTGGACAATCACAACAATTTTTTGGTTGTGCACGGCGGTCTTTATTTCAAAGTCTGTCAAAAGCATTGAGCGTGTTCTCCAGATGAAAAAGAAGAACAGTGGTGTCTCTGCGACCAGGTATTGGCCGGAGGCATGACATGAAGCAGCTTCGTAGGGTTCGCTCACCGAAGAATCGGTGGGTGCTCGTGGTAGTCCCCGTGCCTCGAGGCGGCAGGAAACCGGCCACGATTGATTTCGAGGTGTCGTTCGGTGATGTGATGTCAGAGATGCCTCGTAGTCTGAGGTTTCCGGCAACGCTGCCTCGGCGGTTAGGCCGGCATGGGGATGGGCAACAGTTCATCACCAGAGGGGCTTTGGAAAACCTGGTCACTTTCAATAAGGATGACAAGCGCGTTATGCGCCAGCTTGAGGAGTTCATCGAGCACATCGCAAGTGAGGTGCAAGGTGAACCAGAAAGATAAGCCACGGTGCGCCCGCCGAATCTCAGACGGTCGCTGGCAGGTAGCAATGACAGGGATTCCGCCGGCCGTGATCTGTACCTCGCTGCAAGACGCTTTGGAGACCGCGGTGGGTATTAAGGAAGTCCCGCCCGGCGATTACGAGGTGTGCCGGCTTGATGCTCGGGGGAATGTTCTCGAGCTCATCGAACTGGGAATGTCAGTAGAACATATCGCTGAATCAGCTCAGGTGGGCTGTCAAGCAGTGGAAGCAATCATCTCCGGCACTGCATCCGTCTCCATGGCTGACGTTAATGCGATGGCGCAGGTTGAGTTTGCGCTGTCAGATGCGGAAGCTACCGCGCTAGATCTCCTGCACTTCACGTCATTAGGGGCCACCCTTCGGGAAGCAATTGCATGGTGCCGGAAAAGGGATGGCCTGTCGGCGCAGAAAGCGTGGGCAGCAGTTCCCGTCGTCAAGCAGCGTATGGAGGGGCTGAAATCAGCATGATGCGCCGACGATGGCTGATTTTCCAGATGAAGGTCGAAGCCCACGTGTTGCGGATAGTCCACCGCGGCGAAAAGCACTAAGCAGCCGATAGCAGTCAAACATGAGGAGGAAAAATGCCACGCCAAAGGTCTTGTAGGCACTGCGGTTTCCCTATCCGGTGGGCATGCACACCATTGGGGCATCGACTTGCCCTTGATGCATCGTCTGACCCAGATGGGAACGTGCAGATCGTACATGGTGCTGCCGTGTTCCTCAGTGAGGAAGAAGCTCTGCGGAAGCGGTCTCAGGGGTATTTGCTGTTCCAACAGCATGTGTGCGCCGGTGCTCATGGTAAACGGCGAGCGGGCATGCCTGAGCGGGAGAAACAGCGCATGCAACAGCGACGTGTTGCGCGTGAGCGCAGACGGCTCAATGAGATGACGAAGAACCATAAAGCGACAGCTAGATGACATCAGATGAATCAGCTGCGCAGCGTTGGTGGGAGCAGCAGCAAACGCGGCGCCAAATTCAGATTTACCGATTCCTTGGCCCTCGTAAGCGCCCCACCCGCACTGAGATTCCAGGGCAATTAACCATTGATGGACAGGAGATTCCAAGAAATGACGACAGCAGCAGATGATGTAGACGTCGTTGATGCGACGCCGAAAGCACAGCAGCGTCGGCACTTCCGGTTCGTGGCGCCAGCCGTAGAGTTCTCGAACGCGTTGAAGGCAGTCCACCCAATCGCAGTGCCAGGCGATACCGCGGCGCAGTTCGATTCGATTCGCATTGATGTTCGCGAGGATTCGACGGTCACTGTCTCTGCGGCCAACCCGATGATGATGGGCGCCGCGGAAGTGCCCGGTGTCGACGTGATCGCCTCCGGTTCGGTGGATGTCGCGCCTCGAGTCGCGAAGGAGTTAGCCGAAGTTGCGATTCAGAAGGTAACGAACGCTGGGCCGGTTGAGGTCGAGGTTGCCGCTTCGGCGGACTTCATCGAGATAGCGCTTGTTTACGGTTTGCCATTTGAACCGCACAAGACGCGTCGCCCGGTGCAGTCGCCGAGGCAGCCGCTTGAAGGAGTCGCGAAGCATGTCTCCGAGGTGCTGCAGGAAGTGCACGCGAAGGAGCGGAGTTCCGCCATGGTCTCGCAGTCCGGCGTCCTTACTCGTGCGACACCGGCGCAGGAAGTCGCGTTGCAGAAGGCAGCGCGGGCTATCGGCGCTGTGGTGACTCGCTTCCCTTCGACGGCCGAAGCGAAGTTTGTGGCCACGGCTCCGCAGCTCGCGGTCGTGTGGGTCTGTAATCCGGACGGGTCGGATTCTGCGGTCGTTGACGAGGAGAAGTTGGACGGCGTCGACGAGCAGCGGAACACCGGGTCGACTGTTGCGCGACGTGTTGTTGTCGCGCGGCCGTTGAGAGGACTGTCGTAGTCATGACGCTCCAGGTGAAGAAGACGGGAAGTAGCTTTTTGCCGTGGGTTGTTGAGGACGATACCGGTGGCATCGCGTGGTGTGGCTCGTGGGAAGACGCTGTTAGGACTGCGAACGAGTACGCCCGTGAGGTGGAGGTCCAGCTCGTGCGGCCGGACAAGCTGTTCATTGAGCATTGCTACTCATGGGGTGTTGGGATCTACGACCGTGATATTGCACAGTTCGGCGATGTTGAGGCCTCTCGAGGTGCGTCCGCCTGTGGTAGCCCCCGGGTTCGCCTGGGGAACATTGAGTTCGCGTCTGTCGACGAGGCTCGTCAGACGGCAGCGCAGTTGCTGTCTGCGTGTCAGTGGGCGCAACGGCCGGCAGTAACGGGGAAGGTTTCTTGATGGGTGACAGCGGCGTAAGCAATAGCAAGGCCGTCAGGCAGTTCTGTGTAGTGGCGTCAACAGATGGCGGATACACATGGAATTCATTGCGCGTCGCTGGGGTGACATGGATGAGCGCAGAACAGGCACAGGACGTGCACCAGGCGTGCAGTCTGCGGGCCCGCACGTATGGCTTGCCTGCGCGGTACCGGGTGCTGTCCCGCACTGTTTCTACGAACACCATGTGGCCTTATCCGTCTGATGAAGGTGATGACCGAACCGGTTATCACGAGGAAAGCGAGGGGTAGTCATGGCGCTACCAGTGCCTTGTTGTAGAGATCCGTAAGCAATTGTGTTGGTTCATTTTGTTACCGCGCCGGTTTTTGATTTGGAGTTCGAAGAATGATTGGTACCGCTTCCCATATTTCTGCTGGGCAGCCCCGGTCCGGGAGTGATGCACCATGGCATGGGTAAGGGTCAGCGATACTTTCAACGAGGCCCCGGAGTGGATGCGAGCCTATGAGCTGGCAGCCAAACGTGGCGATGACCGTCTGGTCAGTGAACTCAAAGGCGCGGCGTCAGCGTTGTTTACGCATTCTGCGCAGCAGTGGACGGATTACAAAATCACCTATGGTGCAGCCGTCCGGCATATCGGCATTAGCCGGGTGGAGCCTGTACTTCAGGATCTGATCACTATCGGGATTATCACCGAGGTGGAGTCTGAAGGTGAGCGGCAATTCGTGCTCGTTGAGCGTGAATCGTTTGTTCATGTCATCCGCTCCGATGCGAAGTCGAAGGCAACGAAACGCCGCAACGATCAGAACCGTGCTGGGTTGCAGGTGCCGGTCATGCTCCGTGATGGAGACCAGTGCCGGTACTGCGGTGATGAAGTGGTCTGGGGCGATAAGAAGTCCGATCGTGGCCGTGAGTACGACCACCGTGACATCGATGCGCCGACGACCCCAGACAATTATGTGACGGCATGCCGTGGCTGTAATCAGCTGCGGCATGAATTAGGCGAACGCGCCGAGGAGGAACTTCCGCTCCTCGACCCACCAGAGTCTCCAATGTATGGCCCGGAGCTGCGCAAGAAACTCTCCCGCTGGGAGGGATTCGTTGCGCGCTGGTGCAAGAAGGAGGGACTCCCGAATCCGCTTATCGCGGACGAGGTTGAGGCCCAGGACAACCCGGCAGCCAGTCGGGCAGTGACCCCTTCTCAGGAAGAAAAAACGGTACGCGCTACGTCCCCGGCCGCGGGCCCAAGCCAGGAGCCCGGCAAGCCGCAGTTCCCCAATACTGATTCCCATGGCCAGGTTGAGTCTGAGGGTAGAGCCGCCAAAGGGAGTTCTCGGCAGCCAGCCGAGACTATTCAAGTCAATGTTGTCCAGTCGCTTCCGGCACTCCCCGCACACCATGCGGGCGGTGCGCCGCAGGGCCGTAAGGCATCGCACGTGCGCGATGCCGGTCCCGCCAAAGGAGCGGAGCCTTTCGCACGTCGCCGTCGCCGACGCCGCCGCAACTAGTTTTCGAGTACACGCCCCGCGATAGGAGGGGCGAAAAACAAACGAGCTTGCGGTGCGTCCAAGAGAGCCTACGCGCTTTTGACGACGCGGCCTTTGTCGTACCCAAAAACTTTCCCGTCGACGAAAAAACCGTTCGACAAGGGGAGTAGTTGTCGGGCTGGCACCGGGTCGGGTCGGGTCGGGTCGGGACGGGTCGGGAGGGCTTTTAAATATCCCTCCCCCCTCTTTCTTTCCACCCTCTTACCTCTGTTGGTTCTCTAGTTCTTTTTGTTGTGGCTTGTTGATTGGAGCCTTATGCCACCGTTGTCGCCGGACCAGGTCGAGCAGCTTGGTCGTGCATTGTCCGCGATTGAATCTATGGCCCCCGCCCTCGCTGAGATGATGGTCCCCTCTCCGCCTGCCTCCGGGGTCAATGGGGGACGGCCCCCGAGTACCCGGGAGTCCCGCCCGCCACTACCGGTGTATCTGCTGGATGTGGAGCACGCGGCGGAGTTGTGCCTGTGGGACTGGGCGCAGGCGCTGGCCTACGAGGTGCAGTGCCGGCCGCCAACCAGCCGGCGCCTTGAGTACGTGGCTCGTTGGCTTCATGATCGTGTGCATGATGTCGCGGAGCGCTCGTGGGCTGATGGCGTGCTCGTTGAGGTGGAGCATCATCGGCGGGTGATAGGCGATAGGGTGAGTCCACCTGAGCCGGTGGCGCGGCGGGAGGTTCCGCAGCAGGGTTCTGCGCGTCAGGTTGCCGATGCTCTTGCGGTGCTTGGTGTGCGTGTCAGTCATACGTCGTTGAGGAAGTGGGCGAAGCAAGGCGAGATTCCAACGACGCTGAACGCTGAAGGCGTGGAACTCTTCGACATCGCAGACTGCATGCGCGCAGTCGCAGCACATCAGTGTGGCGACGACACGCGGTCGACAGGGTAGAACTTCGTGACCTGCGGTTTACAGTCCGTGTGCTAAGCTACGCTTGACTGAAGCGCATGCTCTTAAACCGTTGAATTGAAATGATGGTTTGAGAGCTTTTGCTTTATGTCAGCACATTCGCAATTGCCTTACACGAGTTCCGCTAATGGCAGCGATGGGTCACGGCAGGAAACCACAGAGTCCCACCTGGACAGCAACACCCCTCCAGTAACCCCTAGAGGCCAGCCGGTAGCCACCCCAGCCGCCACTCGCCCCCAGGAGGTACCAGACATGCCAGGGTGGAGGTCGAACTCCCGGGGTCCCAGATCCCGGGGCGTACCGAAAGCGTTAGCTGAGCAGGTCATGGTGCGCGATCACTTCGAATGTCAAGCGCGGCTGCGTGGCTGCGCACTTATTGCCAACGAAGTGGACCATGTAATGCCGGTCTTCGAAGGTGGCAATGATGAGTTAGAAAACCTCCGGGCTATCTGCTCGTCGTGCCACAGGAAAAAGACCGCAGGGGAAGCCACCCGCGCCCGGCAGCGACGCCGCCAGCCCGTATGGGTAAAGCCTCACCCAGGTCTACTGTGAGGGGTGGGGGAGGGCCCTCGTCCCGAGGGACGGGCCAGGGCGGAGGGCATTGCCTTTAAATTTGTGTACGGGTTCCATTATTTGCGCTGGTCAGGTGGGAAAACGGGCTAGATTGAACGCTGGCGCGCTTTGCTGACCTGCGGGTTTAAAATTGGCGCAGCGCTAACTTCGATGCCTTATTTCGTGGTCTGCGTGACCGTCTTTAATTGGAGAACATAAGGCCAGGTCAAAGCAGTGAAACGTAACGTTTTCTGGTAAAATCGAAGTATGAACAAAGGTTGCGAAGTCTGTGGTGCAATGCTTCCGTTGCAGGCACCCGGCCGCATTCGGACATACTGCTCGAATGCGTGTCGACAAAAGGCGTACCGTGCCCGCCAGCGCAACCGCTACCCGCAGGAAATGACCAACGCACGACGCTGGGTTGCAGCCGACGGCAAGCGCCCCATGCAGACCAACGGCAAGCCAGCATCGTCAACCAAGCCAGAAACATGGACGCAGTTCCGCGACGTCAAAAAGAAGCCGCACGGTTTCATGCTCGGCGGCGGATTCGCATGCATCGACCTGGACAACTGCTTCAGCAACGGGCAACTCCAACAATGGGCACGTCGGATTGTCGACGCCGCGCCGGGCGCATTCATTGAGCGCTCAGTCTCCGGCAAAGGACTCCACATCTTCGGGCTCCTACCGGAAAGCAAAGGCCGCAATTACGGACGAGTAGAGGTCTACTCCGCCGAACGGTTCATCCGCACTACCGCCACCGTGTGGTCGGCAGGCGAACTGGTTGCATTAACGAAGACAGTCGCGGCCATCGAGGACATGAATCAGACAGGAAAGCTTCCTAGACAAACAACAGGGAGGAGGTAGGCCATGCCGGGCCCAGTACCCAAACGGTCAGACCAACGCCGACGCCGCAATAAACCGCAAGGCCCAACAACGCTGAAAGTGGCCGGTGCAGAAACGGTGAAGCCACCAGCGGAAGACCGCAGCTGGCACATCAGCGCCAAACGCTGGTACAGGAGCCTGAAGCATTCCGGCCAATCAGTGTTCTTCGAACCATCCGACTGGGCAGCAGCGCACCTATGCGCCACAATCCTGTCCGACGAGATGCAAAGACCAGAGCCAGTGCGCGCCGCAATCATCGCTCAAATCAACTCCATGATGGACTCCCTCCTAACAACAGAGGGAGCACGCCGCCGACTGCGCATCGAACTGCAACGCGCCGATGCGACCAAGAACATCGACGACAACACCCAAGCAGCAATCCTGCTGATGGAAAAATACAAAAACGACCTAACCGGATAAAGAAAAGGCGGTGATACCTACATGGTCGCCGCCGCCGACAGGATCATAACCCTCCCAGAAGGAATACCCACCCGCACCCTCGGATGGAACGCCCTCGCATGGGCAGCCAAATACCTACGCCACCCCAACGGCATCCGCGCCGGGCAACGATGGCAATTCACCCGCGAGCAAGCCCGCTTCATCCTCTGGTTCTACGCCGTCGACAACGACGGCCGGTTCGTCTACTACCACGCAGCCCGTCGGCTGGCCAAAGGCTCCGGTAAGTCACCATTCGCAGCCGTCATGGCCCTTATCGAGCTGCTCGCGCCAGTCCGGCTGGACCATTTCGACGACAACGTTCTCGGCGGCTGTGTCGGCAAGCAGCAACCCATGCCACTTGTGCAAATCGCGGCGGTCTCCCAGGACCAGACCGAAAACACTATGCGCATGGTTCGAGCCATGGTCGCAAAGCGCGCCGCACCCCAGCTCAACCGCGACTACCAAATCGACGCGGGCAAAACACAAATCAATGTCGAACCCGCAGGAAAACTGGAAGTCATCACGTCTTCGGCAGCGTCCGCTGAAGGCGCAGAAGCGACGTTCATCATCGGCGACGAGCTCGAACACTGGACCAACTCCAACGGCGGAACCGAACTACACCGCACGCTCCTGGATAACCTCGCCAAGTCCGGCTCCCGCATGCTGGAGACCCTCAACGCCTGGAAACCAGGCACCGGCTCAGCCGGAGAAGAAACATTTGAAGCCTGGACGCTACAGGAAGACGGTCGCACCAAATCCGACCGCAAAATCCTCTACGACGCACGCCAAGCCCCACCAGACACCGACCTCGCTGATGAAGCCAGCCTGCGCGCCGGGCTGGCTTTTGTGTATGAGGATTGCCCGTGGGCTGACTTGGACGCGATTGTGGCGCGTATTTGGCACCCGAAAGCGCGGCCTGATGATTCGAAGCGGAAGTATTTGAACTGGCCGACTGCGTCGCTGGACTCGTGGTGTGATCCGCAGGACTGGGCGCAGATGTCCAGGCCTGACCGTGAACTCGTCGATGGCGAGCAGGTTGTGCTGTTCTTCGACGGTTCATTGTCGAATGACCACACCGCACTGATTGGCTGCTGCATGGACGATGGGCACGTTTTCACCGCTGGCGTGTGGGCCCCGCCGCCGGACGGCGTCGTCGACGTCGAGGCGGTAGATGCGGGCGTGCAGCGGGCGTTTGACCGCTTCGAGGTGCTGGCATTTTTCGCTGATGTCCGTGAGTGGGAGAGCTTCGTCAAGGTGGATTGGCCGGAGCGCTACGGCGACCAGCTGCGCCTGTGGGCAACACCTGGGGCGCGCAACCCCGAGCCGATTGCCTGGGACATGCGCAGCAAGGACTTTCCGTTCACACAAGCATGTGAGCTTGCGGCCGCCGAGATTGTGCAGCATGCGTTCACCCACGACGGCAACCCGCTTTTGAGTGAGCATGTGCGCAACGCTCAGCGGCATCTTGGCCGTTATGGCGAGACGGTGCGAAAAGAGTCCCGTGCATCGCAGAAGAAGATTGATGCGGCGGTCTGCATGATTGGCGCTCGCATGGTCTACCGCATGGTCAAATCCGACCCGTCACTTAAGGCAGAGCCGGTCGATGACACGGCATTTTTCTACTAGGAGGGCACGTTATGAATGAGTCTCAGGCACGTGACGCAATCCGTGCTCTTTTGCAGGACCACTCGGTGCAACGACATCATTTCGATGAAATTAACCGGGCGGTGCAGCCGTGGTCAGACACAGAGGCGGCGCGCCGTATGGACGTGGCGCAGGGGAAGAACTATCACCGGCACTTGCAGATCGCGAAGATGTCTCAGACCCCGTTTCTTGGGCTTGTGCTGGACACCTATGGTCAGTCGCTCAAGGTAGAGAACTATTTCTCCGAAGGCTCAGTGCAGGCCAGGTCGTGGCACCACTGGCAGACCAACCGAATGGATGCGCGCCAAACCGGTCTGCACCGTGCGGCGCTGCAGTATGGCACTGCGTATGCGTCGGTGCTGCCGTCGACGCTTAACGGGGCGCGTATCGGCGTGCATTCGCCTCGCCGGCTGGTTGCTCGCTATGGGGAGGAAATGACGTGGCCGGATTCCGGGGCGGCAACGCAGACGGAATTCCCGATAATCGCCATGGTCATCGACAACGGCCACCTGTGCCTCTACGACGAAGAGCGTGTTTACTTCTTCGGAGTCGAAAATGCCCCGGATGAGCCGTTGGCGTGGCAGCAGCGCTATTACATGTCGCCGGAGAACTTGCCGTTTATCGAATATCGGGAGCACAACGTTGGTGTGACGCCCATTGTCCGGTATCAGGACCGCATGATGGCTGCCGGCGAAGAAACCAACGGCATCATTGAGCACCTGCTCGCGTTGTCGGCCAGGATTGACCGCACTAACTATGAGCAGGGTGTCGCGCAGTATTGGGCGGCGTTTAAGCAGCGTTATGTCACCGGTTGGGCTCCGAAGTCGGAGTATGAGGCGATGCGGCAGGCCATCAGTGACACGTGGACGTTTGCGAACAAGGATGTGAAGGTCGGCCAGTTCGATGAGACGGACCTGACGCAGTACATCAAGGCGCGTGAATCGAGTGTGCGCGACTTCGCTGCAGTTGCCCAGGTTCCCGCACAGTCACTTGGTGCGAATGCGATTTCCAATATTTCTGCTGACGGCCTGGCGGCGTTGGAGACGTCTAAGGATCGTAAGGCTTCTGAGATTCAAACCTCGCTGGGTGAGTCGCATGAGCAGATGCTGCGCCTGTGTGCGCATATTGCTGGCGATGAAGAAGAAGCCGGTGACTTCGCCTCTGAGGTCAAGTGGGCGGAAACATCGGCTCGCTCGTTCGCCCAGACGGTCGATGGGCTCGGCAAACTCGCCACCATGCTTGGTGTACCACCAGACGAGCTGTGGTCGGATATCCCTGGTTGGACGCATGAGCGCGTCAAGCGGGCTAGGGAAGCACAAGCAGGCCGCGGAAGCGGATTGTTCGACGTTGACCAGCCGGACGGTGGTCAGGAACCGCAAACCGAACTGTAACGGCATCACAACAATCGACATGCGAGGAGGTGAAGGCACATGCCAACGCAGGACGCGAAACTCCGTGATATCCAACGCCGACTAGAGCGCGACGTTGCAGCGAAGATTGATGAGTTCGGTGTGCCCATGGATACCGACGCGGTTTATGACATCGCCGTCGAATTGCACCCCATCGTCGTAAAGTATCGGCAGGAGGCTTACCGTGCCTACGTCGAGCAAATGGGGCGCGACATGGCGCAGCTCGGTTTAGAAGTAGCCCCGGCACGAATCCAAGGCTACGGCCCCCACGCCACCTACGACGCATTGGCTAGAGCAGCAGGATTCGGCGAGAAACCATCAAACATCATCCTCGAGCTCGTTGACGATGAGACCAAGGAACTCATCAAGAAATCCGTACCGGCCTTTGCATTCCCCAATCACCCGCGAGTCATCGAGCAAATGAGCGCACGCCTGACCCGCACCCTCATGCGCCACACACTCAACGCCGGCCGAAAAGCAGTCGAAGACACCGCACACCTCGGAAGAGTCCGCAACGCAACAACCAAACGCCCAATCGGACGCCGAATCGGCTACGCCCGAGTACTCACAGGACAAGAATCCTGCGCCTTCTGCGCCATGCTTGCCTCACGCGGCCCCGTCTACTCCGAAGACACCGCCACGCGCCGGGCTGATGGGCGTCGGTATCACGATGGGTGTGACTGTCGTGCGGTTCTTGTTATTGAGGGGCAGCCGTGGGAGGGGGAGCAGGAGTTTCATCGGTTGCAAGCAGCCTGGCGGGAGGCAACATGGGAGGACGGGCGGCCTGTCGATAATCAGTGGAATCGGTGGCAAAAGGCGGTGCACTCAGGGAAAGTCACGTTGAGGGCAACCAGTGAAACGCAAAGACAGGGAAAGTTAAGTCTTAACGGAGTTAAGCCTGCTGCTCATGAGACGAAAACATACAATTTTTTGGTATCTCAGGGCCATGTTGTTGAGCTAATTCCGCGAAGTAATACTAGTAAAACTGCAGACTGCATAATCGACGGCATCAAGGTAGAGATAAAAGCTCCACAAGGAAGTGGTAAAGAAACCATCTATCAATTGGTGAGAAACGGCAGTAAACAAAGTGCGACTCTAATTATTGACCTCCATCGGTCTAGCATTCCAGTCGACGAAGCAATTCTCCAGGTAGATAGAGCGATGGCACGGTATACTCGAGTTAAGCAGGTAACTATTATCACTCGTGATCGGAAGGTGGTGAAGAAAACTCGTGGCTGACAGTACTTCTTTTGAATCTGATGCAGGAATTAGAGACGTAATTAATCTCTTCAAGCAAGTCGGAGAGTGCACCGCTCTTTCTGTTGATGAAGATGATGACTTGACATTTCGGTTTGGAACTCCAGGCGGGGCCTACGTCACCGCTTTCTGGGATTTGAAGCCGGATATCGACGAGTATGAAACCGTGGTCGATGTGTATGAGCAGTCAGACAAAGGGGCAGCTTCACGACTTTTTAAATATGTGGCTACAGCTTTTGATGATAAAGCCGTATTACGAGCACCTGATTCGGCAGAAGTTATTGCGAGAGCCAGTGGTGGCCATATCGTATGGGAAAACAATACAAGTAATGGTCTGAATTAAACACTTATGTATTTGAAAATACCGCTAATACGGTGAACTTTAAGTACTGCTAAATAGCCATGGAGTAGCCACATTTGCGGGAGTGCGAGTCCCCGCCATGGCACTACCCCGCACCACAAGAAGTGGTGGCGGGGTTTTCTTATGCCCGAAAACAGATTTGGGTTAAGTGACAAAAAGTGTGTCCGCTCGGTG
>NZ_KV821819.1:0-20229 GCF_001815745.1 Corynebacterium sp. HMSC064E07 | reverse complement strand
TTTTGTTTTACCCACAGGTAAACGGAATTAACTAAGCGTCGATCGGATCCTCGGTTTCCTCTTTTGGTGAATCCTCGTTGGCTCTCTGTGGCAGACTGTCTCTATGACTAATCAGACACCTAACTCCGATGTGGTTAACCTCGCTTCTTCTGAGGACGAGGCTCAAGACAACTTCACTCCCGTAACGACCGAAGAAGGTAAGCTACAACAGCTTATTGAATGGCTCGAAGAACACGTCTCGGCCTATTCCTACTTGAGCGAGGTTGTGCCCTTGGGTGCCTCTGAGGAAGACATTAAGAAGGCTCGTGCTTCAGTCAATGACCGCGGCGCTCGTATGCCAGACGCCATCATTCACGGTTCAATGATGGTCCTGGGGGCGGCCGTCAACCATTCCTCGCCATACCTTGCGTATGCCGACGGCAAAGTAGAGGTGACGGATACGACGGTGGGGGATAGTCCTAGCGTTCCGGTGCGGGTTTTTGTCCCACAGGATCCAACCGGGTCTGTGGTAGTTGCCGCACACGGCGGCGCTTTCTGGATGGGCGACGGCAGTCTGCGTGAGAATTCCTTCGGCCCAAATATGGCTGCCCTGGCAGCCCGATCGGGCGCAATTGTTGTGGACGTGGATTACCGGCTCGCACCAGAGAATAAGGTATCTGAGGCCGTCTATGACATTGCGCGGGTAGTCGCATCTGTCGCAGATGATTCGTTGCAGCTTCAAAAATTGGGTGCAATGCCCATCAGTGATCAGAACCCGTTAGTTCTTTATGGTGTCTCTTCAGGCGGCCACAACGTTGTTTCCGCGGTAGACCAGATTAGTCAAGACACTCCGGTTGCTCTGTTGCTCGTTGCCCCGGCTCTAGACCTGCGTGGTGCTCCTGCGGTGTGGTTGCAGGCATTCTTCGGCACCTCTGATGATTCGGCAAAGGAAGTGTCACCGGGATTGCATGAGCCGTCGCGAAGCATGCGTGTCCACGTTCAGGCGGCCTCCCGCGATACTGTTGTTCGGCCAGCTACCGAGTACCTGAAGAAGGTCGAGGAGGCAGGTGGAGACGCCACTCAGGCGGTATTCTTGGCGACTCACCAGATTGCGGTTCCAAAGGTTCAGCGAGAGCAGATTACGGACGCGGCGCGGTTCATTCTAGAGGCCACTCACACGGAACGTGAGCTGCCAGAGGACCCGGCAGGTGAATACGATAAGGAAGCGATTGACCGGCAGAACGAAGAGTCCTGGGGTAAGAGCTAGTCAACCCGTTTCAGTTCCTAATGGCGCTCTCGCTGTGCATGTGAGCACCGCGGAGGGGAGCGCTGCTAAGGGAAATCGGGGGCGGGGCTAGAACAGCTCAGTGCCAAAAGGTCGGGGCTAACAGCCCCCGACTAGTGCAGCGGCAGGAGATTGCGCTTCGTTGCGTGTACCTCTTCCACCCGGTCGATGTTGCGTTCGAGCACATTCCAATCGTTGACCGGAATATTGCGCTGGGCTTGGGCAATGACTGACTTGTCTGGAGTGGACCACGCGAGCGGCACTGGGGTGATCTCGTCGTAGAACTCGGTGCGGCTCTTGTGCGTACCGGCCACAGCAACAGCTGGCACCTTCGCGCCCACACGGCGGGGAACCCCGGAAATCGTGGTGACAGTTCGTGTAGCCAGGGCCGGGACGGGCTCGCCATCGGAGGGGTCTTTACGCATGTCCACCAAGGTCATCAGCACCATGGTTCGCTCATCCACACGCGCAATCATGGCCGGAACCAGCGGGGATTCGTCGTAAAGCTCTTGCGGATCCTTAATTGCGCGTCGCACCTGGAAGGTAACGCCGACGTAGAGAGCTGCGAGGGCGAAAAGCATAACCGCGCTGCCGATAACAAACGGCGTGCGGTCGAAAACTATTAGAACCAGCACAGCGCCGACGAGCAGCAGAGCAGAGAAAATGCCGGAGGAGATGAGCAGTCGGCGGGCATCGCGGTAGTACTCGTTGTTGGCGTTGGTGTGCTCGCGGTTGACGGGGAAGTGAAAGTTCATGGCAGTCCTTTAGTTATCCAGTTTTCTAGGATTCCGAGCTAGCGGTGGAATCACCGGGCAGGGAGGGCCCGAGGTACTCGTCTGCGTCGACGATTCGGTAGGCGTAGCCCTGTTCCGCCAGGAAACGCTGGCGGTGAGCTGCGTATTCGGTATCGAGCGTATCGCGAGTCACCACCGAGTAAAAGACGGCGCCACCACCATCGGACTTCGGGCGCAGGAGACGCCCCAGGCGCTGTGCCTCCTCCTGTCGGGAACCGAAGGTGCCGGAGATTTGCACGGCGACAGAGGCTTCGGGAAGGTCGATGGAAAAGTTCGCAACCTTGGAGACCACCAGCGTGTTGATCTCGCCGCGCCGGAACTTCCCAAAGAGCTCCTCGCGTTTGGCGTTGGACGTCTTTCCTTCGATGACGTCGACGCCGAGCTCTTCGCCGATCTCTTCGAGCTGATCCAGGTAGGCACCAATCACCAGAGCGGGTTCGCCCTCGTGTCGGGCAAGGATTTGCTTGACGACGGGAATCTTCGTCGGCGTCGTTGCGGCCAGACGATACCTGTCGGAGGCCTCAGCCGTGGCGTAGAGCATGCGCTCGGACTCGGTCGGGGTCACGCGGACCTCAACGCAGTCAGCCGGTGCGATCCAGCCCTGGGCTTCGATGTCCTTCCACGGGGCATCGTAGCGCTTCGGGCCAATCAGGCTGAAGACATCGCCCTCGCGGCCATCTTCGCGCACCAGGGTAGCGGTGAGCCCCAGTCGACGGCGCGACTGCAGATCCGCACTCATTCGGAACACAGGAGCGGGCAGGAGGTGGACCTCGTCATAGATGATGAGGCCCCAGTCGCGGGAATCGAATAGCTCGAGTGCGCGGTATTCTCCCTTAGTCTTGCGCGTGACCACTTGGTAGGTCGCAATGGTGACGGGGCGAATTTCCTTCTTTTCGCCGGAGTACTCGCCGATTTCGTCCTCGGTCAGCGAGGTGCGTCGCAGCAGCTCGTCGCGCCACTGCCTGCCGGCGACGGTGTTGGTGACCAGAATCAAAGTGGTGCGCTGCGCGTCTACCATGGCCGCCGCACCGACGATTGTCTTGCCTGCGCCACAGGGCAGCACCACGACGCCGGAGCCACCTTCGCGGAAGGAATCAGCCGCCATGCGCTGGTAGTCGCGCAGTTCCCAGGTGTCGTGGCCTCCGGTGCCCTGATCCTGCCAAGCGATGGCGTGTGCCTCACCGTCGATGTATCCGGCGGTGTCATTGGCCGGCCAGCCGACCTTCAGCAGCTCCTGTTTGATACGGCCTCGCTCGGAGGGGTGCACGGTCCAGGTGTCGGCATCGATTTGCTCACCGAGCATCGGACGTATCTTTTTGTGCTTGGTCACCTCGGCCAGTACCGCAGGGTCGTGTGAGACCAGAATAAGGCCGTGAGCTGGATGCTTGGTCAGGCTCAGGCGACCATAGCGGTCCATGGTCTCCGCGACGTCGATAAGCAGCGGCTGTGGGACGGGGAACTTGGAGAAGCGCTCGAGGACATCGACCACCTGCTCCGCGTCGTGACCGGCGGCGCGAGCATTCCACAGCGCCAGCGGGGTGATGCGGTAGGTGTGCACATGTTCAGGAGCACGTTCGAGCTCCGCGAACGGTGCCAGCGCCGCGCGTGCCGCATCCGCCTCCGGATTATCGACCTCCAGCAGCACCGTCTTATCCGATTGGACGATCAGCGGCCCCGTACCGAAACCCATTATTTCCTCGCCTCGCAGACATTCGACCAAAAATAAGCTAAAGGTCAATTCTGCCACGATTACGCAGAAGATGCGTCACGGGCTCGAATCATCCCGAACCGCCACATTCGCTTCTGCATCGCTTTACGACGGTCCGCGCGCCCGCCGCCTAGTCGACAGGATGTACTTCGGTAATGCGATGCAGCAGGAAGCGCAGCACTTGACTGGTGGCCGGGTCGATAGCATCGACCTGCCCACCGGAGACGGTGACTGGGCGCACGCGCTTGCGGCCGGGTTTGCCGTTGCGGTCAACGTAGCTCAAATACAGGTCGTCGCCATGGCGAGCCGCGCGCTGCAGAAGCTTGAACGCTTCGGTGCCGGAGGCGTAGTCGCTCGTGCCATTGGTGCTAGTGCTGGCACCGGCAGCTGTCCCCGTACCTGTCGCCGAATCTGCAGCCGAGCCAGAGACCCCAGCAGTGCTGCCACTGGCCGTAGCGCCACTGGAACTACCGGCGTGCTCAGCAGCACGGTTGCCATCGGCAATAGCCGTCAACGCCTGGCTGATGCGTTCCGGTTCGGGCATCGTTGTACGCGCAGCGGGCACCGGAGCCGGCGCCTCAATGCGGCAGGGAGCGCGACCGAGATCCAGCACCAAACCCTCTGCATCTTCGGCGATGATGGAAAAGCCCGCATTTCTAGCGGTCTCAATCACCTGGGCAAGCGGGGCCTGGCTAATTAGCACCGTTTCGGCAATCTTCCGCAACGCCAGGCTTTGTCCAGCCTGGTGACTCTGGAATGAGGCCAGCAGGGCCGGATCGTCACAGCGGATAAACGAAGCTGCGGGGCCACCGCGGAGACGACCGTGGCGGCGGGCGACGTCGTCAAGCAAATAGGCAATGGACTGCGGCACCTCGCCGACGGCGTAGCGCGAAAGAAACTCCGAGATATCGGCGGCATTGATGCCGGCGTCGAGGGCATCGCGAAGGCTGTCTTCGGTCACGCGGTAGACGCTGGCGAGGCCGGGAGATTCCAGCTGCGCAATCGAACTGAGCATGCGTTCCATCTCCGGGGATGCGGGGCCCGGTACGACGATGGTGTTGTCCGCCTGAACCATCAGGTACGAGGCGTTCGGCGGCAAGAGGTTGTTACAGGCGGCACGCAGATCGTCGAAGGCCTCGGCGGTACCGGATTCGATGAGCGCGACCATGGCTTTGCCGACCTCGCTAAGGCCGACGGAAATCGTTTCCACGCCCGGGTCCCGCACGACGATGCCGAGGGCGACCAGCTCGTCGACCACGCCACTGAGCGTCTCGTCTGTGCACCTCGCGTTGGTGATTGGGTAGTAGTAGGCGGCGGATTCACGCAGGTCAGTCAGAGCAATGACGTCGTTGTCGCTTGCCGACGACGCCACCTGCGCACAGCAGGCCAGCACCATTTCCCGGATTGACGGTACCCCGGAGAGCCGAGCTTGTGGGGAGAGCAGAGCAATGCGCTTGCCTTCCTCATTGAGCTGGTCGACCCGCCAGGGAGCTGCGTCGCTAGTGCGAGTGCCGACCGTCAAACTCACCCACCGGTCAACCAGATCGGCGTCGAGAAAGCCGTCGGCTGCCAGCGTGGGGGCGAAATAGTCACCACCGGTGTCATGCAGTGGCACCGGATGCGGAGTGCCGACATGAACCAGGCCCGCTGCACTGAGATTAGCCACGCCGCGAGCCAGCTCCGAGATGTCGACGCCGAGCTCCTCGATGAGATTGCGGGTTTCCCGCACTCCGATGACACCGTTTTTCAAGGTCGGCGCGGGGTCGGTTCCCAGCAAGTCCAGCAGGTCAGTCGCCTGTCGCAAAGTTTCCCAGGCAGTGGCGGCAGCACGGTCGTTACCGCTGGCGATCACCTGGGTAGCGGGGGTTTCGGGGCGCAGGGGGACGTCGTCGTCGGCAAGCCCGACTCCACGCATAAGCGCGCGAACGGTGGCGGGCAGGCGGACGGTGCCCTCGTCGATGCGTTCGAGCAGGCCGGCGTTGATGAGCGCTGGGACCGGCAGTGAAGGGTCGGCATCCGGATGAGCGTCCTTTGTGACGCCGAGCCCTCCGGAGTTGGCGAGAGTATCCAGGAGACGCTGCTGCCTGTCTGTGACCTCGGTGAGTGCCGTGCGTAGCTGGCTGCGGCTGGGGCCATCGGGATTGGGCAGAAGATACCAGCCAGGTGGCAACGAGGTGGCGACCTCATCGCTGAGGCAGAAGTAGTCCTGCCAGGGCAGAGGCTTCTTGCGGGTGGACTTGCCGGTGAAGGTGCCGCGGGGGCCGGGACCGTTGCCCCAGATGAGTCCGTATTCGCGCAGGGTATCGAGGCTTGTCCGAATATGCGTGGCCGTGGGCCGTTGATTGGCGGGAACCTCTGCTCGAGAGAGTAAGTCGAGAATGTAGTCGATGAGGGCGTCCGCAGTGACGGGGTCGGCGTCAGCACCGAGGTCGGCGGCGGCCTCAATGCAGGCGAGCTCCAGTGCGGGCAGTCTGGTCAGCGCGCGGGAGACAGAAGCGCGGAGCTGGAGCCTTGCCGCTAGCACCTGGGAAGACTTCGGCGGTGGCGACAGCGCATCGGGGCGATTGCTGAGGATAGTGCCCACAAATTGGTCTGGTTGACCTGCCAGCCAGTCGGAAAAGAGTGCAAAGGGGGTGGTGCTAGTCATGACAATCCCCACTTTAGTGAGATTTAAGGAGGGGAGAAGGTGACTGGGGAGAAAATTTTTGGGATAATCTCAGCATGGCTAACGTTGCAAAGAAATCCTATGTCGATCCCGGCTGGCCGAAGGACCTCGAGCCTGGTCAGCACGCTGTTACTGAACTGATTGCTCACCACGCTGGTGCAGATTCGCCTTTCGGCGACATTGAGTTCCCGGTTGATCCGGAGACTCTGGGTTACGTGCACCCGACCACGGTGATTAACAAGTAATCTTTTAGGTTCTTAGCAGAGCTACATCTGCTGGAGGCCCGCAGCCGTGACTGCTAGTTCAGTCATGGCTGCGGGTTTTCACATCAGTGGCCTCGGGGCGGGGGCTTGAGTAGGGGCGCTTGAAGTGGGGCTGGACCTTATTCAAGCCCGTTTCCGGTCAATCCACCGGAATGGCCCCCATGGATGCGAGCTGCAAATGTGAAACTGTGTAAGTTTATGACACTTTCAAGCCATTTTTCGGGCCATTTTTGTCATAAACGCAGTCACTAACTCGCGTTGGCACGCCGTCGCCAGCCATAAACGCAAGCAGTAACTCACGCAGGCACTAATTCACATTGGGTCGGCACCGCCAACCTGCGGAAGGCAAAAAGTAGCCCCGAGGGGGATTACCCTCGGGGCTACTGTGATGAGCTGGCTAGCTCGAAAGTCTTAAATCAGACCCTGCAGCTTCGACAGGTCGAACGGAATGGCTGCGACCAGTTCCTGCGGGAGCTCAACCTCGCCGGTCAGTGCACGGAACTCAGCGATGAGTGCCTGAGCGTCGGACAGGCTGTCGACGTTGGACAGGCGGTCAGCGAACTGCTGAACCAGGTCAGTCTTGGAGTCGGAAGCAGCAGCTGCCGGAGCGGCCTGTGCGCGAACAGGAGCGGAGCCCTGGCTCGGGTGCGGACGATCGGTCGGGCCGGAGGAGAGACCCAGGCTTGCGGAGCAAGCCGGCCATGCGCCCCAACCCTGCTGAGCCAGGACCTTCTCAGCAACGTAAATCTGCTGCTCGCGGGAAGCCTGATCAGCGGTCGAAGCGAACTCGTTACCACCGAAAGCGTTCCAGGTGCTTGCGGAGAACTGCAGGCCGCCGTAGTAGCCGTTTCCGGTGTTGATGTGCCAGTTGCCACCGGACTCACACTGTGCCAGGCGGTCCCAGTCGGAGTCCGGAGCTGCAGAAGCGGTCGGTGCGAAGATAGCGGCACCGGCACCGAGGATTGCGCCGGTCAGTGCAACCTTTGCCGAAGTGGAAGCGAAGGTGTTGGTCTTAGCTGCGTGGCGAGCCATATGAAAATTTCCTTTTCGTCGATTTTCTTTGTGGCGCCAGTGGGGCTAATGCAACCCCATCTCACTCTTATGGAAAGTTCTTCACGTTATTGATAACGGGCCGATGTCATCGCACTGGAGTGAGATGAAGGCGATCTATGCGACTTCGTCCGTTAAACGCGTCGATTGCACACCGTAGCGGTTGATAACGAAATAGTCACGCGAATCGCCGGATTCTTAATTTTGAGCGCAGGTGGGAAATATGCATAAAAGTAGGTGAAACTGCAGGTAAGAGACGTGACTGTTATTGGTGATGTGTAAGTTAAAACTTCAAAATGTGATAAAGCTCACGTTATCGTCTTGTTATTTTTCCTGTTTTGGCGCGTCTCCGGTACTTGAAAAGAGGCCATAAGAGATAGTCATAAAGAACCAACGCTGGCAGTTAGTTGCCGTCTCGGTGCGTCAATCCGCGAGCGTGCTCGCTTCACTCAAATCCGTCTTCCCTTTATGTCTCCATCTATGGGTATAATTGAGTTCTTTAGGTAATCGGAGGTGACGTGCACATGCACGCCGCTACCGCTGCCGCCACTTCGCACTAGTAAGCAGTAATAAATAATGTGTTCCCCGTTGGAGTGCGTCCTGTTTTGGTCGCACCTTAATTAAAGGAACACCATTAAGACAGCGCCCGGCCCGGCATATCCTCGCGATCCTGTCTGGCCAGGCTCGCCGCGAGCGAGCCTCTAACTCTGGCCGTTTGTGCGTGCGAGGACGGTGGCAAATGCGGAAGAATTGCATCTCCGATCCGAAGACCCCGAAGGGCAGTCACCGCTGCACAAGGGGGAACGAGGTTGAGTGCCCCCAGTCACAGGGCACGGGAAGGTTAGGTGGAAAGTGCCCATCGGTAAGGTCAGGTGGTACGACAAGGATCGCGGTTTTGGCTTCGTTTCGAATCCGGACGGTGAAGATGTCTACATCGGCAAGAACGTGCTGCCGAAAGGTGTGGAAGAACTCGTAACTGGTCAGCGCCTGGAGTACGACTACGCTGACGGCCGCCCAGGCCCGCAGGCTCTCCGGATCAAGGTGCTCGACGAGGGACCGCGCGGTGCCCGTCACCGCCGTGGCGGGGCAGGTGGGGGCGCAGGAGCCCGTCGTCAAGCAAAGAAGCACAGCCCCAGCGATCTCAACGGCATGATTTCGGACATGATTTCCATGCTGGAGTCGACGGTGCAGCGTGACCTGCGCGCCGGGCGTTACCCGGAGCGTAAGGACGGCCACCAGATGGCTGAAGTCCTGCGTGCGGTCGCGCGCGAGCTGGACTCGTAAGTCGGTAGAAGATGTGAAAAACGCCCGCTCACGAAGGTGGATAACCTCAGTGAGCGGGCGTTTTGCTGTGCTTTACGACGGTTCGTTGACGATCGACCAAGTAATACCGTAGGTGGTCTCTTCACCCTCGGAGTTCTTTCCGATGAGCGCGGTGGAAACCTCCACGACCCCGAGTGGGGTGCGTTTGCCGGCAACAGCTGCGGAGCCGGCGATGGTCTCGGTCGTGGCTTCGCCCGGATCCTTGCGAGAGGTGGAGTTGACCGCATCGTCGGAGAAGAAACGCTGCAGAGTCCAAGAGTTAGAGCCAACAGTGGAGCCGACGTTAACCTCAGCTGTCTCCTGCTCGCCCAGAGAAATCTTGGCGGCGTTGGCCTCAGTCGTGGTGCAGGCATTCTTCTCAAAGAGGTCGCAGACACGGTAGGGAAGAACCTCTGTGGTTTCGCCGTCCTGAATGACTTCGATGGACAGCGCGTGAGGGTCGTCGATTGCCTGGTTGGTCCACTTATTGACAGCAAGGACAATGCCGGTGACGACAAGACCCACCACGACAATAGCGCCGACAACCATGAACGCCTTACTATTCTGTTGCCAGCGGCGCCTACTCGATCCCATCAACTCTCACTTCCCGACATTCGTAACGGAATTGAAGCTACGTTCAGTCACACTAGCCGTTTTCGGGCCAGATACTGCTATTCACTCACGGTAACACGGTAGGCCGTGGGCCATTTCTTCCCTGTGAGCAGGAACTGGCGGGGGCCATTGGGGGAGGTAGAGGAAGAATCCGGCATTAGAGCAATGCCGTTGAGCACATCAATACTGTTTTGCTCTGCCGGGGAGAGCTGCGTGTACAGGTCGCGGAAGAGTTCGGTGGCATCGACGATGCCTGTGACCTTTCCGTCTTCCGGGTTGATGCGGTAGATGAATGGACTCTGCCAGACGTTGGCCCAAATCTCGCGGTGCGATTGCGGGGAGTTTGGTCCGTCCGCGTTGCTCTGGTTGTTTGAATCGCTCGTGTCCGCTGGTGCTTCGTCCGGCACTTCGTCCGGAGCTGCGTCGCCGTCGACAGTGACGCACTCGAGTTCGTTGAGCCACGTTGTCTCTGTACCTGCTGCAGTGACGGGCAGTTGACGCTGGGAAGAGAGGTCATCGGGGGCGCGGAAAGTGAGGGTGCCACTGCCGTCGGAGGTCACGATGGTGTCCTCGAAGGAGCACGCGCCCCAGCCCTCGGTGTCGAAGGGAACCTCGCGACGCTGCTTGAGAGTAGCCGCGTCGCGTTCAATGGCGCGTCCTTCCTTCCACGTCAGCTGCCACACGGTATCTCCATGACGGGTAATCCCCTCGCCGAAGAGTTCAGGCTGTAAATCTTCCACGTTGGTCGGCTCGGCTGCAGAGTTGTCGAGCCACTGCGGTAATCGGTAAATCTGGGACTCGCCGTAGAGGCCGGTGCCCATCAACAAAGAGCCATCGGGTTCGAACTCAAGGCCCTGGACAAAAGGCGCAGCGACGTTCTTCTCCGTGGGAAGTGGTGGAGCCGAGACAGGATAGGACTGCTCGATGGCCAGTTTCAGTGTCGGAACGTCACCGAGCCCCGGCACCTTATCGGCACCGACCAGTTCGGAGGGATTAACCGATGCTGAAGTCGACCTTGGGGCGGTGCCGGAGTTCGAGCCGGCACTAGCTCTACTAGTAGTGGCCTCGCCTGAGTGATTGCCACCTGAACCAGTTTCAGCCGCACAACCGGCCAATAGGGCGGCAGTTGCCACGGAGAGGATGGCAGCTCGGGCCGTCGTAAAGCGTGATGAGTGGAAGGTGCGGGCGGGTTTTGCGTCGCCCGACGGGAATCTGTCCATAGCTTCACTCTAGGATAGGAAACGTGACTGAAAATCGACGACGTTCCCGAAACAGCCGCCGACGGGGGAAGGTGATGAATCACCAGGCGGTCGACACTGCCCGTACCGCGATTGAAGAGCTCGGGGAGGGGCCTGCCGGCGCGCACACCGGTGTAAGTGTCGTAGGCGAGGGCGTTGCGGTGCATCGTTTTGCGGCTGACCTGCCCGGATACAGGGGCTGGGAGTGGCATGTGGTGGTCGCGTGCGCGCCGGGCACTCAACAGGCGACGGTCAGTGAAGTGGCTCTTGTCCCTGGCGAAACCGCGCTGCAGGCGCCTGAATGGGTGCCCTACGAGGAGCGGCTGCGCCCCGGTGACCTCGGTCCGCGCGATTTGTTGCCGGCTGCAGTGGGAGATGAGCGACTCGACGGCGATGACTTGCAGACCCGCACCTTGTCGGCGCGTGGTGTGGAAGACACCGAGCAGCGTTGGGAAGAGGGCGATACCGGCCCCGAGAGTGACTTTGCTCGGGAAGCATTGCACCGCTGCCGAACCTGCGCCTTTATGGTCCCGCTGACCGGTCCGCTCGGTAAGAACTGGGGCGTGTGCGTTAACGAATGGACATTCGATGCCACGGCCGTAAGCTTTGACCACGGCTGCGGTGCTCACTCAGCTATCCCGGAAGTAACGGGGCAGGGTGCACCGGTGGCGGAACCCTACCAGGATTCCCACCTGTAGCTTTCCACCTAGGCAAACGCGATGACGAAGAAGGTGCAGTTTCGACGCCACCGTGGCCCCAGAGACTGCACCGTTACGGTTTTCGGCACAAAAATTCCGCTCTGACACGGATAAACACGTGACACGGATAGTAAAGAGACTCTAGAGAGGCATAAAAAATGGACAAAGGTACGTCCACCTCTGCAACATCCTCAGATGAGGCGAAGGACTCCAAGCCTGCACGGAAGGGGAGCCATCTTTCGGCAGTGGACCGCTATTTTCACATCACGGAGCGCGGTTCGACGACCGTGACCGAGATTCGCGGTGGCGTAGTGACCTTCTTCGCGATGGCCTACATCATTCTGCTCAACCCGCTGATCCTCGGCAATATCGAGGATGTCAACGGCAATAGCCTGGGGATACCACAGGTCGCCGCTGTCACCGCGCTCGCCGCGGGTGTCATGACCATTACTTTTGGTCTCTTTGCCAAGTACCCCTTCGGCATTGCGACGGGCCTGGGCATCAACACCCTGGTTGCCGTGACATTCGTTGCTAACGAGGGGCTGGCCTGGGAAGAAGCGATGGGCCTGGTCGTGCTGGACGGCGTGATTATCGTGCTGCTGGCGCTGACCGGATTCCGCACAGCTGTCTTCCACGCGATTCCGTCCGATATGAAGGCCGCGATGAGTGTGGGTATCGGCCTATTCATTGCCATGATTGGTCTGGTCGACGGTGGCCTGGTTCGCCGTATTCCCGATGCCGCTGACACGACTGTTCCGGTGCAGCTCGGCATCAATGGTCAGATTGCCTCGTGGCCGACCGCCGTGTTCGTCCTCGGGCTGATTATCTGCGGCATCATGGTTGTCCGCAATATTCCAGGTGGCCTGTTCATCGGCATCGTGCTGAATACCATCATTGCGCTCGCAGTCGAGGCCTTGACGGATGCGGGCCCCTCCTTCGCTGATGGCAAGCCAGTGCCGACCGGTTGGAATCTTGCGGTACCGACTCTGCCGGACCGCGTAGGCGGCATGCCGGACTTGTCCCTCGTTGGAGCTGTGGATCTTTTCGGATCCTTTGCCCGCGTCGGTGCCCTCAGCGCCACCATGCTGCTGTTTACCTTGGTCCTGGCGAACTTCTTCGATGCCATGGGCACGATGACTGGTCTGGGCAAGCAGGCCGCACTTGTCGATGAAGACGGTGTGCTGCCGGACATGAAGCGCGCACTGGTTGTCGAAGGCACCGGTGCCATTGTCGGTGGTGCAGTCAGCTCCTCGTCGAACACCGTCTTTGTGGACTCCGCAGCGGGCATCGCCGATGGTGCACGCACTGGCCTTGCCAACATTGTCACCGGCATCCTCTTTCTGGCAGCGATGTTTTTCACCCCGCTCTATGAAATCGTGCCCATCGAGGCTGCCGCGCCAGTGCTGGTCATCGTCGGTGCCATGATGATCGGGCAGATTACCGAGATTGATTTCACCCGTTTCGACATCGCACTGCCGGCATTTTTGACTATTGTCACCATGCCGTTTACCTACTCGATTGCAAATGGTATCGGCATCGGTTTCATCACCTTTGCTGCGATGGCTATCTTCTCGGGTCGTGCCAAGTCCGTACATCCGCTGATGTGGATTGTCTCCGGCCTGTTCATCATCTACTTCGCCGCCGATCCGTTCACCGCTCTGCTGGGCGGCTAAAGAGTTTCCATGAGTACCAACGCATCCCTCGAACGCTTTGCGCCCATCGTCGTCGACGATCCCGCCGACAGCCGTCTCGATGACATCCGCAACCTCAACAAGTCCGATTCCCGCCCCGATTTGCCCGGTGGGAAGGGGCTGGTCATCGCCGAAGGCACGCTCATTGTGCCGCGGTTAGTGCGCTCACGCTTTCCGCTCCGCGCAGTCTTTGGTACTCGCCAGAAGCTCGCATCGCTTGCCGACGGACTGACCGCGAGCGAGGCCGCTATTGCGGAAACGGTGCCCTGGTTTGAACTCGACCGCGAGGTTCTGGCCGCAGCGGCCGGATTTGATCTTCACCGCGGCCTTCTGGCCACCGCTGACCGCGCGCCGGAGCTATCGGTGGACCAAGTTCTGAGCGGAGCCACCACCTTGGCCGTGATGGAGGGAGTCGGTGACCACGAGAACATCGGAGCCCTGTTCCGTAACGCGGCGGGCATGGGCGTGGATGGGGTCGTCTTCGGCGCGGCCTGCGCCGATCCGCTGTATCGCCGCAGCGTGCGCGTTTCCATGGGGCATGTGCTGACAGTCCCATTTGCGACTCTGCCCGGTACTACGACCACCTGGCAGCGAAGCCTGGACCAGCTCAAAGAGCAGGGCTTCCGCGTGGTGTCGATGACCCCTGCGGGCACGGTGGACCTGTGGGATGCCATGGACACGGACAAGGTCGCGATTCTCGTTGGCGCTGAGGGGCAGGGGCTTACCGAGCACGCGATGGCAGCCACCGATGTGCGTGCTCGCATTCCCATGTCACCGGGAACTGACAGCCTGAATGTGGCTACCTCCGCGGCGATCGCGTTCTACGAGCGACTGCGCGTTCAGTCGCAGCGCGCAGGGCGGTAGAAACTATTTCCCGAACTTGCCTCGCGCCCGCTGCCAGGTGCGGCCAGCGAAGTTCTTGGCCTTAGCCCCAAAGCGACTGAGCTCCTCCAGAAAGTCTCGGTTCGGCTCTGCGTTGTGAACTTCGTAGTCGTCGTAGGCGCGGTCAAGCTCTGCGCCAGACTCGGACGAACCCGGCTCACCCATTAGCCCGCGTGGACTACGAGACGTCGAATACGAAGCCCCGGGAGCCGCACGACGGCCATCCACCGCAAAACCACTAACAGGGATATCGGTAGCGGGCGAATGCGGGTCGAATCCGAGCCAGTCGGTGATGACGGCGTCGGCAAGCTCTGCCGGAACGAACGGCAAACCGACCCCCTCGCGTGGACGTGAACCCGTACCTTCGAAAGCATCGGGCAGCGGGCGGTGCTTGCCCGCCCAGAAGCTGCCCTCTGCGGGGCAGGGAAGACCGATGTCTTCCAGTGTGCGGTAGCGAGTAGCGGAGAAAGCACGCTTGAGCTCACCATCGTGCCAATGCGCAAAGGCACCGAAGCCCGTGGATTTATTCGACACACTCGCGTAGACGTCCGTGGCGGCAATCTCCTGGCGCAGACGAGGCGACAGCTTGGACAGCTGCGAGACATCATCGAGAACCGTCTGCAGTACGGCAACGCCCTCAAATCCACCGATGTAGTATTCACCGTCACCGGTTTCCGCCGAGCGGTTGAGCGGGAAATCACCAATCGGTGTTACCGGCAACGTCGAGTCATAGAGAGCTAGGAAACGACGCCCGAAACCGCGGTCATGCTGAACACCTGTCTCCAGGGTCGCAGCAGGGTCATTGGTGCTGATAAACCAAATCGTGACTACACCGCGGCGAATCGCGGAGAATTCGAAATCAGAAGCGTTGCCACTGTTCATGGAGCTCATTGTCGAGGGAAACTCCTACTTCTTCGGGCCGTTCGGACGTACGCCGAGTAGCACATCCTCCCACGACGGCATGACAGTCTTCTTCTTGCGCTTCGGCTGCTCCGCGTCCGGGTGCTGCAAGAACTCCGCCTCGTCAACATCGTCGTCGACGTCGCTTTGCGACGGAACATCCTGCTCCCCGTGGCCTCGCTGCGGCTCCGCCGAAGACTGCCATGCGGCTGGCATCTCAGAGGTATCCGCGGTATCAGCAGCTCGATTGGCCTGCGGAGCCAAGTCTCGGTTGCGGCGGGCAAAGTCGGGGTCAATCAGCTCTGCTGCCAGCTCATTGCGAGCAATGGTGAGTGCGGAAAGTCCCTCCGCCTGGTAACTCCACTCAGCTACGTTGGTGGTGTGGCCGACATTCCAAGTAACCGTCACAATCCACTGTCCACTCGGGTCGCGGTAGGCATCCCACGAGGCATCGGCGAGTTCCTGGCCACGAGCGGCAAAAGCGGTGGCGAGAATCTCCCACAGGGACAACTTGGCCGGGCCATCAATGCGACGTGGCTTCGACTGCTTGCCGAGCTCCGCAATACGTGCGCGCTCTGCAAGCACCGGGTAGGCGAAGGACTCAATCTTGCGCGGCTGCATGCCGCTGTACTCAATGAGCTCCTCCACCGTCTGACCGCTGCGAATGCGGTCCTGAATTTCGCGCGGCGACAAAACTACGCGAGGCTCTTCCAGAACAGGCTTCGGCGCCGTTGGAGTCTTCTTCGGTGCCCCGCCTGCCGTAGCGGAGTTGCCGGCCGCCTCGCTGCCTTCGGCCGCGTCGCCGCTTGCGGTGGTGGCTTCCGCTGTGCTGCCACTAGTGGAACTTCCGTCGGTGGAGCCCCTCTCTGCGGTAGCACTCTCCCCAGAGCTACCGCTGGCAGTGGCGGTGGCGGCGCTGGATCCGTCGGCAAGCGATGCGGAATCAGCTGCAGCAGGGGAACCGGCGGCATCGGCGAGCTCGAAGTGCTCGACCAGGAAAGTGCGCAGGTTCTCGTCGAGAGGCAGCGTGAAGCGAAGTCCCTCCTGCCGTTCCTGCTCGGTGATATCGGCGGGAACGAGAATCAGTGAATCGGTCACATCGCCGTCCAGAACGGGCTTCAGCTCCCTCATGCGAGAACCTCCTTGTTGGTCGACGTTATAAGTAATGCTCACTAATCATGGTAAACGACAAAACTCCCGCGTCACGGACAAATGGGGCAATGCCCTTGCGCGTGGCGCGGGAGTTATGCGGCTGAGGCCGGTATTTGGCTGTTACTTTGCAGCGTAGCCGTTGTCCAGAACCCAGTCGATAGCGCCAGTCAGACGACGGATGTCCTCCGGGTCGATGGCCGGGAACATACCGATGCGCAGCTGGTTGCGGCCCAGCTTGCGGTACGGCTCGATGTCGAGGATGCCGTTGGCGCGCAGAACCTTGGCAATCTGTGCGGCGTCGATGTTGTCCTCGAAGTCGATGGTGCCGACGACCAGCGAGCGCTTTGCAGCATCGGTGACGAACGGAGTTGCCTCCGCGCGGTTCTCAGCCCAGTTGTAGAGGTGGGAGGAGGACTCGGTGGTGCGGGCAACCATGCCGTCGAGGCCGCCGTTGGCGTTCATCCACTTGACCTGATCAGCCAGCATCAGCAAAGTGCCGACGGCCGGGGTGTTGTAGGTCTGGTTCTTGCGGGAGTTATCAACGGCAGTCTGCAGGTTCAGGAAAGCCGGGATGAAGCGGTCGGAAGAATTGATCTTCTCAATACGATCGATGGCAGCCGGGGACATTGCAGCCAACCAGATGCCGCCGTCAGAAGCGAAGCACTTCTGCGGGGAGAAGTAGTAGACGTCAGCCTGGGACATGTCGACCGGGAGGCCGCCGGCACCGGAGGTGGCATCGATAGCCACGAGCTGGCCCTCGGAGCCTGCCGGGCGGGTGACCGGAACCATGGTGCCGGTGGAGGTCTCGTTGTGAGCCCAACCAATAAGGTCAACGCCCTCTTCGCCAGCGACAACCTCAGGTGCGGAACCCGGCTCTGCTTCGATGATCTGCGGAGCGTCGAGCCACGGAGCCATCTTGGAGGCCTTGGCAAACTTGGAGGAGAACTCA
The DNA here is from genome assembly GCF_001815745.1 of Corynebacterium sp. HMSC064E07. Classification (NCBI taxonomy): domain Bacteria; kingdom Bacillati; phylum Actinomycetota; class Actinomycetes; order Mycobacteriales; family Corynebacteriaceae; genus Corynebacterium; species Corynebacterium sp. HMSC064E07. The sequence continues at coordinate 3,061 of NZ_KV821819.1, read as the reverse complement.
CCGTAAGTCAGGTGAGCGGACTTCTTCTCGATGAGCCCAAAGGTGGCAGCATCCCAGAAAGCGGTTGCGCCGCCGAGGGACAGGACAATCTCGTAGCCGTCCGGAAGCTGGAAGAGCTCAGCCAGACCCTCGCGAACCTCACCAACAACGTTCTTCACTGCCGGCTGACGGTGGGAGGTACCCATGATAGAGGTACCGCCGTCAACGATTGCCTGAATCTGTGCCGGGCGAACCTTCGACGGACCGCAACCAAAGCGGCCGTCGCCGGGCTGGAACTCTTCAGGGAGGACTGGGAATTGATCGCTCATATGAGGCGCAACCTTTCAAAGTGCATTCAAAGTGAAGCTTGATATACAGCCGTTGTCTTCAAACTCTAGCGGTAATCGGGGGTACTTATAGCAAAAGGGTGGGGTTCAATTGCCCCCGCTTCCGTACTTTGCATAACAAAACAGGGTGGATTGGCGTATTTGCAAAGTTTGCGAAGAATTTTTTCCAGTTTTGTTGGTGCTGAAAACTTGGCGGTGTGGGGCCTCGGGCGGGCGGCGAGGGGTGAATTATTGTGGATTTAGTCGATGTGTTTTCGGGCGTCGGCTCAATGACTTTTGAACTTTTAAAGACATTGGCTGTTGAATGGGCTCCTGACCTCCTGATTAGTAAATGAGCAGTGACAACGTAATAAACCCGTTTTTTCCATTTGCATTTCGGGGTGAAGAAGGGTCAAGATTGGGTAAGCCCAGGCTGCCCGAATGGGGTAGAGGGTGTTGCACTGCTCACACTCTTTGATATTGTGTGTTCTAATCCACTGCAGGTGTCGGTTCTTTATGGTTACGACACGGTCGATGTGAACTAAGCAAACTTTTTTCACTGGGCAAGATGCAATGGAACGCAAATGTCGCGCATAATTGAATCATTGAAAACAATGCGACCCCGAAGGGGTGGCGTGGAGTTGGGAGGCAGCATGCTGTTTTCCGCTGTGCCTGCTTCCCCCGCACTCTGGAGTCGTTAAGAAGAATTTTTCTGTGAAAGGGAAGTTGTGGCTACTAAAGACGGCAAGGCTGTACTCCACTACCCGGGCGGCGAGTTCGAGATGGACATCGTCAAGGCAACCGAGGGTAACGACGGTATTGCACTGGGCAAGATGCTCCAGGAAACTGGACTGACCACCTTTGACCCGGGCTACACCGCCACCGGTTCTACCGAGTCCAAGATCACTTACATCGACGGCGGTAACGGCATCCTGCGCTACCGCGGTTACCCGATTGAGCAGCTGGCTGAGAAGGCTACCTTCAACGAGGTTTCCTACCTGCTGATTCACGGCCACCTTCCGTCTGAGGAAGAGCTTGCGCAGTTCAACCACGACATTCGTCACCACACCCTGCTGGACGAGGACTTCCGTCGCGCATTCAGCATCTTCCCGCGTGGCGCACACCCGATGCAGACCCTGGCTTCCTCGGTCAACATTCTGGCTTCCTACTACCAGGACGAGCTGGATCCGCTGAACGAAGAGCAGCGCAACCTGGCTGCGGTTCGCCTGATGGCTAAGGTCCCGATGCTGGCTGCATACGCTTACCGCGCATCCAAGGGCGAGCCGTACATGTACCCGGACAACAACCTGAACGCTCGCGAGAACTTCCTGCGCATGATGTTCGGTTACCCGACCGCTGACTACGAGGTTGACCCGGTAGTGGTTGACGCTCTGGACAAGCTGCTCATCCTGCACGCTGACCACGAGCAGAACTGCTCCACCTCCACCGTCCGCATGGTCGCTTCCTCCGGCGCTTCCATGTTCGTCTCCATCGCTGCTGGTATCAACGCTCTGTCTGGCCCGCTGCACGGTGGCGCTAACCAGGCTGTTCTGGAGATGCTTGAGGACATCCAGCAGAACCACGGTGGCGACGCAACCGAGTTCATGAACCGCGTGAAGAACAAGGAGCCGGGCGTCCGCCTGATGGGCTTCGGTCACCGCGTCTACAAGTCCTACGACCCGCGTGCAGCTATCGCTAAGAAGACCGCCCACGAGGTGCTCCAGCACCTCGGCGGCGACGAGCTGCTGGATCTGGCTATGAAGCTGGAAGAGATTGCACTGGCTGATGACTACTTCGTCTCCCGCAAGCTCTACCCGAACGTTGACTTCTACACCGGTCTGATTTACCGCGCCATGGGCTTCCCGACGGACTTCTTCACCGTCCTGTTCGCCATCGGCCGCCTCCCGGGCTGGATCGCTCAGTTCAACGAGCAGGTCACTGACCCGGCATCGAAGATCAACCGCCCTCGCCAGATTTACACCGGCGAGACCGAGCGTGACTTCGTTCCGCGCGACCAGCGCTAAGGTTTCTAGCGATTACTGCGTAGGGGGTTCCTCGCAGGTAACTCAGCATAGAAAAGTCCAGCGTTGAAAACGCGAAAAGGCGCGTACTAGCCTTCGAAAGGTTGGTACGCGCCTTTTATTTTTCCTAGAATTCTAAGAAACCCCATTTAAGTTGGGTCCATTTACGTTGGGCTGAATACCAACTGTGAAAAAGCCAACTGTGATAGGAGATTGTCTTGTCCAAGCCAGAACTCACTGCTAAGTCCGGTCCGGCTCCGACGGAACTCGTCATCAACGACCTCACTGTCGGTGACGGCAAGGAGGCCACCCCGGGTGCTCGTGTCGAGGTCCACTACGTGGGTGTTGACTACGAAACCGGTGAAGAGTTCGACTCTTCCTGGAACCGTGGCCAGTCCATCGAGTTCCCGCTGAACGGCCTGATTGCCGGTTGGCAGGAAGGCATTCCGGGCATGAAGGTCGGCGGTCGTCGCGAGCTGATTTGCCCGCCGGAGAAAGCTTACGGCCCGGCTGGTGCAGGACACTTCCTGTCTGGTAAGACCCTGGTCTTCGTCATCGACCTGTTGGACGTTAAGTAAAAGTCCGCATGCTAGCTCTGTTGGTCGGCTGAGCTTCGCTTCGCGGTTCCTGCCCATCCCTCCGTCGGCGGTTTGCAGGATTTCCGGCGAAGAAAGTGACTGCGTTTATGACACTTCAGGCGTGGTAGGTTCAGGCGGTGAATGCATCACCACTTTC
>NZ_KV821818.1:0-558 GCF_001815745.1 Corynebacterium sp. HMSC064E07 | reverse complement strand
GAAAAGTGTGTCTTTTCCGGGCGTGTTGCGGTTATTTGATCCAGCCTTTTTGGATGCCGAGGTTGTGTTGGTAGCTGGTGTCGATGGCGGTGTCGTATTCTGCTGGTGCACCGATGTCATTGGTAGTGGCTGTGGTGTTGTGGGTGATCAGGTCTGTTGCTGTGGAAAGTGCGTCTTGACCCCATCGTTGGTCCCTGGCGATCTTGACCGGATCGTCAGGGACTTCTGTATGTAGATACAGCCACCAATCCATCACTGTGCGTTGATGCGGTAGTGATAGTCCGCGGTGTCTGCGGGCTAGTTCTTTTATGGGGGCGTTGATGCCACCTTCGAGGCTGTTTGTTGTTGCTGCAAGGTTGTCGGGGTCGATGGTTGTTGGTGGGGGTTGCAGGTAGGTAAACAGCAGGTCTCTGCGGTGCAGAGATAGCAATGATTGATAGGCCGCTCGGACGCGTTGGTGGGTGTAGACCTTGGTGTAGGCGCCGGTAACGGGGTCTTTGATGGTGGTTTTCTCGTTCATCCATTCCCGGTAGGTGTGGTCGAATTCGTGCAGGTGGG
>NZ_KV821817.1:0-214663 GCF_001815745.1 Corynebacterium sp. HMSC064E07 | reverse complement strand
GAAAATCAGACACACTTTTTGTCACTTAACCCGCTATTGCTTAAGGCTTTTGTTTGCCCATAGCTCACAAGCGCACTAGCGCACGACAATACCGTCGGAGTCAGCGTAGAGCGTCTCGCCCGGAACGAAGTCGATGCCGCCGAAGGAGACAACGACGTCGCGCTCGCCCTCGCCGGTCTTGGTGGACTTGCGCGGGTTGCTGCCAAGCGCCTTGCAGCCGAAGTCCATCTCGCCAATCAGCTTGGAGTCACGGATCGCGCCGTTGACGACCACACCAGCCCAGCCATTGTCCTTGCCGAGCCCCGCAATAACGTCACCGACCAGCGCCGTGTGCACAGAAGCGTCACCGTCGATGACAAGCACGCCACCCTCCGACGGTTCGGAGAGGACCTTCTTCAGCAGCGCGTTGTCCTGGAAACACTTGACCGTGGAGATCTTGCCGCAGAACTCCACGCGACCGCCGAGGTTACGCATCTGGGTATCGCAGGAACGCACGTCCGGGCCGATCTCGTCAACCAGGTCAGCGGTGGGGATGAATTCGATTGCCATAGGGGATTCAAGTCCTTCCGAAAATTCTCGCATCAAGTGTTAAACCCATTGTTTCAAACTCAAGATGTGACTAAAGACATATGGTGCAAATTCGCTGGCGGCGATTGACACTCCGAAGGCCGGCCCAGATTGATTACTCTGGTGAGTCAGAACGCGCCGACAACCACACGCGCGCAGGAAGGGTAGAAGATGGCTGGGTTTAATTGGTTTTGGAAGGCTCTTAGCGGCAAGCAGGGGCGCAACCAAAAACGCAGCGTAGGGCTGGTGGCACGCGCCGCTGAGCTCGAGTCGCAGGTACAGGCGCTTTCCGACGTCGACCTCGCCGACTTCACCCGCCAACACGCCACCGACGCACCGGAGCTTTTAGCCGCGCTCCGCGAAGTCTCCCAGCGCACCCTGTCCATGCGTCCCTTCGATGTGCAGCTGCAAGGCGCACTGGCGCTCATGGAGGGAGACGTCGTCCAGATGGCCACTGGTGAGGGCAAGACCCTCTCCGGCGCCCTGGCTGCAGCAGGGTTCGCGCTGCGTGGCCACCGCGTGCATTCCGTGACCGTCAACGACTACCTCGCAGGCCGCGACGCGCAGTGGATGCAACCGCTGTTCGGGTTCCTAGGGCTCTCGGTGGCGGCTATTTCGCCGCAGGAGGGACCGGGGGAGCGTCGTAAAGCATATGCGGCAGACATCGTCTACGCCGCCGTCAACGAACTCGGCTTCGACGTTCTGCGCGACCGCTGCGCGCCGGCCATCGAAGACCGCGTGCAGTCGCCCGCTGATGTCGCGATCATCGACGAGGCCGACTCCGTGTTGGTGGATGAAGCGCTGGTCCCGCTTGTGCTTGCCGGCAGTGAGCCGGGCACCGCACCGACCGGTCAGATCACCGACGTGGTGCGCCGCCTGCAGCTCGGCGACGACTACACCGTCGACGAAGGTCGTCGCAACGTCTTCCTCACCGATACCGGCGCCGCACGCGTCGAACGGCTGCTTGGCATCGGCTCGCTGTACGACGCCGAACATGTCGGCACCACTCTGGTTCAGGTCAACGTTGCACTGCACGCCCACGAGTTGCTGCAGCGCGATGTCGACTACATCGTGCGCGATGGCAAGGTACAGCTCATCGACGCCTCGAAGGGACGCGTGGCGGAACTGCAGCGCTGGCCGGACGGTCTGCAAGCAGCGGTAGAGGCCAAGGAGGGGCTGCAGGTCTCGGAGGGCGGCCGCATCCTCGACTCCATGACCATCCAGCAGCTCGTCGGCCGCTACGACATCACCTGCGGCATGACCGGCACCGCCACCTCCGCGGGCGACCAGTTCCGCGAGTTCTACGGACTTCACGTCTCCGTCATCGAACCCAACGTCCCATGCATTCGTGACGACGAGCCCGACCGCATCTACGCCACCACCGACGACGCGTTCGCCGCGCTTGTCGACGAGGTCGTGGAACTCAACGGCACTGGTCGACCAATACTCGTAGGCACCCGTGACGTGGCGGAATCGGAACGCCTGGCCGATGCACTGGTTCTGCGTGGTATCGAATCCTCGGTGCTGAACGCGAAAAATGACGAGCTGGAGGCCCAGGTCATCGCCAATGCTGGCGATATTGGCCGCGTGACGGTGTCCACCCAGATGGCCGGACGAGGAACCGACATCCGCCTCGGTGGGGCAGATGAATCCAACCGAGATGCGGTGGTCGAACGCGGTGGACTATGCGTTATTGGCCTGGGCAAGCACCGCACTGACCGACTGGACAATCAGCTGCGTGGCCGCGCCGGGCGCCAAGGCGATCCGGGCTCGTCGGTGTTCTTTGTCTCCCTGGATGATCCGGTGATTTCCGAGGGCGCTGCTGGCGAGACGCTGAGCGTGCTGCCCGAGGATGATGGCCGTGTCCGGGATAAGAGGGCATACCAGTTCATCGACCGCGCACAGCGAGTGACAGAGGCGACCATGCTGTCGATTCATGCGACGACGTGGAAGTACAACAAGCTCATCGGTGACCAGCGCGAGATTCTGGATGAGCGCCGGGAGAAACTGCTGACTACTAATGCAGCCTGGGAAGAACTGTCCAAGTTGGCATCGGCGCGGGCCAAGGAAGTCGAATCCGTAGTCGGGCGCGATGTCGCCGAGGATGCTGCCCGGGAAATCATGCTGAGCCACCTGGATCGCGGATGGTCAGACCACCTGGCGGATCTGGATGACCTGCGGGAGTCGATTCACCTGCGCGCGCTGGCTAAGGAAAGCCCCATTGATGAGTTCCACCGCGCCGCCATCGGCGCCTTTAAGAGCCTGGTGAACAATGCCGTTACCGAGTCGGTGCAGACCTTCCAAGAGGTCGAAATCGACAGCGAAGGCGCACATCTAGAGGACACGGGTCTTGCTCGCCCGAGCTCGACGTGGACGTACATGGTCAACGACAACCCATTGAGCAATGGTGGCGGCTCGGTCGTCGGCTCAATTGCAGCGATGTTTAGGTAAGCCGTAACCACAGGTTTGGTAACAATTTGAAAATATTTCTCAGGTGACCGGCCTAGGTACACCCACAGAGAAAGCTCTCAGATGTCGGTATTTACGCATATCAATCATGTTGTACATACCCTGCTGGTGAGCTGCGTCACAACATGGTTGGGATTAGATAACAACACGAAAGCGGTTGGGGCGCTATTATCTAAAAAGTAACGAGTAAATCGCCCAAGGTTATCCCGGAGGGAAAGATATGACTAGCAATAGCGGCCAGCCAGAGGCATCGGTCGAGACCACCTCGGTCTTCCGTGCAGATTTGCTGAAGGAAATGGAGTCCGGCTCTAACACGGACTCCACGGTCTCCGGTGTTGAAGGACTTCCGGCGGGCTCGGCACTCTTGGTTGTCAAGCGGGGGCCAAACGCAGGTTCGCGTTTCCTGCTCGATCAGGCAGTCACCACCGCTGGTCGTCACCCGGACAGCGACATCTTCCTCGATGATGTGACTGTTTCCCGTCGTCACGCAGAGTTCCGCAAGAACGGTGACTCCTACGAGGTCGTCGACGTGGGATCGCTGAACGGTACCTACGTTAACCGCGAGCCGAAGAACTCCGCGTTTCTGGCTAATGGTGACGAGGTTCAGGTCGGTAAGTTCCGCCTCGTCTTCCTGATCGGTAACTAGTTCGACATCGGTTAATGTCGACGCCTGTCGGCATTAACCCCTTATTTTTGTAAAGGCTCGGAAAAGACCAGTGGCAGCAGTACGCAAATCAGCAGTTTCGCAGCCGACTTCGTCGGAAAGCACTGCGAAGCAAGCACGCTCGGTGGGCAAGAAGAAGACCATCGGTGCTGTGCTGAAGGAAGTCAAGGTTGAGTTCCCTGATGTAACGCTGTCCAAAATTCGTTTTCTCGAGTCGGAGGGGCTGCTGTGCCCGTCGCGTAGCTCCTCGGGTTATCGTCGCTACAGCCAGGCGGACATTGACCGCCTGCGCTACATTCTCACCGTTCAGCGCGATAACTACTTGCCGCTGAAGGTTATTAAAGAGCAGCTCGACGAAATTGATGCGGGCAACGCTGGCGGCGACGGGCTGGCATCGGTCACTCCACTGGTGACGGCGGATCAGTTCCGCGAAGCCGCAGTGGTCTCGCTGACGCAGGCGGAGCTGGCAGAGCGCACCGGCGCTAGCGAGAAGTTTATCACTGAACTGGTTCGAGTCGGCCTGATTACTCCGGACACGCTGAACATGTTCGATGGCGATGACCTGCTCATCACTGAGACGGCGGTCAAGCTGGCTGAGTTTGGTCTGGATGCCCGCCACCTCAAAACTGTGCGTACCGCTGCGGCCCGTGAGGCAGATTTGGTGTCGCTCGCTGCTAGTCCGCTGAGTAAGTCGCGTGCGGCTAGCGGCAAGCAGAAGGCTGTGGAGATGGGCCGTGAGATGACTGCGCTGATGGTCACGCTGCACGGCACTTTGGTCAAGCGCCAGGTCAACAAGGACCTGGGGAAGTAGTCGGTAGTCCCGCGTAAATAGCGGCTCGCTACAATTATCGCTGTTATGGACGAAAAACTCGTAGAAGTCAAGTTTCTAGACTGGATGGCGCATCCTCCTGAGGACGATCCAGTGCTGCTCCTGCATGCCGAAGAGACCAATCGGATTATCCCGATTTGGATTGATTTGGCGACGGCGACGGAGTACTCCGCCCGTGAGACCGGCGCTACGCAGCGTCGCCCGGGCATGCATGAGGTCTTCGTCGATACGCTGGACATGGTGGGGCAGAGCGCCCTGCGCGGCCAGATTACGGGCGTGCATGAGGGCGTTTTCATCGCCAGCCTGGTGCTCGAAGGTGGCGCAGAGATTGATTTGCGGCCCTCCGACCTCATCCTTATCGCTAGCGAGCTTGAGGTTCCGCTGTATGTCGCGCGTGATGTGCTCGACGCCACGTCGGTAGCGGCGCGTCTCGTCGCAACCAATGGCGGTTCGCTTGCCGACGAGTCGGAGACCGACTCCGTCGAGGCATCGGTGTCGGAGTTTGCGGAATTCCTCGACAGCATTGATGCTGACTACTTCGCCGAGCCGCATGGTGATGCGGAGGACAAGAAGTCTGATGGTGAAGCCGACGGTGGCGCCGATTCAGCTTCCGATGGCGACCGTTAAACGTGTGACTGGAGTGAACAACTGGCTACTTTTGGGGTAGTTGTGACGCTTATTTCCTCCGGCGTGTCGCTGAATGACCCCATAAAAGGGGTAACTTTTCGTAAGTTATGGTTTCATCCCGTCCTGCGGTTTTTCTCCCGGGTTGTGCTTGAGCTGGGGAAACTATGACTCCAAACTCTAAACCTTAACTTTAGGTTTAGAGATTCGGCGTGTCGTCCTGTGATGTATTGACAGCCGATTAACCTTGGCGAAAGATAAATAACGGCAGTGAAACTACCTCGGGAGAATTTATATGGTCGACGACAACAGCGGTTCGCTCTTTGGCGACAATGAGCTCCGTGCGTCGGACTCGCAAGAGCCGCGCGCGGTTCAGGAATCCCTGTTCGACATGGGACCGGACGAGCAGGTTGGCTACCGCGTTCCTATCGCATGTCAGGTAGCGGGCATTTCTTACCGCCAGCTGGACTACTGGGCACGCACCAAGCTGGTGGAGCCTTCTATCCGTACCGCTAAGGGCTCGGGTACCCAGCGTCTGTACTCCTTCCGCGACATCCTCGTTTTGAAGATTGTTCGCGGTCTGCTGGACACCGGTATTTCCCTGCAGAATATCCGTCTGGCTGTCGATCGCCTGCGCGACCTCGGCGTCGATGACCTGGCTACCATCACGCTGGTTTCCGACGGTCGCACCGTCTACCAGTGCCGCTCCAATGAAGAGGTCATCGACCTGCTCAACGGTGGCCAGGGAGTGTTCGGCATTGCTGTCCCGGGCATTATGAAGGAACTGACTGGCACCATCGCCTCCTTCCCGTCCGAGCGTATCGACGGTACTCAGGAGAACCCAGGTACTGGCATCGACGAGCTGGCTGAGCGTCGTCGCCGTCGCATCTCCTAACAGCCAACTGTATGGCTGAATAGCGGCGTCGCTGCTATGGACGCCGCTCAAATAGCCGAAACAAGCTAAACAAAAACCGCCTTCCACAACTGGTTCCGTTTTTCCTCTCCCGAGGTTGGACCAGATGGAGGCGGTTTTTTGCTACTTACTCCGTACCGATAGCCGCAGCCAACTGAGAGGCCAGGCCATCGCCGTAGTCGGCCGCAATGCGCAGAGAGCCAGTGGTCATATTTGCCACTTCCTGCAGCTCGGGGCTGGAGCTGTCGCCGTCGGGAAGCACGATGACCTCAATCGTTACCGGGCGGTCTGGGCTAATGAGTTCCTTGATCCTCTCGACAGACTCGGCGGCATCGGCGCCCGAGGCATCGCGACCAGAGGTGAGCACGACGAGACGGTTCGGCTTGTCAGGGGAGTAGGTGTCGCGGGCGGCCTGGTAGGCATCGATAAGCGCTGGCCAGAACTGTGCCTCACCACCAGCCGGAAGTTCGGCCAGCGACCCCTTTACGGCGTCCGCGCCGTTGTTGGCCTCGTCATCGGGCGCGGGAAGTTCCGCGAGACGGTTCACCTCAGGTGCGAATGTCCACAGGCCGTAGCGGCCACCAGGTGCCGCATCGATAGCGCCGGAAAGTGCCGCAGACAGCGCCCCAACATCGACGCCCTCGGAGGTGTCAGCGAGCAGGAGCGCCGAACCCACCGCAGTTGCGGGCTGTTGCGCGTCCGGCTGCTCCAGTGCTGGCGGCAGCGCAAAAGAATCCGTCTGAATCTGCGAGAGCACTCCAAAGTTCTCCGCTACTTCAGGGCTGAAAGTGCTCTCAGCAGCTTCGCCGTCGGCGTCGTGATCTGCTGCGAAGTTCCGGAAGTCCTCGGCCGCGCGAGCCGTGTTCTCGTCGATTTTGCCGCCGGAGCCAAAGGTGACAACTGGCGCGTGCAACTGGGGTGCGTCCGCAGGGGAGACCAGCTTCAGCCCCTCGCCGGCCATCTGCAGCATGGGCTGGGTTGCGGCCACGCCGTCGAAATCAGCGACGTTCTGGCTGAGCATGGTCAGCAGAGTATTGGAGGTGTAGACCTCACCCAAGCCCGCGCGTTCGCGAGCGACGTCCGGGCCACCGCCAAGTCGAGCACTAATCACGGCCGACAGTGCCGCATCGGAGCCACCTGGGGCGGCCACGCGCAATCCTGCAAGCTCTTCCCAGGTGGCGTTGTTCAGCTGGTCAGCACGATTGGTTGTGAAGGCCACGCCGCTGGCAATCGGCGGCAACCACGTCTTGGGGTTGTTGACCTTGACCTTGTCTGAGTTCTTCGCCTGGTCCACAAAAGAGATATCGGCGGGAATCCAGACTCCCGGAGTCATAATTCCAGTACCGGCTTCACCCGCAGCGGGGTCCTCCGGAGCTCCCTCACCAGCTTCAGCACCGCCAGCCTCAGACAGGGCGTTCACAACCTCCTGCGAGCCCGCCACCGTAATCTGTGGCCGCACACAGAAGTCCCTCACCACGGGATTCGACTCGCCATAGTCCTGCACAAGTTTCTGTGCCGAGCCCACCGCAGCAGGATCAGCGGTCACCACCAGCGTCAGGTCACCCTTCGTACACCGTGCACGGTCAGCATCAATCGACGAATCGTTGCTCTTGCGCAGATTAACCCAGGCAAAAACCGCAGCGACCAAAACAATTACGACCAAGACGGCAATAAAAGGCCCCTTAGCCACTCGATAGTTGTTCTCTCCCGAGGCGTGTCGTCCCATGTCGTTCTAGCCCTTTCTATGCTGAGTGTGCTCGGCACTGTCGACTCGCAGCAGACCTCGTCGTAAAGCACAAACGCGCACGTAACTCCTGCCAACTTTACTGCGTGGACAATGCGACATCTACCACTTCGAGAAGACGGCCGCGCAGAACATCGGCACGCGCACTGAGCTCACGCTGGCGGCGGACGTACTCGGCCTTGCCTTCGGGCGTTTCGATGCGAATGGGCGCAAAACCCCAATCCTGCAGATCGTAGGGAGCGGCGCGCATATCCAACTCACGGGCACTGCACGCGAGCTCGAAAGTATCCAGCCACAGGTCGCCGGGGACCGCCTCGCCGAGCTTGGTCGCCCATTTATACAAGTCCATGTTGGCGTGCAGACACCCCATCTGCTCACAGTGCGGCTGTGTCTCGCGCGTCGGGGCAAACTCGTTGAGCGGCACGGCGTCGGGCGTGAAGAAACGGAAGGCGTCGAAGTGCGTACATCGAACCGTGTGGGCCTCGACGACCTCGTCCGTGCCTGCCTGACCCAGCCGCAGTGGCTCCGGATGACGATGCTCCGGCTGGCGATACACCATCGCCCATTCATGCAGGCCAAAGCAGTCAAAGTGCGCCGGATTCGCGCGCGTCGAACGCAACAGATGGCCGATGTACGCCACCGTCTTACCTCGCTTATCGACGTACGCCGAAACATCCATACGCGCCGTCCCCGAGGCGGTATCGGTGGGCTCCTTGCAGGCAGGGCTATCGGTAGTGTCGTCCGTGTCGAGGGTAAAGAACTTCAGGTGACTGATGTCTTTGGCCGTCGCACCGGGAAGATCTACGCCGATGCCCGGTGACCAGCGGCGGAGTTGGCCGGGTTTAACGGGGTAGTACTCGAAGATGAAGTCCCAGACCGGGTGGCGCTGGCCGCGACTGCGACGGGACAGGTGGTCGCGGGTCAGGACATCGACGCGGGCGATATGCCTTGCTTTGGCTTCACGCCAATCGAAAGACGAATCGGGCGTAGGCGTCACTGCTGGCGTCCCTGCGTGCTGCCCGGTCGGGTCCGGGGCTGGTTCACGGTCGAGTGCTGCTTTGGCGCACCGCTGCGACGCGGGGAGACCTCGTGGGTCCAGTCGCGCACGACACCGACCTGCTCCTCGATGAGGTCCTCCAGAGCCACGATGCCGATCTGCTCCGCGCCGGAGAAAGCACCGGTCTTCGGAGCGATGCTTGCCGGGGCGTTTGCGCGCAGGTGCGGCTTTGGCATGCGAGCGCGTACAGCCACTGCCATGTGGGCGCTGTAGCGGCGCATGATGCGCAATCCCTCATCCAGCGTGGCATCGATCGGAATCTCGATCATCGGGCGAATCTCGTCATCGGGGATGGCTGTCTCTGGGCCGGAGGCAGGATCCATGACGCGGTCGAGGACATCTTTCACGTGAACATAGCCGCGGTACTCGTTGGGCTCATTGTTGGCCGCAGCGACGGGGAACCGGGAGAAACCAGTTTCGGTGACCGCCGTCTCTAGATCGCCCACAGTCGGTGCGGTGGGGAGGCGCCGAATCTGCTCGTGCGGAATCAGTACCTCCTCAATGGTGCGCGTGGCCGAAGCCAGTGTGCGACGAAGGCGGACGTGCTCCTCGCTGTCAAGGAGCCCCTCTTGACGAGACTCCGCAATCATCGATGCCAACTCAGTGGAATCGACAGTGGTGTCGAGCTCATCGCGCTGCTCAATGCCGAACAGCTTAAGCGTATGGCGAGCCATCCAGTTAAACAGCAGCAACAGCGGCTTGGTCAGACGGTAGAAGACCATATGAACCGGAATAAGCAGCATGGCCATCGTTTCCGGTCCTGCCAGCGCGATATTCTTCGGCACCATCTCACCGAGCATGATGTGCAGCACTGACACCAGCATCAATGCGATGGCAAAGCTCAGCGGGTGCAGCAGCGACTCCGGAATACCCATCGCCTGGAAGGGAGCTTCCAGCAGATGTGCCAGCGCCGGCTCAGAGACCTTACCCAGCAGTAGCGAGGCAATGGTGATGCCCAGCTGTGCGGCGGCGAGCATCATCGACAGGTGCTCAGAAGCATTGATAACTGTGCGTGCGCGCTTCTTTCCCTGAGCCAGCAGCGCTTCCAAACGGTCACGGCGCGCAGCAATAAGTGAGAACTCCGCGCCCACGAAAAACGCGTTGACCAACAACAAGAAGAAAGTCAGGAGGATTCCAAACCAGTCACTCATAGGTTGAACATCTCCTTAGCGCGTTCGTTGGTCACAGGAATCAAAATTGCACGGTCCACGCGGCGGTCATCCATCGCCAGAATGCGGGCGTACCAGCGTCCGGCGATACCCGATTCGAACTCGTCCATGAAATCGCGTTCGGTCTCTGGCAGCAGGACGACGTCACCGACCTCCGGGATGCGACCGAGCGCAAACATAATCAATCCACCGAGCGTTTCGAAGCTACCTTCTGGGGCGAAGTATCCGACCTTGGTCGGCAGCTCGTCGGTACGCACAAGGCCAGAGCAGTTCCAGCCTTCGATCGCGCGTTTGACTTCCTGCTCGGACTCCTTGTCGTCGTACTCATCCCAGACCTCGCCAAGAATTTCCTCGACGACATCCTCGATGGTGACAATGCCGGCGATGCCGCCGTACTCATCGGCGACCAGCGCAATCTGCGAGCCGGCCGAACGCACGGCCTCCAGTACGGCATCGCCGTCCAGCGACTGCGGCAGCGTCGGCACAGGCCGTGCAATCTCCCGCATGGTGGTGGTTGAGCGCTTCGCCGCAGGCACCGCAAATGCGTCCTTGACGTGGACAACACCGACAGTGGCATCGAGGTCCCCGTCAGTAATGGGGAAGCGGGAATGCCCCGATTCGATAGCGACAGCCAGCAGATCCAGCGCCGTGTCATCGACATCGAGGGAGGTAATCGTCGACCGCGGCGTCATTAGGTCCTCCGCCGTCGTTTCGCCAAAGCGTAACGACGACTCGAGTACAGCGGCCTTCGACTCATCCAATGCCCCCTGCTCCGCAGAATTACGTACCAGTGCTTCCAGCTCCTGCGGGGAACGCGCTGAAGCCAACTCATCCGCCGGTTCAATACCGAGCTTGCGCACCAGCCAGTTCGCCGTGGCATTCAGCGAATGGATGAAGTAGTGGAACACCCAGTTAAACGCCATCACCGGACGAGCCGTAACTCGCGCTACTGCCAACGGCTCTGTAATGGCGACATTCTTTGGCACCAACTCGCCATAGACCATCGACAACATCGTGGCCACAATGAGCGCAAGAATCAGTGCGGTCGGTCCCGCTGCAGACTCGCTGAGCCCCATCCAATGCAACATCGGCGTGAAGTACTGCGCCAGCACCGGTTCCGCGAGGAAACCAGTTGCCAGCGTGGTCAACGTAATGCCTAGCTGTGCACCGGAGAGGTGGAAGGACAGTCGATTATGCGCCTTGTGAACGGCCTCAGCAGGTGCATCCGCTGAACGGGCGCGGTCGGCGTCAATCGTAGATCGCTCCAGTCCCGTCAGCGCGAATTCAAACGCCACAAAGAGGCCGGTGCCAGCGGTTAGCGCGATAAAGCCGACAACCGCGACAATATTGAGAACAATATCCACTGATTATCTCTTCTTCTTTTTCCCTCGCTTGGGGCGGTGTACGCGACCGCCAGCACGATTCTTTCCGCTTGCCGACGGACCGCCGCGCCCGCGGTAACCGGCACCACTAACACTGCCTGCCGATTGGCTCTGATCTTGACGAGCCCGGCGCGGACGCCGTGCGCCCAGTTCCTTGACAAATCGCGGCAGCCCCGGAGCTGCACGCAGCTCTTCAGCTTTAACGCCGGCCCCTGCCAGCAGCTCACGGGCCTGATCAACCTGGCGGTCACGCACAATCATCGCTACCGTGCCGGAAGCACCTGCACGAGCCGTTCGACCCGAGCGGTGAATGTACGTCGCGGAATCCCTTGGCGGATCCGCGTGCACAACCAAGTCAAGAGCATCGATATCAATGCCACGAGCGGCCACATCCGTGGTGACGAGGACATTGATTTCACCCTCGGAAAAGGCCTTGAGGACCGCGCGACGAGTTGCCTGGCCACGATCGCCGTGGAGGAAACCTAACTTGATGTCATAGAACTGTAGAAACTTAGCCAGCTGCACGACACGCGCCTTAGAGTTGGCGAAGATGACGCACTGATCCTTGCGGGAGGCAATCCAGGCGACCACTTCGTCGGCTTCGTTGTTGTCCTCCACCCGAAGTAACAGATGCCGCATATTGCGCATGGTCAACCGGGAGGCAGTGACCTTGTGCTTCGCAACTTCAGTGCTACTTGCGCGACGATCGCGGATAAGCCCCGCGGCGTCGTCGTTAATCGTGGCGGAAAAGACCATGCGCTGTGCCGACTTCGGGCACGCACGGACCAGGCCCAGAACATCGGGCAGAAAGCCCATGTCAGCGAGCATGTCCGCTTCGTCTACAACAACGGCGAGAACCTGCTCAAGGCTGAGGAGGCTGCGGCGGCGCAAATCGTGTGCGCGACCCGGTGTGACCACAGCGATATCGACTGGTGCCGCGAGCAGAGTCTGCTGCTTGGCCACGGAGTCACCGCCGACCAAGCTCAAGACACGCAGACCTGCAGCGGCACCGATGTCAGCCAGGACATCAGCAATCTGATCTGCGAGTTCGCGCGTTGGCGAAATAATTAGCGCGCGCGGGTAACCGGGAAGCGCTGGAGAGGCGTTATTGAGTAACGCGACCAGCGGAATGCCGAATGCGAGCGTTTTGCCCGAGCCTGTAGGGGCCTGCGCAAGAACGTCCTTGCCAGCGAAAGCATCTGGCAAAGTCGCCACCTGCACGGCAGTAGGCGAAGTTATGTGCTGGGCACGCAGAATACTCACAATCGCTTCCGGCGTGCCCAACTGTCTGAAATCACTGGACTCAGCAGGAGGGGGCATGCTTGTTAGAATACCGCTATCCCCGGACTGCCATGCAATAGGCACGTCCGGTGAGCTTGAAAACTACCGTCCCATGAGATTTACCAACCGCGACCCGGTTGCGCATAGGCCTCGCGCTCAAGAATGGCGGCTCGACGGAAGATGTTGCGGATGGATTTGAGCTCCGCATCGCTGGCCGTGGACATATTCTTTTCAAGGACCTCGAGAGCCTGCTGAACACTGTCAACATACTCGGGGTCGGAATACACCTCCACCCAGTTCGCGATCGCGGAATCCTCATCAACCAGCGATTTTCCTTGCAGAGTCAGCTCGGTTGCAATCCACATTTCGGCGACGATACTGGTTACGGCGACCCGATATGGGTTGAAAGCGCTACAGGAAGAATGCACGTCCAGCAAAAGCTGCGTGATGGTTGTCGGCTCGATGTCCTCGAGCGCCGAAGAAGTCTCTTCCAGCGCGTTATTGCTCAATTCCAACGCACGCACCAGGGCTTCCTGTGCGAGTGACGACCACAGAACCTGTTCCTTAGCGCAGGGTGCTTTGGTTGCCAGATGCGACAGGACTGGGAAAACTTGGTGCAAGTACCAGGCCTCTTGCGCTACGAAGAAGTTGGTTTCGTCCGAGGAAAGGTCGCCGCGGAGCATCGTGGGGACGCTGAACATTCCGCCAATCTCGGCAACGATGTCTTCGATGTCCCGCCACAGCTGGGAAGTAAAGGGGCCCGCCGGCGCAATCTGGAGTGAGTGGCCGAAGAAAGATTCCAGCTCCTTCGGCGTCTGCTCAGTATCAGTGCCTTCGATGGCCGCCGGGTAAAAACTAGAGTTCAGATGCACTGGTTGCATTCGGCGAAGCGCGACCTTTTCCAGGCGACGAGCCCTGTGGCCGTGGTCAATGGGGCCGTGCCCCTGGCCGACGTTGAGGTTATCCGCGAAACGAATGGACTCGCTGAGCCAGCGCGTAGTCCAGCGCAGGGCATCATTAATCGCAGAGCCCCCACCAATCCGTGTGGCAAGAGCTGCGGACAGCGAACAACCCGTGCCATGGGTGTTCTCAGTGTGAATGCGGGGAGAAGAGCTGAAGAAAACCTGGCCATCGGGGAAGGCCACGGCATTGCCGGCTTCCTCATCACTTAAGTGACCAGTCTTTGCAATCACGATGACATCGTTCTTGCTCGCGAACTCCAGCGCCTGCTCAATCAGCTCAGTGAAGTCGCTGGCCTCCGGGGCGTCGGCAAGCAATGCCAGTTCGGGAACATTCGGCGTGATGACGGTGGCTTCCGCGACCAAGTCACGCATTGCGTCCATGGCATCTTCGTCAAGCAGACGGTCGCCAGAGGTGGCGACCATAACCGGATCGAGAACAACCACGGCTGGCTTGGTCTCCCGAACCCAGTTGGTGACGGCCTGCGTGAGTTCGCGTGAACCCAACATGCCAATCTTCACCGCGTCGATGGTGACATCCTCAGTTACAGCAGCCAGCTGCTCGACGAGGAAGTCAACAGGTGGGGTGTGGACGGCACGAACGCCCACGGTGTTCTGAGATACCAAAGCGGTGACCACGCCCATACCATAACCACCGGCGGCGGCGATTGATTTTAAATCGGCATGGAGCCCAGCGCCACCTGTTGGGTCTGTGCCGGCGATGGAAAGAACTCGTGGCACAAAATCAGGCTTTGCCTTCTTGGGAAATGGCATCTCAGACCCCTTTTAACTTCAAGAGCGTGAAGCGACAGACTTCAAGACTACGCTTCAACCTCGGAGCGGTCGCCAGACCAGAGGGTGTGGAAAGCACCCTCGCGGTCAACACGCTGGTAAGTGTGCGCACCGAAGTAGTCACGCTGCCCCTGAACCAGTGCTGCCGGCAGACGCTCCGCACGCAGGCCGTCGTAGTAAGCCAGCGAAGAGGAGAACACCGGAGCCGGGATACCCATCTGTGCTGCAGTGACGACAACGTCGCGCCACGCGTCGAGGCACTCGGTGACCTGGTCACGGAAGTACTCGTCGAGTACCAGCGCCGGCAGCTCCGGATTGCGGTCGTACGCTTCCTTGATGCGGTTCAGGAACTGTGCGCGGATGATGCAGCCACCACGCCAGATGGTCGCCAGCGCACCGCGGTCAATCTCCCAGCCGTACTCCTTGGCACCAGCGTTAATCTCATCGAAGCCCTGCGAGTAGGCAACGATCTTGGAAGCGTAGAGCGCCTTACGGACGCGCTCCACAAAAGCATCGCGATCTTCCGGTGCCTTAGCCAGGCTTCCCGACGGCAGGTTGCGGGCAGCCTCACGCTGAGCAAGGGAAGACGACAGGGCGCGAGCGAACACGGCCTCGCCAATACCAGTTACTGGAATGCCCAAGTCCAAAGCGGCCTTGACCGTCCAACGGCCGGTACCCTTCTGACCAGCAGCATCAACGATGACATCCACCAGCGGCTTGCCTGTCTTCTCATCGTCCTGAGAGAGAACCTCAGCGGTAATCTCGACCAGGTAGGAGTCCAGGTCGCCCTTATTCCACTCGCGGAAGATATCTGCAATCTCGGCAGGGGTGAGGCCAGCGGCCTCACGCAGCAGGTGGTAGGCCTCGCCAATGACCTGCATATCCGCGTACTCGATGCCGTTGTGGACCATCTTTACAAAGTGGCCAGCGCCATCGGAGGAAATGTGAGTACAGCACGGAACGCCATCAACGTGTGCGGAGATGGACTCCAGCAGCGGGCCGAGGGACTCGTAGGACTCCTTCGTTCCACCCGGCATAATGGATGGGCCAGTCAGAGCACCTTCTTCACCACCGGAAATACCAGTGCCAACGTAGTGCAGGCCACGGGCGCGAATAGCCTTCTCGCGACGGATGGTGTCCGTGTAAAGAGAGTTACCGCCATCAATGATGATGTCGCCGGGCTCCATCACGTCGGCAAGCTGATCGATGACCGCATCAGTAGCGGCACCTGCCTGAACCATGATCAGAGCGCGACGCGGGCGCTCCAGCGAAGCGACGAACTCTTCAATGGTCTCGGACGGGATGAATGAGCCTTCATCACCGTGTTCAGCGATGAGGGTGCGAGTTTTCTCCGGACTGCGGTTGTACACGGCAACGGTGTGTCCCTTGTGGGCGAAGTTGCGTGCGATATTCGAGCCCATGACGGCGAGCCCGACGACACCAATTTGTGCGAGTTCATTGTTATCGGTCATGCCCACCATCTTAAAGCCTGGCCGGGGTTCGTTGTATCTGGGACTCAGAAATTGTTACTGCTTTTAACGTTGAAACTGCCACGAGTGATGGCGTGCGCTGGCACAATGTTTGGCATGACTGACGAGACTATTGCGAATAATGGCAGTTCACAGGACTCTAACTCTGCAGCTTCCGTCGCCGAGCAGGCGAAGAGGAAGGCGCTGCGCGATTATATGACACTGGCGACGAAGGCTAGCCAGGAAGCGCTGAGCGATGAGGAGCTGGCTGTTTTTAACAGCACCTTGGGCGATAACGGAATCGGCGGTCTAGATACCTTGCTGGGCACGAAGTTTGTCCATGTCGGGCCGGAGCGAATTCAGATGGAGCTCGAGGTCGGGCCCGACCACCTGCAACCGTGGGGCCTAGCCAATGGCGGTGTTTATTGCTCGCTAGGTGAGACTGCTGGCTCTATTGCTGGTTTCGTTGCCTGCGGTGCGAAGAAGCCGGTCGTCGGTGTGAACAATAACACCGATTTTTACCGCTCCGCCCGAGCTGGCGAGGTAATCGTTACCACGGCGGAGCCAGAGTACCTGGGGCGCACCATGCAACTGTGGCGTATTGAGCACACCCGCAAGGCAGATGAAAAACTGCTGGCCCGCACCAACCTACGAATTGCGGTACTCGACAAGCCGCTGTAGCAAATCGTTATAGGTGGTAACGGGCCTGGTAGGAAGCTCGCAGGTGGCTTGTCGTGATTAGCTGTTTTCTAATCTGGCCACCTGCAAGTTAACTACTTGTTCCTTTTTGCGCGGTGCTCGCGGCGAGTGTCGCGAACCTCCAGCGGCAGATCCTGCTCAGCCTTGTCCTTGTTGAACTCGGCCAGGCGGTCGATGGCGTTGCGTGCGTACATCTGCTGGCGGGTGGAAACCATCTGCCAACGGTTGCGGTCCAGGACGTTCAGGCCCCAGCTGACGCAGGAGACGAGGCGGTTGCGGAAGCCCACCAGGAACATCAGGTGGACGGCCAGCCACAGAATCCAGCCGATGAAGCCGGTGACCTCAACCTTGCCCATCTTCACCACTGCGGAGAAGCGGGAGACGGTTGCCATGGAGCCCTTATCGAAGTACTCGAACGGCTGACGCTCAGCGACGTCGCGGCCGTCGGCCTCAGCTGCAATGTTGGCGGCGACGTACTCGCCACCCTGAATAGCAACCTGAGCAACACCCGGCAGGTTCTCGCGGTTGGACATGTCGCCCACGACGTAGACGTTCTTGTAGTCACCAGCTGTCATGTCCTCGTTGACAACGACACGGCCAGCGCGGTCGGTCTCGGCGCCAGTCTGCTCGGCAATCATCTTGCCCAGCGGGGAAGCGGACACGCCGGCGGACCAAATCTTGCAGAACGACGGGATGAACTCCTCGGTTCCATCCTTCATGTTCTTGTAGGTGACTCCCTCTTCATTGACGTCAGTCACCATCGCGCCCAGCTTGACGATGACGCCCATCTTCTCCAGGGACTTCTGAGCCTTGCGGCCCAGACGCTTGCCAAACGGCGGCAGAACCTGCGGTGCGCCGTCGAGCAGGACGACGCGTGCAGCGTGCGGGTTGTAGCTGCGGTAGGACGATGCGAGGGTGCGGTTAGCCAGCTCGGCCAGCTGGCCAGCAAGCTCAACACCAGTCGGACCAGCGCCGACAACAACGAAGGTCAGCAGGCGCTCGCGCTCAGCCGGATCGTTGGTCAGCTCGGCGCGCTCAAACGCGCCGATGATGCGGGCACGGATTTCGAGTGCGTCGTCGATGTTCTTCATGCCCGGAGCAAACTCGGCAAAGTGATCATTGCCGAAGTAGGACTGGCCAGCGCCAGCGGCAACCAGGAGGTGATCGTATTCCCACTTGGAAGTCTGGTGCCCCAGTTCCGAAGTCACAACCTGCTTTTCGACGTCGATGTCGGTGACATCGCCCTTGACAACACGAACGTTCTGAACACCGTCGAAGATCGTACGAGTGGACGGAGCGATTTCGCCCGAGGACAGGATGCCCGTTGCTACCTGGTAGAGCAGTGGCTGGAACAGGTGGTGGTTAGTGCGGTCGATGAGAGTGACGTCGACCTCGGCGCCCTGCAACTTCTTCGCCGCGAACAAGCCACCGAAACCCGAACCGATGACGACCACGTGCGGGCGTCCGGAGTGCGGGCGGTACGGAGTCTCGGTCATGTATTTTCTCCTCACAGACTTGAAAGTTCTCGAAGTTTTAGATTCGGCTTTTAGCCGGCAAGCCACAATAGTAATCCTCTCGGTGCGCCACCGCCTATTCTGGGTCCCTGCGCGGTAGGCTTCGAGAGCAAACTCAGTTCGTTATTCGTACCTTTATGCGGCGCGATTGTTAGGAGGTTCGGGCAGGGTGAATTCGGCAAGCCGGCAGGCAATTGACGCAGAGCGATGGCCTCGGGTTGCGCGTATTCCAGAGGGGCGTTTCCTAGCGAAACGTGCCGAAATGATGGAACGCTCTTTTGAGCGTCTCTGCCAGGACAACGGCATTGAACTGGTCGAATCCGGTGAGTTTGTCGGAGAGTCCTTCATTACTCGGTCGACGGGTGACGCCGATTTGGCTATCGACGGAGTCGGTGGTGCCAACTGTAGCGGCGGCAGTGAATCTCCCACTAGTTCTGAATCGTTTCGTCCAGTCATTTTCAGCGTCATTGATCCTGTTTTCTATTCTCGACTAGCTGATTCAGAATGGCTCGGATTGGGGGAGGCCTATCTCGCGGGCGAATGGTCCAGTGATGATTTGCCAGAGCTTCTCAGCCGACTGCTCAGCGCCGAGCTTGATATTGCTTCGTTGGGGCCGCTGGCACGTGGTCTGATGAAAGTCGCGCGTTCACGTCCGCGTCTCGATGGGCCAGATATGGCGGGAGAGTTGCCGACCTCATTGCTGGAGCTCTATTCCGGCGAATTGCTGATGGGCGGTTCCGGCCTGTTCGCCTCCGGAGTGCGTACCTCGTCGCGGGAACAGATTCAAAACTATGCCCGTGGTGCTGGCAAGGGTGGGGTTCCCTCGCACTGGTCAGTTGACGTGACTTATGTCGATGCCCCGAAATCCGTCGCGCGTGCCGATTTTCTGCATGCCCAGGTGCGCAATATTGAGCACATCCTCGATCTTGCTCGAGTCCGGGCCGGAGACCGTGTCGCCGAATGGCCGTCGGCAGGCGGAGAAATTGCCCTTCGGGCTGCAGAAAGGGGAGCGGGCGCGGAGGTTATTACCGTCTCTGATGACCACACCGAAACGGTGCTGGAACGGGTGGAAAAAGCCGGATTGCGCGGCGCGGTCGATGTGATCCAGATGGATCGCAACATTCCGTCGCCACGCGAATTCGAGTCCGACTTCGAGGCGGTTATCAACGTCGGGCGTCTGGAGACCTTCGGTCGTGCAGGTGCGCTGCGCTGGCTGAAGAGCGCCGAGCGTCTGCTTGTCGACCGCGGCACCATCGTCGTCCAAATGGTGGTAGCGACGGGCAAATTCGATGCGCTCGCCGAGCGCAGCTTGGACCTCGTACGCGCTTACGTGTGGCCGCAGCTGCAGCTTTTCACCATGGAAGAGCTGCGCAAGATGGTGGACCGGGAAACCGGCCTGCGCATCGCGGCGGAAGAGTACATTCCGGCGCACTTCGCGACGACCTTGCAGCTCCAGCGAGATTTCTTTGCGGCGCATGCGCGCGAAGCCGCTGGTATCGGCTACGACAGAGTGTTCCGGAGGATGTGGAATTACTATCTGTCGCTATTTGAAGCGCTCGTGCGCGCAGAGAAAGTCACGCTCGTGCAGGTCGAGCTCGTGCATGCGCCACGCAGGCCTCACTAGCAGTGGGCAGCTCCGGGCGCGTTGGAAATTCGCCAGATAAATAAAGCCTGTAAAAATAAATCACGTTTTTAGGCAAAATCACCTCAAAGGCGATGTTTAGGGTCTAAAAACGAAACTATGAACGCACAGAGCACCACACGTACTGCAGACATTGTTGTCGTCGGCGCCGGACTTGCCGGATTGGTCGCGACGTATGAGGCCACGCAGGCCGGCAAGAAGGTCATCCTTGTCGACCAGGAGAATGCCAACAACCTCGGCGGACAGGCTTTCTGGTCGCTGGGAGGAATCTTTCTCGTCGACTCGCCAGAGCAGCGCCGCCTGGGAGTCAAGGACAACCGCGAGCTCGCTGAAGCTGACTGGTTCAACTCCGCGCAGTTCGACCGCGAGGAAGACAACTGGGGACGCAAGTGGGCCAAGGCCTATCTGAACTTCGCGGCAGGGGAGAAGCGTGACTACCTCCGCAATCTCGGCGTGAAGTTCCTGCCTGTCGTCGGGTGGGCTGAGCGCGGTGAAGGGCGTGCCGACGGTCACGGTAACTCGGTACCCCGATTCCACCTCACCTGGGGCACAGGCCCCGAAATCGTCCGCGTATTCGCAGAGCCGGTCGCTGAAGCTGCGAAGAAGGGGCTGGTGGAATACTGCCATCGCCACCGCGTTGACGAGGTGATTGTCGAAGATGGCCGCGCCGTCGGCGTGCGTGGCAAGATTCTGGTTCCCTGTGAATCTTTAGAGCGAGGAGTGGCGTCGTCACGTGAGGAAACAGGGGAGGACTTTGAGATCCTCGGGTCGGCCGTGTGCATTGCGACGGGCGGTGTTGGCGGCAACCTGGAAGCCGTGCGTAAGTGCTGGCCGACCGAGCGCCTGGGCGAGATGCCGAAGGACATGGTCTGCGGTGTGCCAGAGCATGTTGACGGCCGTGGTATCGAGATTGCAGAGCAGGCCGGCGCAAACCTCGTCAACCGTGACCGCATGTGGCATTACACCGAGGGCATGAAGAACTGGAATCCCGTGTGGCCGAATCACGGTATCCGTATCATCCCGGGGCCGTCGGCCATGTGGTTTGACGCAGAAGGAAATCGCCTGCCTGCGCCATATATTCCGGGTGCAGATACTGTCGGCACGATGAAGCACATTCTGGCTACCGGACACTCTTACTCCTGGTTTGTGCTGAATAAGAACATCGTGGCCAAGGAGTTCATTTTCTCTGGCTCAGAACAGAATCCGGATCTGACCGACAAGGAGATCAAGAAGCTGATTGGCAAGGTGACCTCTGGTGTTGCCGCACCTATTCAGGCGTTTATGGATAACGGCGAAGACTGGGTGGTTGCCGACGATCTGCCAAAGCTGGTCGAGGGGATGAACGAGATTGTGGAGGCGAGCTCGGGCGGGGAGTCCGGAGCCGCAGCGCCGAAGATTGACCTGGAGAAGCTCGAGGAGCAGATTCGTCAGCGCGATATGCAGACCGGTAATCCCTTCTCCAAGGACTACCAGGTCAATTACGTCAACGTGGCCCGGAACTTCCTCGGGGACAAGATCATCCGCTCCGTGCCGCCATCACCGATTTTGGATCCGAAGAACGGCCCACTGATTGCTATTCGTCTGCGCATGCTGACCCGCAAGACGCTCGGTGGCATCGAGACCACCCTCGACGGCCAGTGCTTGCACCCGGACGGAACACCTTTTGAGGGGCTCTACGCTGCAGGCGAGGCCTCTGGCTTCGGTGGCGGTGGCGTTCACGGCAACAACGCGCTGGAAGGTACATTCCTGGGCGGCTGTATTTTCAGTGGCCGCCAGGCAGGCCGCGCGATGGCGGAAGTGGTTAAGTAGCTCCCGCATACCGCACGGCTCGGTGGAAGAATCCGCGGCTACTCCAGCCCGATGGAGAATGCACTTTCCAGGTCGTGCTGAGAGTAGGTGCGGAAAGCCAGCTGAGTCTGAGTGCGAATAACACCGTCGACCTTGCTGATGAGATTTGGAATGATTTCCGCCAAATCATCGTGATTAGTTGCGCGCACCACGACGACCAAGTCCCAGTCACCAGTAACGGAGTAGACCTCAGTCACGCCGTCGATCTCGACGATGGTCTCGGCGGCCTCCGGAATCTTGTCAGCTTCGACATCGATGGACACAATTGCGGTAATCAAACTCATGGCTGCCTTTCCTCGGAGTTTAAACGTGGGGCCCGCTGAATAGCGTGGCCCGGACCGCAAGGTACGCAAGATTGCTCAAGATACTGCGGCCCGGAATTTCATTTCTGTCACGATTCTACTGATTTCCAGGAAACAGCCTGGAGGATCCGGGCGAAAGGCGGTAAAAAGGGCGCTATGACACAAACCGCATTTCAGTCCAACCCAGTCCAGCTTTCCGGAGACCTGCCCCAGGTGGGCAACAAGGCTCCGGAGTTTACCCTCACCGGTGGTGACCTCGGGGAGGTCACCAATGAGACCTTCGCTGGTAAGAAGGTCGTCTACAACATCTTCCCGTCCGTAGATACTGGTGTTTGTGCAGCTTCGGTGCGTCACTTCAACGAGGACGCTGCTGGGCTGGACAACACCGTCGTAGTTAATGTTTCGCGTGACCTGCCGTTCGCTCTCGGCCGCTTCTGCGCTGCAGAAGGCCTGGACAACGTTGAGGTTGCCTCGGACTTCCGCCACGGCTTCGGCGAAGCCTTCGGTGTTGTCCAGCAGGATGGCCCGCTCGCTGGCCTGCTTGCTCGTGCCGTAGTCGTCACTGACGAAGAGGGCAAGGTCATTTACAACCAGCTGGTCGATGAGATCACCACGGAGCCGGACTACGACTCCGCACTGGCTGCACTGAAGTAATTAGCTAACAAGCTTTCAGCAGCAAGTAACCAGCTGGAATCGACGGGGCTCGTCGGCGCACTCGCTAGGCTGTTGCCTGGCGGACTTCGCCGACGAGCTCTTCTAGTACGTCCTCCAGTGCAACGATTCCGCTGACAGAGTTCTCCGAAGTACTGTTTTTCGCCGTCACCAAGGCGAAGTGAGCCTGCTCGCGCTGCATCAGCCGCATGACCGTCTGGAGCTTGGCATCCGGGCTGACGCTTGCGAAGGTGCGAATCAGATTCCGCGGGAAGGGCCGGTCGCGGTGACCGTCGTCAAGCGAGAGCAAATCCTTGACATGAAGGTAGCCGATGAAGCTGCTGTCGGCATCGGTGATGGGGAAGCGGGAAAAGCGCGTGCGTGCGCTGAGCTCTTCGATGTTGGCGACGGTGGCGTCGGAGCCAATGGTGACGAGGGTGTCGAGTTGCATAGTGACATCCGCGGCGGTGAGATGCTCGAAGCCGAGAGCTTTGTGGAGGAGCGCGAGCTCGTCATTGTCGAGAAGGCCCTGACGCCCGGACTCGGCGACGAAATCCTGCACCTGACTAGCGGTGAAGGAGGAATCGACCTCGTCCTTCGGAGTGGCGCGAAGAACCTTGCGAACCACGATGTTCGCGGTCGTATTCATCGCCCAGATAACCGGATTGAGCACCCGCACAATCACATACAGCGGAATAGCCACGAACTTCGCAGTCGGGCTGGGAGCCGCAATAGCGATGTTCTTCGGCACCATTTCGCCGACAACCATGTGTAAGAAAGTGACAATCAGCAGCGCCAACGCCAGCGCAACCACGTGGGCGGTGCCCGCGGGGAGTCCCAGCGCTGTCATGTAGGGCTCGAAGAAGTGCGCAATCGCAGGCTCGCCGACGGCACCGATGAGCAGGGAACAGGCGGTAATGCCCAGCTGTGTTGCCGCCAGGGAGACCGACACGTTTTCGATACCGCGCAGCGCGTACTTTGCGCTGGTAGAGCCGCTGACGGCATCCGGTTCAATTTGATCGCGGCGAGCCGAGACCATCGCAAATTCAGCGGCGACAAACCAGGCATTGAGGGCCAACAGCAAAATAAGAGTAAGTAGTGGCATGTTCTAGCCCTCCTTTTCGCTGTTGTGCTCGACGTGGTTGTGACTGGTGCCGTCCTGGTCAGCGCCTTCATCCGTGCGCGTGACCTTGTTGCCGGCGCGGTCCACCTGGACACGAATACGGCCAACGCGGTGACGCGCCATGCGCTCGACTCGAAAAGCAACTTCAGCGGTGGTAGGCAAGTTCTCCTCATCGAGGTTTTCGTGGTCGGTGGCTTCGACCGTAATCGTGTCGCCGAAGCGAGGCATGCGATCCAAGCGTTCGGTGATAAATCCACCAATAGTGTCGGATTCTTCGCCCTCCGGCAGGACCAGGTTTAGGATCTCTCCCAACTCATCAGGGCGCATGAGACCGGAAACAATCACCGTATTGGGGCTAATCCGGCTGTAGAGCAACGAACGATCGTCCTGTTCATCGTCAATTTCACCGACGATCTCCTCGACGAGATCCTCCAACGTCACAATGCCGTCCGTGCCGCCGTACTCATCGACAACCACTGCGAACTGGTATGCATCCTCACGCAGTTGACGCATCAGCGGATCAAGTGTGGTCGAGTCGTTCACCACGAGTACATCTTTGGCCAGGCTCGCAGCCGACGTCGTCAAGCGTTGTGCGTGTGGCACGCTGAGCAGGTCGGTGTAATGCACCACGCCGCGAATGTCGTCGACGCTGTTGCCGACGACGGGGAAGCGGGCGTGCCCGGAATCTGCGACGACCGTCAGCATCTCTGCGACGCTCTGATTTTCGATAAAGATAATCTGCGTGCGTGGCGTCATCACATCAGCCGCCGTGCGCTCGCCGAACTCAATCGATCGCGCCACCAACTCGGCGGTCTGCGGGTTAATCTTTCCTTCATCGCTAGAGCGCGTGACGACGGCACGGAGTTCCTCCGCGGTCCTGGCACTGGCGACCTCTTCCTCAGGGGAGAAGCCGAGCCGTTTTAGCACCCAATTAGCCGCGCTGTTGAGTAGCCAGACCAGCCAGCCGAATGCGAACATGAAGGCATTCTGTGGTCTGACCACGAGGTTTGCGACTTTAGTGGGCTCGGCGATGGCCCAGTTTTTGGGGACGAGTTCGCCAAAGACCATTTGAGTGAAGGTCGCGATAATGAAAGCGCCCGTAGTGCTGATTGCAGTGACGGTGGCGGGAGAGATGCTAGTGCCACCAAAAGCGGCTTCGAGGAGGACGCCGAGGGAAGGACCGGTCAGGAAACCAGCAACAAGGCTGGTGACCGTAATTCCCAGCTGTGCTCCGGAGAGGTTAGTAGAGGTGCGTGATAGAGCACGGTCTACTAAATATGCGGACCTTGAGCCGGCGTTTGCGGCGTTCTTGACATCGTTCCTATTAACCGTGAGGTAGGAAAACTCGACAGCAACGAAAATTGCATTGGCGAAAACGAGGAAAAGAAAGACCGCTAAAACGATAAGCGCGGATACGATCACGCGGCATCACCTGAAGTGTTCGCTGCGTTCGCTGGGGATGCTGCGGCGGTTGCTGCGGTGATTGCGCTTACTGCGGCTACAGAGAGCCCGTCAACGTTGGCGCGAGGCTTTGGGTCGTCGGACGAGCCAGATCTATCTGATGTGTCGGATGCATTGGGTCTGTCTGAGCTGCTGGATGTGTCTGAGAGTTCAGGCATGCGGGAAATCTTACTAAAAATTCCTTAGACCTGACGGCAATGGCGCATCGGCGGTAATGGGGAGGACGGGATCCTAAGGGCAAAATGTCATAATGTATATTATCGGACAAATAATGAAAGTGGTTGGCCCTGGGGTTTTCTGAATTTCCAGGGCTGCCGCTTTTTCCGCCGCCGCTTTTCTGCTGCCGTGTTCTATCTTGGCGCTTGATCTATGCCGTCGGGATTATTGCTCATTGTCCTTGGCGTTCGCTGCAAGCTCATCCGCGTTGCGGACGGCAATCTCTTCCCGCAGCCGCTTGTTCTGCCACAGCGTCATGCCAATCAGGAGTATGCCGACAGCCACGAGCCACCACGCGCCCTTGTAGGCCACGAATGCAATGAAGATAATCAGTAGTACCATTCGCACCTTTCGTGCGAGCAGCATTGCTTCGTAGGTGTTCATATCGTTGTGACTCCCAACTGGCCTACCAAAATTGTTTTTGGCAGGACTTCTGTGGTGTGTGACTAAATGGCTTTATTGCGTCACAGTGACGAATCGAGGTGTATTTTCGCTGGCTATAAGCCTCTTTGGATTAGCGCTACTGCGATTCTCTTTAGATGGCTGTGTCTGCCAGCCGCGAAACCTACGCGTCCTGCTTCTCTGCGACAATGCGCAGATTGAGTTCGCCGTTCTCCTCGATGGATGCAGCTACAAACTGTGGCAGGCGCACGTTGTAATCCAGGCGGTTGATTGGCAAAGAGCCCGACAACAAAACCAAGTTTTCGGTACGAGCGGCCTTCATTGGTACGGTGACATCATTGGTGACACCGCGGATGGTCAGGCGTCCCGGAATCTCGATATTCGCCCACTGGCCGTTATCTGGAATGCTCGAAATATCGAGTGGTTCTGCAAGCTCAAACTTAGCTTCTGGGTACTGCTCAACGCTGAAAATATTGTTGCGGACATTGATGTCACGACGTTCAATATCGCTAGTCAGAGTTGCCATATCAACAACAACGGATGCGTCCTCAAGATTGTTGTCAGCAACCTTCAGCTCACCGGTGACATCGTGAGTGGAACCGGACGTCGTCCGCCTGCTGCCCGGCAGTACCTCGTTAAAAGTAAAACCAACGGAGGTGTTCTGTGAGTTATCGCCACCGACAATCTTCCAGGTGCCATTCGCATCAGTTGTTGCTGCAGGCAGCTCCGTGGCCTCGAAATCCCCAGTACGCACCCCTTCATGCGTGAAAACGCGATACAAAACTGGCCCCACAATAACAATTGCGAGCGCAACAACTGCAACGGCTATCAAAGTAATAATTGACTTACGGACACCAGAATTCATAGTGCTCATCCTATCCTTTTAATCCGCTATGGGATAAACCGTTCCACCTCGCGCGTTTTCATAATCAATTCCTGCGTAATCTCCTGCAGGACGGCAGTCTCCATGCCGTCGTCAAGCGCGGTGCGCAAGTCTTCGGCGAGACAACGTACTTCGAAGAGCCCGTCCCCTATTCGCTTTACGACGTCATCGCCCGCCGGCCTGCTCGTGGCATCGGTGGCGGTCTTTAGCGTGAGATCCGAATTGATTCGCTCGGCAATCGGCCTGGAAGCGCCTTTTGCTACGCCAGTGCGTTTTTCGTACGCGCGCTGCCGGCAGGCTTGGCTGCAGAACTTGCGACGGCGACCGCGGATGGCGACCTCCATTTCGCGGCCACACCACTGGCAATTGGCAGTAGTTGTGCTCGGCTTTTGATCTGACACAGAAGTCAATTATGGCATGAATACAGATTAAGGCGTTATAATGTGTGGTCTAGTATTTCTACCAAAGGGGGCACGTTCCACATGGCAGATCGAGTTCTTCGTGGCAGTCGCATGGGCGCCGTTTCGTATGAGACCGATCGCGATCATGACCTCGCGCCGCGAATGATGGTCCGCTACCGCACTGAATCCGGTGAGATCTTCGAGGTCCCATTCGCGGATGACGCGGAAATTCCAGGTGAATGGCTGTGCAAGAATGGCCAAATTGGTGAGCTGGTTGAAGGCGAAGGCACTGAAGCCAAGCCGGTGAAGCCGCCGAGGACTCACTGGGACATGCTCCGTGAGCGTCGCTCCATTGAGGAGCTCGACGTGCTGCTGGATGAGCGCGTTGACTTGCTGCGCAAGCGTCGTCGTAACGCCGCTCGCCTGCTGAAGGCTCAGAAGGAAGCCGAAGAAGCAGAGAAGAACGCTTAAGGTTTGAGCTGGCTTGCGCTAGTGAGCTTTAGGGCGCTGCAGCTGTGAATTACATGCTGCAAAATGGGTCCGGATAAGGTTTTGCTCCTTATTCGGGCCCGTTTTTTGTTGGTGCCTGGCTGCGGCGGGCCGATCCGAGTTACTGACTGCGTTTATGACAAAAATGGCCTGAAAAATGGCTTGAAACTGTCATAAACTAAGACAGTTTCACATTTGCAGCCCCCATTCATACAGGCAGCCCGTATTCACATTTGCAGCCCGCAGTCATACAGGCAGCCCGTCTCCACACGGGCAGGCCGCAATCTTTGGGGCTGCCCTAGCCCTACTTGCGGAATCGCTGCTTAAACTCGTGACCAGCCAGGCGACCAATCTCCGACCCCAGGTTTTTTACCTGCTGTGAGCGGTGCTTGAATCCCCACTTGGTGACCTGCAGCAGTGACTGCTTCACAAAGCTGCCATCCATCTTGGACTCGCCGTACTCGCGCTCAGTAAAGGTGATCGGAACCTCCTCCACCAAGAAGCCCGCCTGTACAGCCTCAAAAGCGAGCTCGGTCTGGAACAGGTACGCAGCCTTGCCAATGTTCTCGAGGTCAAGGGTTTCGAGAACTTCCCGTCGATAAGCACGGTAGCCAGCGGTGATATCCGAGATGCCCGCGCCGAGCGCCAGCGAGATGTAGAGGTTGCCGCCGCGGGAGAGAACCTGACGGCTCATTGGCCAGTTGACGGTCTTGCCGCCCGGAATGTAGCGGGAACCGATGACGACATCGGCACCGTCCTCGAGCTTCTCCAGCAGCAGATGGAACTGCTCTGGTGCGTGGGAGCCGTCGGCATCCATCTCGCAGAGAACCTCGTAGTCGCGCTCGAGACCCCAAGCGAAGCCCGCGCGGTACGCACCCCAGAGACCGCCCTTGCCCTCGCGGTGCAGGACGTAGATGTGCTCTTCGCCGTTGTCCGACTTGTCAGCGGCAGCGATTTCATCGGCGAGCTCACCGGTGCCGTCTGGTGAAGAGTCATCGACAACCAAAATGTCGACGCGAGGCTCCGCTGCGCGCAGGCGTGCAATCACGCCCGGCAGGTTTTCCCGCTCGTTGAAAGTGGGAATGACAACCAGCGTCGACTCATTTAGGGCAGTCACTCGTGATTCTCCTTAGTGCATGTTCTGCTCAGTATCCCGGCCATCAACTTCATCTGCGCCTGCCCTGGCATCTCCGCCACGGCGACGCAGGACGGCACCAACCACACAAAGAATACCGAATGCGGTCAGTAGACCTTCAATCCACGTCCCGAAGCGGGCTGCAAAAGTCAGGTGGGCGTACTGAGGCAGAGTTTCAGTGAGTACCTTCTGCTCGAAGATTTTGCTCCGCTTTACGACGTCTCCGTGCGCATCCACAATCGCGCTCACACCGCTGGTTGCGGCGACGGCCGTGGAGCGTTGGAACTCCATGGCTCGCATGCGGCTCATGGCCAGCTGTTGGTAGGTCATGTCGGTGAAACCGAAGGTGGCGTTATTTGTGGGCGTGGCCAGCATGGTTGCGCCGTGTTTGACTGCGTTGCGGAAGGCACCATCGAAGACCACTTCGTAACAGGTGGCCACGCCTAGATTGACCTTCTTTAAACCATCGGTGCCTGGCGTTGTAACCACGGCATCGCCGTTGCCCGGAGTCATGTCTCCGGCGTGAGCGACCATGTCGGAAAAGTGACGTAGCAGTTCGCGGAATGGCATGGTCTCGCCGAAGGGCTGGAGATAGATTTTCTCGTGCTGGTCGCCGGGGCCGGTCTGCGGATCCCAGACCACCATGGTGTTTTGCACCCCATTGGTGTAGGTAAAGGTGCCGACCACGATGGGAGCGCCAATATTCATCGCGGCGTTTTCGATAATGCGTGCCGCTTCCCCATCCGTAAACGGGCTGACATCGGAGGAGTTTTCGGGCCAGATGACGATGTCCGGCTGCTCTTCCTTACCTTGGTGGACACGTCGGGCCAGCTCATTGGTGGCATCGGCGTGGTTTTGCAGGACTGCGCGGCGCTGGGCATTGAACTCTAAACCGAGGCGCGGAACATTGCCCTGGATAACCGCGACACGGGTGTTGTCAGCGGCCGTAGGCTCAGGCAGCGGTTGGGTCCACGCAGGAAGAACCCAGCCGACGAATAACGCTCCCACCAAAAGCGCAGCGGAGGTTGCATAGGAACGTAGCGTGAGCGCGACCAGTCCCGCACCAACGCAAGCAGCGAGGAAAGTGACCAATGCAGTGCTGCCGATTGCCACTGCTGGGGCCAGCGGGCCGTCGACCTGCCCCCAGGCAACGCGGAGCCAGGGGAAGCCTCCGAAAGGCCAGCGGGCTAGCAGCGCCTCCCCTGCCACGAGCGCAGCGGCCATGCCAGGGAGCTTCAGCGCGAGGGGGAAACTGGATTGGGCAATCAGCCACATCGCAAGCGCCGCCGGAATTGCGAGCAGTCCCAGCACAATTGAGAGCGCCACGTAGGGGCCAATGCCGACGAAGGAGCCGATCCACGGCAGTGAGAAAAGAGCCGTCGCTGTTGCCCAGCTGAAGCCCACCACTACGCTGGATTTCCAATCGGCTGCGCAGAAGAAGGCAAGAATGAGCAGGGCGAGGCCGATCCAGGCCGTCCACCACCAGCTCATGGGCGCATAGCTTAAGAACTGCAATCCACCAGCGAGGATTGCAATGAAGGCGAGAACGAGGCGCTGCTTTAGTGGGGTAAGCGCGCGAAAGCGCGCCTGCCAGCGATTCGGATTCTCCGGAATGTCTTTCGAAGCGTCTTTCTGAGCGACGTTCCCGTGCTCGCTGGAGCGCGCTTGGCGGTTAGTGTGCACTTGTATAAGAGAACTCTCTACGTTTGCGAGTTTTTGAGTTAGCGCTTGTCGCTGTCGTCCTGGTCATCATCCCAGGCGTTGTCCGGTGCCGGTGGGACGATTTTATCCTGTGGGAAGGCCTTGCCATCCGCGCCCGGAAAACCACCAGAGAATCCAGGGAACCCCGAAAAACCGCCAGCACCAGCGCCAGCTCCTGGAGCACCCGGGTTCATGCCGTACTGAGAGACCACCATCATGCTGCGGTCACTGAAGTTGCGGAGTCCGTTGAGCAGCGCCACCGATCCGCTCTTACGAATCAGCCAGCGAGTCGGCGGTAGCACCATGAGGAAACCAACAACCGTGGAGACGACGCCCGGCAGGGCAAGCAGCCAAGAGCCAACCAACAGGATTGCCGAGTCAGCCACAAAGTGTCCCGCGCCCTTTGCCGAGCGCTTGATTGCCTCCTCCGGATGCTTCTGTCCGTACTCAGTAAGAGTACGAGAAGTATCCAGCAGCAACTTCTGGTAGATGCGCTTGAACTCGATGGCGGCGAAAACCAATCCCAGAATGAATAGACCCAGAACCAGCAGGACGGTCCAGCCATAGCCAATCCATTCACCAAGTGCGATAAAGGCCGCAATCTCGGCGATGAGGTAAATAATTGTGAACCACTTGCTCATAGTTCCCCAGTGTAACCGCCACTAGATGAGCAAGTGGTTACGGCTATCGGCCGGTTAGACGACGACTAGCGGTCGCCTACCGGTCAGCGCGCTCCTCCAAGTCGCCCTCTGTATCCAGGTAGGTCTGGCGCAGCAGATCCATGCGTTCCTGGTCGGGGTTTTCCCACATACCGCGCTCTGCGGCCTCCATCAGGCGCTCGGAAATATCGTGCAGAGCCCACGGATTCGACTGTTCAAAGAACTCGCGGTTTTCCGGGTTCGCAACGTACTCGTCGGTAAGCGTTTCGTACATCCAGTCATCCATGACCTTCGCCGTCGCGTCGTAACCGAAGAGGTAGTCGACGGTTGCGGCCATTTCGAAGGCGCCCTTGTAGCCGTGGTTACGCATTGCCTGCATCCAGCGTGGGTTGACCACGCGGGCACGGAAGACACGTCGCGTCTCCTCGTGCAGGGTGCGGGTACGCACGGCGTCCGGGCGCGTGGAATCTCCCACATACGCTTCTGGAGCGGAACCCGTCAGTGCACGGACCGTGGCGATCATGCCGCCGTGGAACTGGAAGTAGTCATCGGAGTCGGCGATATCGTGCTCGCGGGTATCGGCATTCTTCGCGGCAACCTGAATACGGCGGTAGGCCGTCTTCATGTCGTCAGCGGCCTCTTCCCCGTCGACGCCGCGGCCATAGGCGTAGCCGCCCCAGGTTGTGTAGACCTTCGCCAGGTCCGCGTCATCGCGCCAGGAACCGGAATCGATAAGTTGCAGCAGGCCAGCTCCATAGGTGCCCGGCTTGGAACCGAAGATACGGCGCGGGCGCTCCTGCTGGTCGGCCTTCGCATGGGCGCGCACGTAGTTGTCCTCATCGGATTCATCAAGCTTGACGACGAGCTGAAACGCGTCATCCAAAAGGTCGATAACATGCGGAAACGCATCACGGAAGAAGCCGGAAATACGGACGGTCACGTCAATGCGCGGTCGGCCCAGCTCCTCCAGCGGAATCGGCTCAAGGCCGACAATACGGCGAGATGCGTCATCCCACACCGGATGCACACCAATCAACGCGAGCACCTCGGCGATGTCATCGCCCGAGGTACGCATGGCGGAAGTGCCCCATACTGACAAGCCAACCGACTTCGGGTACTCGCCGTGGTCGGCGCGGTAGCGTTCAATCAGGCCATCGGCGAGGTTGACGCCGGTTTCCCAAGCCAGGCGCGACGGCACCGCCTTGGGGTCGACCGAGTAGAAGTTGCGGGCAGTTGGCAGCACGTTGACCAGGCCGCGCAGTGGTGAACCAGAGGGGCCAGCTGGAACGAATTCGCCATCGAGAGCGGAAAGAATGCGCGGGATCTCCTCGGCGGTAGCAGCCAGGCGCGGGAGAATTTCGTCGCGGGTGAACTGCAGCAGCTCGACAACCTGATCAAGGCCGTTTGGTGCCGCGATATCGGCAAATTCCTCGGAGCCGAGCACATCAGCCGCGATCTGTGTCACCGGTTGGTCGGGATTCTTCACCACGGCGGTTACCAGCGCCGTAGCCAGTGCATCGATAGAGTCCACAGCGTGGCGTTCATCGGTGCCATCCTCGGCCAGGCCGAGAGCTTCGCGCAGGCCCGGCAGGGTCTGCTTGCCGCCCCACAGCTGGCGGGCGCGCAACATGGTGGTCACAGTGCCGATCAGGGATTCATCTTCCGGTGCCTGGCTGAGCACGTGGAGGCCACCGCGGATGGCGACGTCCTTAATCTCGCAGAGCCAGCCGTCGACATGCATGAGCATGTCATCGAAGACCTCCTCGTCCGGGCGCTCGTCCCAGCCGAGGTCGCGGTCCATCTTCGCGGCGGTCAGCAGCGTCCAAATCTCCTGGCGGATGGCCGGCAGCTTGGCCGGGTCCATGGCGGAGATGTTCTGGTGCTCGTCGAGAAGCTGTTCCAGACGGGTGATGTCGCCGTAGGATTCGGCGCGGGCCATCGGCGGAATGAGGTGGTCGACCAGAGTGGCGTGAGCACGGCGTTTGGCCTGTGTGCCTTCGCCCGGGTCGTTGACCAAGAAGGGGTAGATCATTGGCAGCTCGCCGATGGCAGCATCCGGGCCGCAGGAAGCGGAAAGGCCGACGGTCTTGCCCGGCAGCCACTCCAGGTTGCCGTGCTTGCCCATGTGAACCACGGCATCGGCGCCGAAACCGCCCTCCGCCTGCGGCAGCGACAGGAAGCGGTAGCAGGCCAGGTAATGGTGCGTCGGCGGCAGATCCGGGTCGTGGTAGATACCCACCGGGTTGTCACCGAAACCGCGCGGCGGCTGCACCATGACCACGACATTGCCGAAGGTCAGGCCCGCAATGTAGATGTCCTGGGTATCCGGGTGGACGTACAGGGTGCCCGGCGCGGCACCCCACTTGTCCTGCATGTCGGAGCGAAGTTCTTCCGGCAAGGTAGCGAAGAACTTCTCGTAGGTGGCAGCGGGCAGGCGGAGTTCGGCTGCCTCCATAACCTCTTCGGTCAGCCAGTCCGGGTCTTGGCCGCCGGCCTCGATGATGGCGTGCATGAACGCATCTGGTTCATCGGCGCCATCCTTGGCGGTGGCATATCCGGGGATTTTGGTGGTGTCGCCGAGGTTGTATCCGGCGTCGGCAAGCGCGTGCAGCACCTTCAACGTGGATGCTGGTGTGTCCAGACCGACGGCGTTGCCGATGCGGGCGTGCTTGGTCGGGTACGCAGAGAGCATGACGGCGACGCGCTTGTCAGCGTTGTCGATGTGGCGGAGCGCGGCGTAACGGGTGGCGATGCCGGCGAGGCGGTCGCAGCGCTCGAGATCTGGGACGTAGGAAATGAGCTCGTCGGAGTCGATTTCCTTAAACGAGAACGCGACCGAGATGATGCGGCCGTCGAATTCGGGGACGGCGACCTGCGTTGCGACGTCCAGCGGTGACAGGCCCTCGTCGTTGTCCTCCCATGCCGTCTTGGACGAAGTCAGGGCCAAACCCTGGATGATGGGAATGTTCAGGTCTGCGAGTGCGGCGACATCCCAGCCGTCATCGTCCTGACCGGCCTGTGCGAGTGCCGGGCGGTTGCCGCCAGCGGCGAGCACCGTGGTGATGAGCGCGTCGCGAGAAGCTAGCTCTGCCAGCAGTTCATCGCTGGCGGTGCGCAGGGACGCGGCGAAGATAGGCTTGGCGACGTAGCCGCGAGCCTCGACAGCGTCAGCGAGAGCCTCAATGTAGTGCGTATTTCCCGCCAGGTGCTGGGCGCGGTAGTAAATAATGCCGACGGTGCCGCGGGAATCTTCCGTGGCCACCTTGGAGTCGCGCTCCAGGAAACCCCAGGCCGGCATGCGAGCTGGTTCTTCAAAGCCAAGACCGGTCAGAAGCAGTGTGTCCGACAAGAAATTGTGCAGCTGTGCGAGGTTTTTCGCGCCGCCTTCCGCCAGGTAGATGTGCGTTTGCGTGGCGACGTTTGCGGGAACTGTCGAGTACTCGGTGAGTTCGGCATCGGGCGCCTGCTCGCCCGAGACGAGGACGGTGGGAATACCGGAGTTCACAAAGTAGTCGATGCCGGATTCCCAGGCGCGGCGGCCACCGAGAAGTCGGATGATGACGACATCGGCACCGTCGGCAAGCGTGGGCAAATCATCGTCGAGCAGACGCGCCGGGTTTGCCCAACGGTAGGACACCTCCGGGTTGGCCTGAGCGGCCGCGCGGGCGGACAGAAGGTCGGTATCCGAGGTCGACAGCAGCAGAATCACGGTGTAGTCATTCACTTCCTGGGGAGCAACGCGTCCCCGGTCGGCGGGAGTCTGCCTTCTAACCGATGACGAGGTCTGACTGTGACAGTGGCGCGACCGTGCGGATTTTCACCGAGCTTCTCGTCAGCGGCATGGCAGTGGATTTCTCCATCACTCTACTGCAGCGTCTATTGCTAGAGTTCCAGCGACTGCTCCGCCGGCTGATCTGGGAAGTGGGACCAGAGGAAGTCCGTGGCATTAGTCAGTTCCGCGAGCATCGGAACGATATGGTTAATGCCCGTCTTCGGTAGCACCGGTGAAGTCGTGTTTTCGACGTACTCCAGGTCGGTGAAGCCGAGATTCAGCCAGGAATCGCGCAGCTTGCGAACCTGGTTGATGGGGATGATGTCATCATGCTCACCCGAGTAGAGGTACACCGGCGCATTGGGGACGAAGTTGCCGACGCGCTGGCGTGCGAGTTCCTTCTGTACCGGCTCGTAGCGCTTAATCATCTCGCTGAGTGACTCACCGCTAGTCGTGTACTGGTCAGTGGTTTCAAACGAGTGATGGAAACCCAAGCCACCCGCGCAGTAGTTGCCCACGTTGTCCAGCAGTTCTTTGCCTTCGGGGCTGATTTCTTCCTTGAGGACTCGGCGCAGCTCCGGATCCTTATCCAGGACAGAATTGATTGCGAGTGCAATCGCGGCGGTCAGCGTAGTGCCATCAATCTGGTCGAGGACGTTTGCAAGATCGGACGGCGGGCCACCGGCGGCAGATGCGGCAACGTTGAGCTCCGGAGCGTAGACACTTGCACGCTCAGCAGCTGCAGCGGCTGCGGAGCCACCCTGGGAGTAGCCATAAATTCCCACGGGCGCATTTTTGTCCACGCCGAGCTCGTGTGAGGCAGACACGGCATCAAACAGCGACTGTGCTGAGGCGATGTTGTCGACGTAGTCCTGGTTACCCTGGGCATTGCGGTGGTGGTCGATCATCACCACAGTCGCGCCTCGCTTCAAGTTCGCGACCATCGGAATCGTCTCGTATGGAGCAATAATGTCCAACGGATCGAACTCAATCTTCAGGCCGGTCTGTGAGGAGATTGATGGGTCGCATTTTTCCGCGCCACCCTGCGTGCCCGGAGCGATTGCCACGACCGGACGCGGACCGCTGCCCTTCCACTCCGTCTTCGGAGTCACCACAAGGGCTGTGTCCACACTGGGATTGCCGAGGGAATCCGTGGAGTTGTAGTGAATACGCTTGGCATCCACATTCCACAGCTTGTCGTTCACCATCATCTCGGCATCCTCGCTGCTGACCAGCGTGCCGGCATTTGCCGTGCGCGACGGGGTCAGCGGCAGAGAATTCAGCGGCGAGGCTGCGGCCACGCGTGCCTGTTCCGGGGTCAGCTGCCTACCTGCGTCCTCGCTGTCAGACTCCTCATCGTCCTTCTCGATGCCGAGTAGCCTTTCCATATTCGGGTTCGGTACATGGCCGAAACCAGGCAGTTCGCGGTTTGCGCTTGACGACGACACCTTATCCGCCAGCCCACTATCCGATAGGCCTGGGATGTTTAGTGGCTGTGCGTTTGCAGGTGTAGCCAGGCCGATGGTCATAAGACCTGCTAGCGCTACCCCGATTCCCGTTCGGATGGTGCGACGGTTTCGTCGTGAAGCAGAGCGTGTCTGTGTCGAGGCACGGCCGGTGCCGACGGTGTCGTGTGCCTCGTGCGTGAGTGCCTCAGCGTCGTGATGTGGCATGAAATCTCCTGAATAACCCCAGATTGAAAACCCAATGAAAACTTCCCTTAATTCAGAGGAAGTTAGGTTATGAAAACAATAAAGTTTTAAAAAGGTAAATCGGTGGATTTTAGTGAAGAATTTGTATGTTTTTCGCGGAGGGGTATCAAAACTCCACTTCAGAAGGGTTTCGTTGGGCTGGAAAGGAGTCGGATAATGTGCCCCTGTTTTCGGGGGCTCAGCTCTGTGTGTGTTTGCGTATTCTTGAGAGTATGACTGCATCTGATCAAGGAACCCGCACTCGTCAGGACGGTTGCCCCGGCAGCCGCAAGGTTCATATCGCAGCTGATGGCGCAATTGGTCGTCTGCGCTTCCCCGGAGGCTTTCTTCCCGCGCCGGGCTTCGCCGTACTCGCCGATTTGGCCGAGAATTTCGGCGACGGTGATATTCACTTCACTTCCCGCGGCAATGTTCAGATCCGTGGCATCACCAACACCGGCGCATTCGCCGATGCCGCGGAAGAAGAGAAGCTGGTTCCCTCCACCAGCCACGACCGCGTACGCAACGTTCTTCAGTCGCCGCTGTCCGGTCGCGTCGGCGGTAAAGCTGATGTGCGTGACCTGGTTCAAGAGTTCGACAAGGCTCTCATCGCGGAGCCGTCGCTGGCAACACTGCCAGGTCGCACACTCATGGCTTTCGACGACGGCCGCGGTGACGTGCTCGGTGAGCGCCCCGACTTCGGCGTTGTCGCCCATGATGAGAACACGTTTGAACTCATCATTGGCGGCGCGACCTCGGGGATTGTCGTCCCGCGTGACGACGTCGTGGAGGCTCTCATCACCACAGCGAAGGTGTGGAATGACAGCCGTGGTTCAGCCTGGCGCATCGCGGAAGCCAATGCGGCCGAGCGCATTGCCGATGCGATAATCGAGGAATTGGGCGCCCGAGTCCGTCGCCAGGAGCCGACCCCGGCTGAGAGCTTTGATGCCACCGCCGGGCTGTCCCGCCAGATCGGTTGGATTGACCAGCCGGATGGCCTGGTTAGCCTGGCCGCTGGCCTGCGCTTTGGCGTCCTCCCGGCGCGTCTGGCCCGTGCGATTTCGCATACGCAAGTTCCTGTGCACGTCACTCCGTGGTACTCGCTGATTCTGCACGATTTGGAAGAGGAAGTTGCCGAACAGGTCGTCAAGGTATTGGCGCCCAATGGCCTGATCTTCGACCGGAAGTCCACCTGGCTGCGCGTCAGCGCCTGCACCGGACGCCCCGGCTGCAAAAAGTCTCTGGCTGACACCCGCGGCGATGCTTCTCACGCAATTGCCGATGGCCGACTGCCCGAGGGGCGCGTGCACTTCTCCGGTTGTGAGCGTCGCTGCGGCAAGCCCAAGGGCGGTTACTTCGACTATCTC
The DNA here is from genome assembly GCF_001815745.1 of Corynebacterium sp. HMSC064E07. Taxonomy (NCBI): domain Bacteria; kingdom Bacillati; phylum Actinomycetota; class Actinomycetes; order Mycobacteriales; family Corynebacteriaceae; genus Corynebacterium; species Corynebacterium sp. HMSC064E07. The sequence continues at coordinate 176,788 of NZ_KV821817.1, read as the reverse complement.
GCCACCGGGGACGGAGAATACGAAGTCACTGCTGTGGACTAGGCTTTAAGCCTATGAAGCGCTTTGAGTACAACACCGACGGTGCGGATATTTACCGTAACTCGTTTGCCATCATTCGCGAAGAAAGCGATCTTTCCCGCTTCGATGCCGATGAGGAAACCGTCGCTGTCAGAATGATTCACGCAGCAGGTCAGACCGACCTGGCCAAGGACATCGTCTTTTCCACGGGAGCTGTGCGCGCAGCTCGCCAGGCTCTCGAGGAAGGCGCTCCTATCTTCACCGATGTCAACATGATCGCCTCGGGTATTACCCGCAAGCGCTTACCTGCTGACAACGAGGTCATCTGCCTGCTGCGTGATGAGCGCGTCCCCAAGCTGGCTCAAGAACTCGGCACCACGCGCACTGCTGCCGCCGTGGAGCTGTGGAAGCCACGCCTAGAGGGCGCGGTTGTCGCCATCGGCAACGCTCCCACCGCCCTCTTCCACCTGCTCAACCGCATTAATGAGGGCTCCTTCCCCATGCCCGCTGCCATTTTGGCCATGCCAGTGGGCTTCGTCGGTGCCGCGGAATCAAAGCAGGCCACTATCGACTCCGGTGCCGAAAACCCAGAGCTGAAGTACATCACCGTCACCGGCCGTCGCGGTGGCTCGGCTATCACCTGTGCTGCCCTCAATGCCATTGCGACCGCAAAGGAGATCATCTAAACCATGTCCGGCTCCTACAGTGCTCAGCCTGGTCATCTCTACGGCGTCGGACTCGGTCCCGGCGACGCAGGTCTCATTACACTCCGCGGTGCCGACATCATCCGCACAGCCGATGTTATCGCCTACCATGCAGGAACTCACGGACGTTCCACGGCGCGCTCAATCGCCGCCGAACTGATTGACGCGCGTGACGACGCTGCCGTGGAAGAGCAATTGCAATACCCGGTGACCACCGGGCGTCCAGTCGACTACCGCGAGCAGCTCGCCGGTTTCTATGCAGAGGCCACTGCTCGCCTGCACAAGCACTTGGCCGAGGGACGAAGTGTTGCAGTTCTTTCGCTCGGTGACCCGATGCTCTATAGCTCGTACCAGCATCTGCATCACGCCCTCAGCGAGGACTTTCCCACTGAGATTGTCCCTGGAGTGGCCAGCATTACTGCGGCGGCAGCAGAGATTGGTCAGCCGCTCGGCGAGGCTACCGAAATCGTCAGCGTTGTTCCCGCCACCGCTGATTCCGAGCGCATCGCTGCGGTTCTTGACGCCTCAGACTGTGTAGTCATTATGAAGCTGGGGAAAAACGTTGAGAAGGTTCGTACAGCGTTGCAGTCCGCAGGCATGCTCGAGCGCGCCTACGTTGTCGAGCGAGCAACCATGAATGAGCACACCAGCTACCCGCTGGCCGATGCAGACCCGGAGAAAGTTCCGTACTTCGCAGTAGCCGTCGTGCCTTCCGCTGTCTACGGAACTGAACGGAGTGTTTCTGGGGCGCCTGAGCCAGCTAATGATGCGGCGAGCGATACAGTCACCGATACGGCGACTGAGTCGGCTGCCCCAGCAGTTGGTGAAGTCGTCGTTGTCGGCCTAGGCCCGGGTGCGGAGCGCTGGACCACCCCAGAAGTCACCGAGGAACTGGCCCGAGCCACGGATCTGGTGGGCTACTCCACCTACATCAACCGGGTTCCTGAGCGCGCCGGGCAACGCCGCCACCTCTCAGACAACCGCGTAGAGGCAGAGCGAGCCACTATGGCGCTGGATATCGCCAAGCGTGGAGGTCGAGTTGCGGTGGTCAGTTCCGGTGACCCGGGGGTCTTCGCTATGGCGGCCGCAGTGCTGGAAGTCGCTGATGACGATATGTGGCGAGACATTCCAGTTCGAGTCGTGCCAGGCATGACTGCGGCTCAGGCTGTCGCAAGTCGAGTGGGCGCTCCCCTTGGCCATGACTTTGCGATGCTCAGTCTCTCCGACAGGTTGAAGCCCTGGGAGGTCGTCGTTAAGCGAGTGCGTGCCGTAGCCGGAGCAGACATGGCATTTGCTGTCTACAACCCGGCATCCAAGTCGCGGAGATGGCAGATTCGAGAGCTACGCGCATTGGCCATGGAGTACCGCGAACCGACAACGCCTGTGATTGTGGCACGGGCAGTTGGCTCGGAGCAGGAAAACGTTACCGTGACCACGTTGGCGGAGTTCGATCCGGATGTCGTCGATATGCGAACCATGGTGATTATCGGTTCGTCGTCGACCAAGGCGTATCGTGCCGGCAAGACCACTCGGGTCTACACCGCACGTCACTACGGTGAGGGCGGCACCAGCGGAACTGGCGAGTTGCTGCGTTAGCCGCTACGCCCGGCGGATGACGGCGTTGTACGCCTCATCCACTGTTGTGGCGACGGTGGCGATATCCGCGCCGGGCAGCTGCGGGCGCTGCACGATAACGACCGGCTTCTTTAGGTCGCGGGCTGCCTCAATCTTTGCGTAGGTAGCAGCACCACCGGAGTTTTTGGTCACCACGCAGTCCACGGCGTAATCCCGCATGAGCTTGCGCTCCGCTGCGACATCGTAAGGCCCACGGCTGAGAATAATCTTCCGATTCTTCGGCAGCGGCGGCGCGGGCTGTTCCACACAGCGAATGAGGTAACGGCCGTTGGAGTCACCGGCAAATGGAGCAAGCTGCTGACGGCCAATAGTGAGAAACGGGCTGTAGAAACGGTCGGCAACAACGTCCGCGGCCTCCTGCATAGAGGACACCTCAACCCAGTTGTCGCCTGGCTGCTTCTCCCACGCAGGGCGATGCAGCGCCACGAGCGGAATACCGGTGGCTCGGGCAGCTTCAGCAGCAGATTCGCTGATCTGTTCTGCATACGGATGCGTGGCATCGATGATGACTTCAGTGGCATCGGAGATTAGCCATCGAGTCAGTCCTGCGGGACCGCCAAAACCGCCGATACGGACATTGCCGACGGGCAGCTTGGGGTTGGAAACGCGACCGGCCAGTGACGAGGTGACAAACCAGCCCTCGCCCACTAGGCGCTTGGCCAGGGCGCGGGCTTCAGCAGTTCCACCCAGTATTAGTGCACGCATGGGATGGTCCGTCCGTATTCATCGCGTGGGCGATCATCGCTGTAGAGGTAGCTATCCGGGAACGCCTCGGCGGTGAGCACCTTGCCGACAATGATGACAGCCGTACGAGTCACACCTGCATCCTTGACCTGCTGCGCAATATCAGCCAGCGTACCGCGGAGAATAACCTGTTCCGGACGGGATGCGAAAGCTACCACTGCCACCGGGCCGTGCTCACCATAATGCGGGGTGAGCTCCTCAACCACACGGTCAATATCGTGGGCGGCCAAGTGAATGCACAGGGTCGCGCCCGTGCGACCGAAGTTCTCCAAGGTTTCGCCCTCCGGCATCTTGGAAGCGCGCCCGGAGATACGAGTCAGCACCACTGACTGACCAACGGTTGGCACCGTGAGCTCGTGGCCCAGAGCGGCCGCCGCCGCGGAAAATGCCGGCACACCCGGAACGATTTCGTAGTCAATGCCGAGCTCGCTGAGACGACGAACCTGCTCTGCCAGCGCCGACCACACCGACGGGTCACCGGACTGCAGGCGTGCGACATCCTTGCCCGCCGCATGTGCCGCCTGAATGGTCTCGATGATGGTATCCAGCGGCATACGCGCGGTATTGATAATCTCTGCGCCCTCGGGGCAGTTTTCCAGCACCTCAGGCGGGACAATCGATCCCGCGTAAAGACACACTGGGCAGGAACGAATAAGCCGGTCCGCGCGCAGCGTCAGCAAATCCGCTGCCCCCGGGCCTGCACCGATGAAATACACAGTCATTGTGAGTTACAGAGTCCTCAATATTTTCTAGACAGAGATATTACGTCTATGGTAGCGCAGGCGCTACTGGCTTCTCCGCCACCCACTGCACCACCGGCAACGCAGGGCGCCACGCAGTGAAACTGCCGACTGCACCTGCGCGCTCCACGGAAAGCCGGGTGACATCCCCGCCATAGTCGCGACGCGCCTGCCACAGCAAAGCCTCCGACTCCAGCGTCACGGTGTTTGCGACGATGATGCCACCCGGGGCAAGGCGTTGCCAACAGGTTTCAATCATTCCGTCAGCAGTGAGACCTCCGCCGATGAAAATGGCATCTGGGCGAAGATTCGAGTCAGCCAAAACCCCCGGCGCTGCGCCGTGGTGGACGGTCACATTGCCAGACAGAGCCGCCACATTCTTAGCAATTCGCTCTGCACGAACAGCATCGCGCTCGAAAATTTCCGCACGTCCGCCGTGCCGAGCCCACTCAATGCCAATCGACCCCGTGCCACCGCCGACATCCCACAGCAGAGCTCCCGGCCGCGGATCCAATGCAGCGACCGTCATTTGGCGAATCGGCGCCTTCGTCAGCTGACCATCCGAATCAAAGTCACCGTCGCGCAGCCAGCCGCGCGCGCTTCCCGACGGCTCCACCGCCAGCACCGTGAGGTTGCCAGCTGGAACTGGTGGGTTCGCCACCGTGCCTGCGGCAACGGACTCCGGCAGCCCTGTAGCTTCCGTGCCGCCGAGATTGGTCAGCGCGGTGAGCTTGGTGTCTGGGCGGTCGGCTAAAACCGTAGCGACCTCTTTCACTGAGTCCGCGTTTCGGCACAGCACCAGGAAGGGCCGTAGTGAATCCGCTACCGGTACCACACGCGCGGCTCCAGGTAGCCCCGGCTCCCCTGTCACCAGCGAAATCACCGGAGTGTCATGCAAGGGCCAGCCGAGGTAGGCGCAGGCCAATGAGGCTGACGATGGCGCTGGAATAACCTCCACGGCGCCACGGCCGAGCTCCCGAACCAGGGACGCGCCGACACCGTGGAACATGGGGTCGCCACTGGCGAGGATGACATCGACTGCGGGGTCAATATCTGCCAGGGTGGCCTGCCAGTCCTTCCAGAAGCCACCTGGCCAAGGTGAGAGGTCGGCGTCCAGGTTGACGTCGGCAAGCAAATGGAGCTGACGGGGAGAGCCAATGATGCGGCGAGCCGACGACAACGCCTCGACAGCGCGGGCGGATAGACCAGGGTACCCGTCGCAGCCGATGCCGACGACGCGAAGCTTTGGGCTCATCGGGGCATCTTGCGCCAAATCCAGCGCGGAGTCAGATGTGTGGCGCGTGCGAGCAATGCCAATTTACGCGGCACCCAGACGTGGGGCTTCCGACCGTCGAAAGCAGTGACGGCGGCCTCCGCGACCTCGGCGGGGCGCGAGGACATCGGCGCTGGCTTCATGCCTTCGGTCATGCGGCCGATGACGAAGCCCGGCCGGACAATCGTCAGCTGAATATGGCTCCCGTGCAGGCGGTCCTGCATGCCCTGGAGGAAACCATCGAGACCGGCCTTCGCCGAACCGTAGACGTAGTTGGCGCGGCGCACGCGGGCACCTGCGATAGAGGAAAAGGCCATGATGCGGCCCGCGACCTTATCGCGCACAGGCAGCGTGCCGGAGGCGATGTCGGACTCCATGCGCGCGACAAGCTCAGTGAGAATCGATGCCTGTGCTGTGAAGTCGGTATGAATGACTGCCGCAGCAGCCTCGCCGGACTCCTCACACTTCCGCTGATCACCGAGGATACCGAACGCGACAATCACCGTGTCGATGGGACCGTGCTGCCAGGCGTGCTCGACGAACTGGCGGTGTGCCGCGATGTCATCGGCATCAAAGTGGATGCGGTGCACCGCGACGGCACCGGAGTCGATGAGCCGACCGGCAATGCCGTCGAGCGCCTCAGTGCGGCGCGCAGCGAGCGTGAAGGTGTTGTGGTTGGCCAGTCGCGCGGCAACTTCCCCGCCGATCTCGCTGGTGGCACCAAGAACGAGTACGTGTCCCATGCGCTAGAAAATACCTTTCCTCTAAACCTCGATTAGACGGTAATTAAATCGTGCGGACCATTATTGACCGATTCTCCGCCGTCTTCGGTGACAACGATGATGTCTTCCAGCCGCATACCGAACTCACCCGGCAGGTACACACCCGGCTCCACCGAAAACGCCATGCCAGGCTCGAGCTTGAGCTCATTGCCAGCCATAATGAACGGCTCTTCATGCGTGGACAGGCCAATGCCATGACCAGTGCGGTGAATGAAGTACTCGCCGTAGCCCGCAGCGGTGAGGCTATTACGCGCAATCGCATCGATCTCTGCAGCCGTCACACCGGGGCGCACCGCCGCCACGGCAGCTTCCTGCGCCTTGCGCAGAGCCGCCCACGCTGCAGCTTCCTTCTCCCCCGGCTTGCCGACGACATAGGTGCGCGTGCAATCGGAGTGGTAGCCAAGCGGCAAGGTGCCTCCGATATCGACGACCACCACGTCACCTTCCTCGATGACGCGGTCGGAGAAATCGTGGTGCGGATTCGCGCCATTTTCAGCGGAGCCGACAATGACGAAGTCAATGGCGACGTGCCCCTCCTCCAGGATGGCAGCCGAGATCTCGTCGGCGACCTCGCGCTCAGTGCGACCTGCGCGCAGCATGCCCGGCACACGAGCGTGAACGCGGTCAATAGCGGCGCCGGCCTCGCGCAGCTGTTCAATCTCAGCGGCGTCCTTGCGCATGAACAGTTCCTTCAGAAGGTCTCCGGCCAACACAGTTTTAGCTCTGGTGAGATCCTGAATGGGAATCAAGTGGTCAGCGGTCAAAGAGGCTCCCACTGCGAGGGTGCCCACGTGGCCCACCAAGTCGGCGACAATGCGGTGCGGATTCTCTCCGTCTTCCCACAACACCACATCGGCGTTGAGATCACCGATAGCGCACAGCGGCAGATCCCCGCGCTCCACGGCGGGCAGTACCAACGTGGTGGTGCCGGATGCAGTGACCACCAGCGCGGTCAGGCGTTCATGCGAAGTGACCGCAGAACCAATGAGATACTGCAGGTCAGCGCCGGTTCCAAAGACTGCAGCGTCCGCATCGCGGCTGCGGAGTAGCTCCGCAGTGCGATCCAGACGCTGCTGATAGATGTCAAAGCTAAAGATACCGTTGCTCATAGTTGCCAACTGTACCCGTCGGCCTGTGCCCGTCGCCGGTTGAGTGGCCTCGGGGCGACGAGGCTTCGGCTGACCAACGTAACCGGCAACTAATTGTTCAGCGCCACTACGCCCCTGCGAATTGCCTGAATAGCCTCGGCGGACTTGTCGCGAATGTCCGTGGAGTAGCCCGTCTTCTTGATCTGCTGCAGCAGGTCAATGACCTGACGGCACCAGCGGACAAAGTCACCTGGAGTCAGCTCCGCGCCACTCTCGGCGGCGGCTTGCAGGCAGTACCCCAGCGGTGCACCCGCAGTCCACTGATGAATTGCCGTAGCAAAAGCCATATCCGGCAAGTCCGTTACCGGCAGCCGGTAACGGCGCTCATCCTCCGACAGTTCCTCCCAGATGCGGTAGGTGTTCCCCAGCGCCTTGGCCAGCGGCTCGGTAGGCACCTCGTCACTGCCTTGACTGGCCTTGCGGTTTTCAAAGACCAAGCTCGACACCGCACCGGCCAGTTCCGCGGGGTCCAGGTCATCCCAAATACCGCGGCGCAGACACGTGGCCACCAGCAAATCCGAGCCGTTGTGAATCTGCGCCAGCCGCAGGCCTTCCTCGGTAATTGTCGGCTCCGCGCCCTCCCGCCATTCCACGTAGTCCATTTGTGTTAGCAACTGCAGCATGCGGTCGAATGTGCGCGCCAATGTATCCGAGGCGGAATCGACGCGCTTTTGCAGCTTGGCCACATGCGCCTCGGCCTGCCGCAGCGTATCGGCGTGACGAGCCATCGTCTCCACCGCAGGATCGCCATGTAGCGGATGCTCGCGCAGCTCCTGGCGCAACTTCCTCACCGCCGGCGAGTTGCCACCAGTGCGACGCTTCAGCCTCTTTGGTCCCTTTAGCCCCTTGCGGCCAATCTCTGCGCGCACAATTCCGAGCGCACGTCGCGGATGCCGGTCCGCATCCCGAGGCAGCTTAATCGCGCCGACCGTCTGCGGCGCCGCTGGGAAGATATGCGGCTCCACACGCCCCACGAACCCGCCGACACTGATGACACCGGGACGTGGATTCGACTTCGAATGGTCCTCTCGGTACACCACCGCCAACTGCACCTTCTTACCCTTCGGCAGCGGAATAACCTCGCCTCGACGGAGTCTGCGCAGCGCGGTCACTGTTTCCGTATGGCGGTCTTCAATATTGCGGCGCTTGGCGTTCTTCTCCTCCTGGGTCAGCTTCGCGCGCAGATCCAGGTATTCAAGCATCTGGGTTAGGCGCTCGTCGTCACGCGAACTGCCTTCCTCGCTTGACGACGACCCCTCAGCCTCCGCCCCTTCAGCGTGCGCATCGGCTCCCCTGCCGAGCAATTCCGCACGCAGGGCCGCGGCTTCCTGCTTGGCCTTGGACAGTTCGGCGGCGACTCCGACAATGTCGCCATCCGCCTGGAACTGGGCGAATGAGCGCTCCATGACGCGCTTCGAGCCTTCGTAACCGAGCGTCTGCAGGAGGTTGACGCTCATGTTGTAGCTCGGCGCGAAGGTGGAAATCAGCGGGTATGTGCGCGTAGATGCCAGCCCTGCGACAGCCTTCGGATCCATTGCCGGGGCCCACTGCACCACTGCATTGCCGACAGTGTCGATACCGCGGCGGCCAGCGCGACCGGTCATCTGCGTGTACTGACCCGGCGTGAGATCCACATGTGCTTCGCCGTTGAACTTGACCAGCTTCTCCAGCACGACCGTGCGGGCAGGCATGTTGATGCCCAGCGCAAGCGTCTCGGTGGCGAAGACAACCTTGACCAGGCCTTCGTTAAAGAGCTCTTCCACAATGTGCCGGAACGCAGGCAGCATGCCCGCATGGTGCGCCGCAAAACCACGGATGAGAATGCGGCGCCAGCGCAGGAAACCGAGAACCTGCAGATCTTCCTTCGGAATGTGTGCAACACCGTCATCGATAATCTTGGCGATGCGCTCCTGCTCATCCCGGTCAGTGAGCTCTGCGCGCGTAGCGCCGACCTGCACCAACGCGCCTTCGCAGCCCGCGCGGGAGAAGATGAAAACGATCGCGGGCAGCATGTTCATGGAGCCGAGCATGCGGATAACATCGCCGCGCTTCGGTGGACGGAACTTGCGCTGCCCCCTATCGCCCCAGCTGTACGAGCGCCCACCGCCCTTGTGCTTTTTGTACTGGTAGCGCTCCCTGGCTCCAGCGTCCCCGTAGCCGAACTCGGCGCGACGGCACGCCTCCAGCAGGTCCTGATTGACCTTGTCCGACTTCGCCTCGAAAAGAGGATAGAGCCGGTTTCCCACCAGCATGTGCTGATGTAGCGGAACCGGTCGCAGATCCGTGACAATGACGTCCGTGTGCCCGCGCACCGTGGAAAGCCAGCGACCGAACTCCTCGGAGTTGGACACCGTCGCCGACAAACCGATGACGGCCACGGATTGGTCGAGGTTCAAAATAACCTCTTCCCACACAGCGCCGCGCTCGCGGTCAGCGAGGTAGTGAATCTCATCCATCACCACATGCGTGAGCTTCTTCAGCGTCGGCGAGTTCGCGTAAATCATATTGCGCAGCACCTCGGTGGTCATCACCACGATGTCCGCGTCGCCGTTAATCGAAGTGTCGCCAGTGAGCAGGCCCACGCGGTCTTCGCCGTAGTCCTCGACTAGGTCGTGGTACTTCTGGTTGCTCAACGCCTTGATAGGTGTGGTGTAAAAGCACTTGCCGCCACGCTCAAGAGCTGCATAAATAGCGAATTCGCCAACAATAGTCTTGCCCGCGCCGGTGGGTGCACAGACGACAACGCCCCGCCCTGCCTCAATTGATTGGCAGGCGCGGAGCTGAAAGTCGTCAAGATCGAAATCCTGTTGGCTGACGAAATCGCCGAGAAGAGTCATGCCTCTAGAGTGTCATAAACCGCGCTAGAGAACATCATCAAAGTCGCTCGTCGGACGATTTCGCAAGTCCTGCGTCGGCATCGGAGTCTCCGGAATCATGCCCTGTGGCCGTGGTGGACGCGAATTGCGAGTAGGACGCATCTGGGATGCCCGCGTCGGCGTCGGCGCGTTCACTGGCGTGGGACCAGAGACCGGAGAGGTCGTCGGGGCCGCTGATGCCGTCGGCATGCCGCCCGGCTGAATCGACGTCGGCGCACTTACTGAAGTCGGGGCGTCAATGCCGCCCACGTCACCGATACCGCCGGCGGAGCCAATCGGGCCGGACGCTGTAATGGGTCCGGAGCCTTGCTCGTCATCGACGTCCAACCAATCAGGTCGCTCATTTGCTTTACGACGGTCATGGAGACGACAAATCTGGATTGCGATTTCCACCAGCAACGTCAGTGCCGTTGCCATTGCGACCATGGATATTGGTTCCTGCCCCGGAGTCATGAAGGCCGCAAAGATGAACAGCGACATAATGATGATGCTGCGCTTGTCCTTGATGCTCTCGTAGGTAACGACACCGGCCATGTTCAGCATGACCAGGAAAAGCGGAACCTCAAAGCTCACGCCAAAGCAGACGATGAGCGCCAAGAGGAAACCGAAGTATTGCGAACCGGTGAGTGCAGAAATTTGCGTCTCTTCACCAATCTGGAGCAAGAACTCCAGACCGATGGCGACAACGTAGTAGGCCAGGACGGAACCCATGACAAACAGCAGCGCGGCGGCAGTCACAACTCTGCGCGTGGTGCGGCGTTCCTTCCGAACCAAGCCGGGAGTGATGTAGGCCCAAATCTGGTAGAGCCACCATGGCGACGACATCACCAGACCGGCCAGCGCACCGACCTTCAGACGCAGCATGAACATTTCAAACGGACTGGTCGCCAGCAGACGACACTCCGCGCCCTCACCGCCGCCGAGACGCATCTCGGGTGGAAGCTGACAGTACGGATCCTTGAGCAACTCACCCAGGGACTTAAAGTGCACAGGGCCAACATTGACCGAGGTAAGCGGTATGCGGAACTGACCAATGGTAAAGGCTGTCTGATACCAGATAAAGCCCACAACAGTGCCAACGGCAATACCAGCGAGGGCGAGAACGAGGCGACGCCGGAGCTCTTGAATGTGCTCGACAATAGTCATCACGCCCTCGGGATTGCGCCTACGCTGGCGCTTCCGAGGACGTGATGTGGATGTAGCTGAAGTCACGCTTCAACCGGCCTTCTACTACTGCTGCGGCTGGCCAGGGTTGTTCTGGCCAGGCTGCGGCTGGTACGGCTGCTGCGGCTGAGCCTGCGGTGCCGGCTGCTGGTACTGCTGCTGCGGCTGGTACGGCTGCTGTGGCTGGGCTTGCGGAGCCTGCTGAATTGCAGCCTGCTCCTGGTGCTCGTCATCGTTGCGCATTTCCTTGACTTCGGACTTGAAGATACGCATGGAGCGGCCGAGCGAACGTGCGGCATCCGGCAACTTCTTTGCACCAAAGAGCAAGACAAGAACGACCAGGATAATGATGATTTCCCAGGGACCTAGGTTCGGCATCCGCTTAGAGACCTTTCGAATGAATACAAATACAAGTGGCAAGTTGCCACATCGTGCGCGATTAAAGCTTTGATTTAAGCCTTGTCGTTTCGACCATACTCTGCCAAAGCTTCGCGGGCTCGCGCAACAACGGCGTTTTTCAATTTTAAGGGCTCAGCGACCGTTACGCTCGGTGAACGGCGGAGCACAAAGGAGACTGTTGCGGCCAAGTCGGACATCGGCACGTCAGCGACATATTCCGACTGCCCTAAGCCTTGGTCAGAGACCAGTTCGGTATCCTCTTCTTCTCCCTCATCTTCGGTAAAGAAGACCGGTTCATAGTCTGCGATCCAGGTGGCGTCGGCGTCGATAAGCACACTTGCCCATTCGGACGTTCCCGTTTCCGCACCAAAGGCGTGGGGATCACGGATATCGAAAGGCTCGGGGCGGTGGAAACCGGCGGGAGTGTCGAGGACCTCGGCGGCCTCCAGGCGGTCGACGCGGAAGCTCTTCTGGCGACGGTCTTCCTGCGCACGGTCCACAGCGCGGAGGTACGTCGTGGATTCAACTGTATAAACGTTGACACAGTCAAGCTCACGGACTGTAATCTGCCCTGAGGCATTCCGGTAGCGCACCTTCAACACCTTGCGCTGATGCAGCGCGGAATAAATCTGCTCAGAAAAGGAAAAGGCCTTGCCATTTTCCGCAGCGGTCGAGTCAATGATGGGGACGTTTATTCCCAGAGCACTGCGTAGTTTTGTCGCGGCCGTCTGCGCGGCCTCGGAGGAAGTGGTGGCTGCGGAGTCCTCGATGGTTTCCAGGATGAGCAGCAAGGTCGCGGTTTCTTCGGCTGTGAGCGCACGTGGCTGGCTGAGCACCGTTGCCTGAGGCCGAATGCGGACATCAAAGCTGTTGCGGTAATCAACTTCAAAAGCCCGCACTCCGAGGAGTCCCGGCTGGTCAATATCGGCAATCTGCTCCACGATTGCCCGAATTCGGGCAAAAGGGATGGCCAGCTCGGTTGCGGCCTCTGTCATTGAACGGTGCTGGGAAAAATACGGTACGACCGCCAACAACTCGTCGACGCTGACAGTCGCGTCTAGTTCTCGGGCTGCATGCACTGTCATTAGTTGCCCTCCAGAGTGTTCTTCGTACCATTCAATCCGCTATGGCGAGCGAGTACCTGCTCCAACCGAGCAATAATTTCCGACCGTGCCTCTTCAGGTGATTCCACGATCAAATCCGGTGCGTAACTCAAACCTGTGGACACAATCTCGCTCACAGGTGCCGCTGGCAGCTCGTAGCGGCCCTCCCCCAGCGCTGTTGCTTTCATTACGACATCAGCGCAGGTATTCGGGGTAATACGAACGACCGCCTGATACGTCTTCCCACCGCGGTGCAACATCTCTTCCGCAATCTGTTGCAAGTCACCATCGGGCATTGGCTGCGTCGCCGACGTTCCCGTATCCGACACATCGCGGATACGGCTGAGCCGGAACATACGCGCCGCCTCACGCTGCGGATCAAAACCCAGCACATAGAAGCGTCCGCGCAGGTTAATCAAACCCCAAGGCTCCAGCGTGCGCAGTTCATCATCCACGCCGTACTGGCGGGCGTACCACATTTCCACTGTCCGCCGCGGCGAAGTCATTGCGGTCAGTAGCGTGCTGAAATCCGCCCGACTCATATCCACTGCATCGGCTACCACCACCGACTCATCCGGCTTCGCAATGGCGCTGCGCTGCGCAAATGACGCGAGCTTCCGCCACGCCGCCACAGCCGTCGAACTCAGTTCCTCCGAACCAAACGCGGCATTCGCGGCCTGGAACACCACCGAAGCCTCCGCTTCAGTGAACTCGGGGTCGTGCTGGGGCCACCGCAGCCTGTTCAGGCGCAGGCGTTTGACCTTATCGCCAGTGCTTGACGACGAAACCTCCACCGGGACCCCGGCGGTCAGGAGTGCGGCGGTGTCCGCACGTAAGTATCGAGCCCGAGAATCCTCGGAAACACGAGCGTACCCCTCGACATGTTTGGAGATCCACGACTCGCTGACCCACCCGGTGTCGTCGGCAAGCGCCAACAGCAGCTGAGCCTGGCGTTGGTTCTCACTGATCGCGGCGGTTCCGGGGTTTTCCGATACAGGTGGGACAGACACGACTGTGGGGCTCCTTTTCCTGGGCGATTTCCTGGGACGGAACTAGTTTTCCGGCTGCGTATCCGAGGTCTTCTTCGCAGCCGTCAGAATCTCAATCATCTCATTGACCTCATCGTTTTCCGTGGCAAAGGGGTCGCCGAGCATCGTGGAGACGGGATCATCGCCGGAGATCTTCAGGTGTGTCCAGTCCACGACGGTCTTCAAACTGGATTCTTCAGCTGCAACGAGGAAATCACCCCGCAGCTTCGCACGAGTAGTCGGCGGTGCGGTGCGGACTGCCTCAGCAACCTGCTCATCGGTAATCCACCGCGAGGCAATACCACGGGCTTCCAGCGCGCGGAAGATGCCGCGGCCGGGACGGATGTCGTGGTAGGCCAAGTCGATCTGATGAAGCTTGGGGTCCTCCAGAGTCAGACCGCGGTCCAAGTAGCGCTTCATTAGCGAGTACTTAATGGCCCAGTCAATGTCGTGCTCAATGAGAGACCAGTCACCGGTTTCCACGGCATCCAGTGCGCGCCTCCACAGCTCGACAATGCGGCCCATTTCCTCGTTGGACGTGCCGGCACCGGCAATGCCCTTGTCTTCGTTGACCATGTTTTCTTCGCGGACCTTCAGCCACTGCGCTGCAGCGTCCAGGAACTCGCGCTGAATCTGCAGCGCGGTGGCAGTTTCGCCACTGCGCAGTGGAATCTCGGCCTTGCCCGTCATATCGCGGCTCACCGCACGGATGGACTTAATTTCGTTGGCGACCTCGAAGTCCGGCAACTTCACGCCAGCTTCAATCATCTCCAGGACCAACTGAGTGGAGCCAATCTTGAGTGCGGTCGTCGTCTCACTCATGTTGGAGTCGCCCACGATGACGTGCAAGCGGCGGAATCGGTTGGAGTCCGCGTGTGGCTCATCGCGAGTGTTAATAATCGGTCGGGAGCGCGTCGTTGCACTGGAGACACCCTCCCACACATGATCCGCGCGCTGCGAGAAGCAGTACTGAATCGGATCGTTGTGATACGGCGAGGTTGGGTACGGCAGGAAAATCTTCCCCGCCCCGCAAATGAGCTGTCGCGTAACCAAGAAAGGTAGCAGCAGCTTGGACAGGGACTTCAGCCCCAGTTCACGTCCAACCAGGTAGTTTTCGTGACAACCGTAGGAGTTACCGACGGTATCAACGTTGTTCTTCAGCAGGTAGACCTTGCCACCGATGCCCTCGTCAGCAAGCTCTGCTTCAGCCCTTTCGGCGAGCTCGTTCAAGATGACCTCGCCCGAGCGGTCGTACGCGACCAGCTGCGAGACAGAATCGCACTCAGCGGTGGCGTACTCCGGGTGGCTTCCGACATCGAGGTACATACGACCAGCATTGGGGGTGAAAATGTTGGTTGCCCCGTACTTGGCGATCACGGGTCGGAACATGTAGCGGGCAATCTCATCCGGCCCCAGGCGACGCGAGCCATCCAGCGTCAGAGTGATGCCGAACTCGGTCTCAATGCCGGTGATGCGTCGGGTCAACGCCTGTGCTGGTACCTGCTGGTCAGTCACTTCTTACTGGCCACCCTTCTGGACGTACGAACGCACGAACTCCTCGGCGTTGTTCTCCAGCAGACCATCAATTTCATCCAACAGGTCGTCAGCAGCTGCAACGTGCTCCTGTGCCTGACCGCCGCCAGCGACCTCGCCGAACTCTTCCTCGTCGCCTCCGCCGGAACCGCCGCCGAAAACCTGAGTGTTACCAGCCATGATATTGCTCCTTAAAAATGAACTTTTGAGTATTACTGCCTATTACCGCACTATGCGTGTCTATTGTTCGCGGACAGCTCCGAGCGTACGCAGATGCTCGACCACCTCGGCCACTGTCTCTGCCGACTCCAACACCTCACCGCAATCAGCGGCAGTGAAACGGTCAACTTCATCCAGCGTAATGTAGGCCAGCGTAATTCCAGGCGACTCCACGTCACGAGTGCGCCGATACACCCCCGAAGTGTCCACCACTAAGCTGGTCCAACTGCCCGCGACGACATCCTTGCCAAAGCGGCGCAAAATGCCACCGCGCACATACGCACGCGTGGATTCCGGCGCATATTCAACCGCGCGGTTGACTTCTTCCTCGGACACGAGCGTGCGCATCGAACCGCGGCGTACCAGCGCATGGTACAGGCCACGAGTCGGATCAATATCCGAGTACTGAATATCAATCAGCGCCAACTTCGGGTGATCCCAGCCTGCGCCCAGGCGGGTACGCAAGCCCTCCATGAGGTTGTATTTCGCCACCCAATCCAGCAGGTGGGCTGCCTTGCGGGGGTCGTCGGCAAGCACGTCGAGCACTTCACGCCAGAGCTTGACGACGTCGCCCTGCTGATCGTAGCTCTCCACGCGACGCAGGTACTCGTACTGCGTTTCCACCGCGGACATCCAGGTGACATGGTCCGCCAGCTGCAGCTTCTCGGTGCAGGTTAGGTCTCGGGAGACCTTATGGACCGCCTCGACGGGGTTGCGGAGCTGCAGATCGTCGAAACGCACGCCGTCCTCGATGGCGTCAATGACCAAACCTGTGGTGCCCAGCTTGAGGAAGGTGGCGACCTCACTCATGTTGGCATCACCGATGATGACGTGCAGGCGGCGGAAGCGATCGGAGTCGGCGTGTGGTTCATCGCGGGTGTTGATGATGCCGCGGTTCAAAGTGGTCTCCAGTGAGACTTCGGTCTCGATGTAGTCCGCGCGCTGCGAAATCTGGAAACCCGACTCCTGTCCCGTCTGTCCCAGACCAACGCGACCAGCGCCTGTGAACACCTGGCGGGTGACGAAAAACGGCGTCAGACCGACGACAATGTCATCGAACTCGGTTTCCCGGGAGAAAAGGTAGTTCTCGTGGGCGCCATACGAGGCACCCTTGCCATCGACATTGTTGCGGTAGAGCTTGAGCACCGGGCCGGGGTTGCCTTCGGCATCGGTGGCTTCTGCGGCAAGCTGAGCTGCCCGCAGCATAATCTTGTCACCTGCACGGTCAGCGATGACCGCTTCGCGGGCAGTTGCCGTCTCCGGTGAGGAGTATTCCGGGTGTGCGTGGTCGACGTAGAAACGGGCACCATTCTGCACCAGCAGGTTTGCAGCGCCAACGGCGTTTGGATCCACAATCGGTGGCTGGTGGTAGCGGCGCAGGTCAAAGCCACGGCTGTCGCGCAATGGCGACTCCGGTGCGTAGTCCCAGCGGATGCGCCCCGACAGGCCCTCCTCCTGCTCGTGCGCGAAAGCCAGCACGGCCTGCGTGGAGGTGAGAATTGGGCTGACATCCGGGTTGCCCGGGCTGGAAATGCCGTACTCAATTTCGGTGCCAAAGAAGCGGCTCGGCTGTGCGGGGTTTGCAGCAGAGTTAGCAGCGGACTTCGCAGCGGATTTAGCCATGGCGAATCACCTCGACCGAGGCAACGCGCGCCGCTGGACGACCGGAGATGCGAGCCCACTCATCCGGGTTCGAGGTGTTTGGCAGGTCCTCGTTCTGCGCGAACTCCTCCGCCACGGCGGACAGCAGGTGATCCAAGCTAATACCAGCCTCGCCGCCAGCGATAACCGACTTGATGGCGGACTTCTTCGCACGGTCGACGATGTTGGAAATCATCGCGCCGGAGTTGAAATCGCGGTAGTACATAACTTCGCTGGTGCCATCGGCATAGCGAATCCGCACGTACTCGTTTTCTTCCGTCTTGGCGTACATCCGCTCAACAACCTGGTCAATGAGGTGTGCGACACTCTGCTCCACCCCACCGCGCGCTTCCACCTCGGCTGCTTTATACGGCAGCTCTGGAGTCAAGTACTTGCGGAAGATATCCTTCGCCGCAGCCTCATTCGGGCGCTCAATGCGGATTTTCACATCCAAGCGTCCTGGGCGCAGAATTGCCGGGTCAATCATCTCCTCGCGGTTGGTGGCACCAATCACGATGACGTTTTCCAGCCCCTCCACACCGTCAAGTTCACTGAGCAGCTGCGGGACCACTGTGTTTTCCATATCCGAGGAGATGCCCGAACCACGAGTGCGGAAAATCGAGTCCATCTCATCGAAGAAGACAATTACCGGCTTGCCATCCTCGGCAATGTCGCGAGCGCGGTCAAAAATCAGGCGAATCTGACGCTCGGTCTCACCCACGAACTTGTTCAGCAGCTCCGGGCCCTTGACATTCAAGAAGTACGACTGCGCCCGCTGCGCCTCCGACTCGGTTTTACCTCGGGATAGCGCAATCTTGCGAGCCAACGAATTAGCCACAGCCTTGGCAATCAGCGTCTTACCATTGCCGGGAGGGCCGTAGAGCAGCACACCCTTCGGAGGACGCAGGTTGTATTGCTCAAACAGTTCTGGCTGCAGGAACGGCATCTCCACGGCGTCGTGAATCTGCTCAATCTGACTATCCAGACCACCGATATCCGTGTAGGTGACATCCGGTACCTCTTCCAGCACCAGGTTTTCCACCTCGGACTTCGGAATGACCTCAAACGCATAGCCCGACTTGCGGTCAATCATCACCGAGTCCCCCGGCTTCGGCGACAGATCCCCCGCCAGAGACACCACGAATTCCTCACCGTGAGTATCCGAGGCCAAAATGCGCTCCCGATCCGGCAGCACCTCACGAACATTGGCGATGTCGCCGCTTTCCGGATAACCGCAGTCCTCCACGATTATCGAGCCCTCATTCAGACGCACCTGCGCGCCCGGCCGAAGCGCCCGCTCGTTAATCTCCGGCTGCACCCGCAGGCGCATCCGTCGATTTCCGGTAAACACCTCTGCGGTGCCCTTCTCCGGTCCTGGCTTAAGGAAAATACCGTACGTGCTAGGCGGCTCCAGCATGTCCTCCATGTCTTGGCGCAGTAGCTCTAGCTTGTTACGGGAGTCCCGCAACAGCTCAACCAGGCGATTATTACGAATGCCGAGGTTGTAGTTCTTCTGCTCAAGATCACGGATTTTGTCAGACGGCGTTGTCATGTATCCCAGATTACCCATAGGGCCAGATGCCGTTGTTGCTTGGTCGATTTAGACCGTGTGTCGCATCACGTTACGACGGCTACACCTCCCAGCGGGTAGCGGCGGGTCTAGAGCTTCTTTTGATTTCGTCGCTGTGGGCGCGGAGGCACCGTGCCGTCGGCAAGCCTGCGTGCCCACACCAGGAATGCGGTATGTGCCTGCATACGGTGCGCCGGGCGGACGGAGAGATCCTGAACATTCCAGTCGCGGACCAGGGATTCCCAGGCGCGTGGTTCGGTGAAGCACTTCTGCGCGCGGATGCCCTCCATGACCTTCATTAGCTGCGGAACAGTGGCGACATAGACCATGAGCACGCCGCCAGGCTGAAGAACCTTCGAAACGGTGTCCAGGCATTCCCATGGAGCGAGCATGTCCAGAATGACTCGGTCGACCGGGCCGCCGAGCGACTCGACGGAGGCCTCGTTGAGATCGCCCAGGCGCAAGTCCCAGTTGTCGGGCTTGTGACCCATGAAGTCGACAACGTTGCGTTCCGCGTGCTCGATGTGGTCCTCGCGGACCTCGTAGGAAATAAGCTGCCCGTCAGCGCCGATGGCGCGGAGCAGGTTGAGGCTGAGCGCGCCGGAGCCAGCGCCGGCCTCCAACACGCGCGCACCTGGGAAGATGTCGCCCTCGACGATGATCTGTGCAGCATCCTTCGGGTAAATCACCGCAGCACCGCGCGGCATGGACAGGACGTAATCGACCAGCAAGTGACGCATGGCCAGGTAGACGGTGCCTTCGCTGGAGGTGACGGTGGTGCCTTCCTTGGCGCCGATGAGGTCGTCGTGGAGGATGGTGCCGCGATGGGTGAAGAACTTGCCACCCTCCTCGAGGATGACGGTGAAGTGGCGATTCTTCGAGTCAGTCAGCTGGACTCGGTCGCCGACTTGGAATGGTCCGCTCAATGCCATAGGTGTGTGGGCTCCTTTTGGGGTTTGGTTGGGTCGGGTCATGTCGGGTGCAGCCAAATCCGGGCGGTACTCTAACCTGGCTAGTATGCCCGACAATGCCCAAAGTTCTAAGTCAGCAGTTCAACCTTCCCGCCGCTCTAAGTTGGCGCTGTCGCCGTCGAGAGCTAATGACTACCGCCAGTGCCCGCTGAAGTACCGGTTCCGTGCGATTGACAAGATTCCGGAGCCGTCGACTGTCGCGCAGGTCAAGGGCACGTTGGTGCATGCTGTGCTCGAACAGATGCATGCCTGGCCCCGTGAAGAACGCACTTACCCAGCGGCGGTGAAGCGTCTGAAGCCGACCTGGGAGGACATGCGTGCAAAGGACGAGGAACTGATTGAGCTAGTTCCGGAGGATGATTACTACGACTTCCTGGTCGAATGCCGCGGCCTGCTCAAGGGATATTTCATGATGGAAAACCCCATGGGCTTCGATGCTGCCGAGATGGAAAAGTTCGTTCAGCTGGTTATCGATCCGGATGCAGATCAGACTGTGCCGTTGTCGGTGCCACTTCGTGGTTTTATCGACCGCGTCGATATTGCCCCGACCGGTGAGGTCCGGATTGTCGACTACAAGACGGGCAAGAAGCCCTCTCCTCGCTTCCAGGATGAGGCGCTCTTCCAGATGCGGTTTTACGCGCTGGTGTGGTGGCGACTCACCGGTCGTATCCCGGAACAGCTGCGGTTGATGTACCTGAAGGTTGCCGATGACCTGGTGCTCAGCCCCACCTCGGCGGAATTAGAGGCCTTCCAAGCGGAGATTGCCGACTTGTGGTCGGCGATCGTGCGCGACGGTGAAAACGGTGACTTTGTGCCGAAGAAGTCCAAACTCTGCGGATGGTGTTCTTTCCAGGAGCTGTGCCCTGCCTATGGCGGGGTCACCCCGGAGTACCCCGGTTGGCCGGGTGCTGTCGGCGATGGTGGCGCTGAGTAAAAGCTGCGGATGGCGGTGGCTCTCGCGGCGATGTTAGCTTTCGCGGGGTGCCGCCGTCGGCGGTAACGGTGCCAGTAAAAGTTACTGACTAGGTTTATGACAGGTGAATGGAATTCACAGCTTCGATTTTGTCATAAACCTAGTCAGTTTCTCTATGCGGTGTTTTAGGTAGTCCCCCACTACAGCAGTGCGCTGCCGAAGGCGAATCCGAACGCGACGGACAGGGCAATACATAAGGTTCCTGGGATGATGAACGAGTGGTTAAACACGTATTTGCCAATTCGGGTTGTGCCAGTGTCGTCCATCTCCACCGCGGCAAGGAGCGTCGGGTAAGTAGGCAGTACGAATAGCGCGGAAGTCGCTGCGAAGGAAGCAATCGCAGTGATGGGAGAAACTCCCACCGCGAGTGCAGCGGGCATGATGGCCTTTGCCGTGGCCGCCTGCGAGTACAGCAATGCGGCCGCGAAGAAGAGCACGATTGCCAGCATCCACGGCATCGTGGTCAGTAGGCTGCCGGACGCGGTCTTAATGTCGTCGATGTAGTGGTTGATAATTGTGGTTCCCAGCCACGCCACACCGAGAACGCAGACGCTGGCGGACATGCCCGATTTAAACACTGGGGTGTTCAAAATCGTTGCCGCGTCCAGCTTGCAGGCAAGCACGATAACGGTAGCGGCGGTCAACATGATCGACATGATCGCCTCGTTTCGTGGAAGCGTGGGATCAGCGATGAGACCGACCTGCTCAGTGCTGATGGTCGCGTAGACCATCACTGCGAGAATCGAGAGAAGGAAAATCGCCACCGACCACTTGGCCGACTTGGTTGGTATGTATTCACTCATCTGGCCACGTGGCTTAGAGACCAACCCCTTTTCCAAGCGGCTTTGATACTCCGGATCGTCGTCAAGCTCTTTGCCTAGGTGATTCGTGACAAAGGCGGTCGGAAGGATGGCGAGGAACGTCGAAGGAATGAGAATCGTCAGGAGTGTGAGATAACCAACGCCGCGGGGTTCCATGAGCGAAGCCATGAGCACTACAGCCGCTGAAATGGGTGATGCCGTAATCGCCAACTGAGATGCGATGACCGCCACGGACAGCGGGCGGGACGGGCGAACGCCTCCTTCCTTGGATACTTCGGCGATAACTGGGAGGGTGGAAAATGCGGTGTGGCCGGTGCCGGCGAACAGGGTCATCAGGTAGGTGACAACCGGGGCCCAGTAGGTGATGTGCCGCGGGTTTTTGCGCAACAACCGTTCGGCAATGTGGACGAGATAGTCCATGCCTCCGGCCCTCTGCATAGCGGCAATTGCCGCGATTACCGACATAATGATGCCGATGACATCGAACGGAATGTCGTCTTTGGTGACCGGGACCCCGGTGATGCCAAGCGCCAAAACGCCCAGCCCACCGGCGAATCCGATAGCAATTGAACCTAGACGCGCTCCAAGGAGGATCGCTGCTAGAACGATAAAGATTTGGACGGCAACTAACATGTGTATCTGCGAAAAGTCACTCGTTAGGCTTGTTGCCGCTTAGGACAAATCGTCGAGGCGAGACTCCCCTGCCACGTAGCGCTTACCCCGATATTCCGGGTGCATGAGGTTCTCGGTGCTCAGGACGTGGTTGAGCTCCTTCTCGTCCATCAGCTCACGTTCAAGGACAATGTCGCGGACGGAGCGGCCGGTGCGAGCGGCTTCCTTGCCGACCATATCGCCCTCGTGATGGCCAATGACCGGATTCAGGTAGGTCACGATACCGATGGAGTTTTCCACATAGCCGCGGCACACTTCCGGGTTAGCGGTGATGCCGGTAATGCATTTGTCGCGCAGAGTGTCGGTGGCGCTGCGCAGTAGTTCAATCGACTCGAAGAGACATGCGCCGATGACAGGCTCCATCACGTTTAGCTGCAACTGACCGGCCTCGGCTGCCCAAGTGAGGGTCACGTCGTTGCCGAAGACCTTGAAGCAGGCCTGGTTCGCGACCTCCGGAATTACCGGGTTGACCTTTGCCGGCATAATCGAGGAGCCAGCAGCGCGCTCCGGCAGGTTGATTTCATTCAGTCCGGCTCGTGGACCCGATGCCAGCAGGCGCAGGTCGTTGCACATCTTGGAGATCTTCATGGCTGCGCGCTTCAGGCATGCATGCACGCTGACGTAGGCGCCGGTATCGCTGGTGGCTTCAATTAGGTCCTTCGCAGAGGTCACCTTGAAGCCACTGACCTCACGCAGCGCCTGGGTCACGGCCTCGCGGTAGCCCGCCGGCGCATTCACACCGGTACCGATAGCGGTTGCTCCCAGGTTGATTTGCAGCAGGCGTGCCGACGCAGTTGCGATGGACTCCTGCTCTTCCTCAAGGTTGTGGGCAAATGCGTGGAAAACCTGTCCCAGGGTCATGGGAACGGCGTCCTGCAGCTGCGTGCGGCCCATTGTGATGATGTCGTTGAATTCATCACCCTTAGCATGTAGGGCCTCAACCAGGGAATCGAAGTGCTTCTGCAGGCTCAGCAGCGACATGTGGATAGCAAGACGGAAACCCGTTGGGTAGGCGTCGTTGGTTGACTGGCACTGGTTGACATCATCGTTGGGGTGAATGACGTCGTATCGGCCCTTTTCCAGACCGAGCAGTTCCAGAGCGAGGTTAGCGATGACCTCGTTGGTGTTCATGTTGAGACTGGTGCCAGCTCCACCCTGGAAGACATCGATTGGAAACTGATCCATGCAGCGTCCCTTTTCCAGGATTTCATCACATGCGGCGACGATGATGTCTGCAACATCGCTGGGCAGCGTGTGGACGCGCTGGTTGGCAATGGCCGTGGCCTTCTTCACCATCACCATGCCACGAATGAATTCGGGCACATCGTTGATGGTCTTGCCTGAGATTTGGTAGTTGTCGATTGCGCGCAGGGTGTGGATGCCGTAGTAAGCCTCTGCCGGAACCTCCATCGATCCAAGCAAGTCGACCTCGGTACGCGTTGCGGACATATGGACATGATCCCTTCTCGTAGGCGCAGTCTTATGAACCACAATTCGTGTGAACCACAATTCGTGGTGCTGCTTGGTTACACCGTCAAAACTACAGCGCTGGCGCAGCTGCCGCTTTTCCGGCATAAGGGGGCTATGTCAGTACGGCTAACGCCGTGCGCACGCTTAGTGCTAAGCCTACTACCTACGTCGAGGTAGGTGGATGTGAAAATGCAGTGGACAGCTCCCGGCGTGAGATGGTGCCCCCGCTCGAGGTGGCGTCCCCGCTCGAGATGGTTGGTCCTCCCCCCCCACCTCACCCCTCGAGCAGGTCAAGCTTCCACTAGATACGCGCGATGCGGATATTCGAGGCCAAGATTGCCTCGGCACCAATCTTCGCCAGGGCATCCATGAGCGGGTTGGCCTCTGCCTTCGGGACTAGCGCGCGAACTGCTACCCAATCTTCGTTAGCCAGCGGCGACACGGTCGGGCCAGACAGACCCGGGGTGAGCTTGGATGCCTCTTCCAGCGCAGACGCACGGATGTTGTAGTCAATCATCAAGTACGTCTTGGCATGCAGAATGCCGGTCATACGACGCAGGAACACCTGCTGCTCCTCGGTGACCTCCACACCCTTGCGTCCGACAACAACTGCCTCAGAGCTGACCAAAACATCGCCGAATGGCTTCAACCCCTGCTTACGCAGCGTGCGGCCGGTGGAGACAACGTCGGCGATAACGTCGGCAACTCCCAAGCGGATGGAAATCTCCACTGCACCATCAAGGCGAATGACGGTGGCGTTAATGCCGTGAGCCTTCAGGTCTTCGCGCACCAGATTCGGGTACGAGGTGGCAATGCGCTTGCCCTCCAGAGCTTCTACGGTCCACTCCTCATCGGCTGGGGCGGCGTAGCGGAAAGTCGAGGCGCCGAAGCCCAGATTCAGAACCTCATCGACCGGAGCCAGCGAGTCAGCGGCCAGGTCGCGGCCGGTGATGCCCAAATCCAGATGACCGTTGCCAACATAGATGGGAATATCCTTCGGGCGGAGGAAGAAAAACTCAATGTCGTTGGCTTCGTCGTGGATGGTCAGGCTCTTGGAGTCGCCTCGACCCGGGTAACCAGCTTCCTTCAGGATTTCGACTGCCGCCTCGGACAGCGATCCCTTGTTGGGCACGGCAATACGCAGCATGGTGTTGATTTCTCCTACAGGTACTTGTAAACATCCTCGGGGCTCAGCCCGCGACCGACCATGACCACCTGCAGCCAGTACAACAGCTGCGAAATCTCCTCTGCGAGGGCTTCGTCAGATTCGTGCTCAGCTGCAAGCCAGACCTCACCGGCTTCTTCGACAATTTTCTTGCCCTGGAAATGCACACCAGCGTCTAGTGCCTTGACTGTGCCCGATCCCTCGGGACGCGACTGTGCTTTTTCCTTCAGCTCTGCAAACAGGTCATCAAAGTTCTTCACCTGGTCTATTGTTCCATGTCGTCTACTCGCCCGCGAAAGCAGCCCGCAATAAGCCCAAATTCGAGGTATCCAAATTGCCCGAAATGAAGCGCGCCGGGGGTACTAGCGTCTTCACATCAGCTTGCGAAACGCTCACATCCGGCATTGGATTCCACACCACCGTGCATCCCGCAGTGAGTGCAGAGCGCACCCCCGTTGAGGAGTCTTCGATAGCCAGGCAGTCCTCTGGCGCAAATCCGGCGAGCTCTGCGCCACGCAAGTACGGATCCGGTGCCGGCTTGCCGTTGGCCACCTCATCGCTACACACTGTTGCCGCGAAGTGCTGCTCCCCCATGACATCAATGCAGGGTTGCGCCACGTGTCGGCGAGTATTGGTCACCAACACCACCGGAATGTCAACAGCTCGGGCCTGGTCCAAAATCTCCGGCACACCCGGGCGCCACTCCACCCCATGCTCTAGAACCAATTCTGTGAAGCGGTTTTCGACGAATTGGGAGCCCGAGGAAAACAGCTCGTCGTCAAGCGTGCGTCCCGCATGATCAGCACAAATCGACAGCGTGTCCCAGAGCGTGTTGCCGACGCACTGCATGCGCAACTCCGGAGTCAGGCGACGGCCTACGAATTCCGAGAGGTCGTACGTGGCAATCTCCCACAGGGGTTCCGTGTTGATGAGGCTGCCGTCCATGTCCCACAAAATTGCTTTCACACCATGCGACTATGCCAGGCAAACAAGCATTTGGCGATTATGTCAGCAAAGCCGCCGGATTTGGGTTTAGAGTTTTAGAAAGGAAAGTATGTCGCGGTGCTGCATGCAACCACCGCATGAACGTGTCCCCGCGCGAATGAAAGGCATCGACTCGCTATGACAACCACTGAAGATTCACTCGCCCAGGCAATCGACCAGCCCGAGGCGTACTTTATACCGCTCGGCGCGGTCACCGAAGGCGAGCTCAGCTACGAGCGCTTCATGCCCACCAGCTTCACTTACGGGGCGTGGGGGCCGTTTCAGCACGGTGCGCCACCGTCGGCGCTGCTGACACGCATGTTGGAGCGCAGGCGCCTGGAAAGCGAGAGAATGCGTATTACTCGCATCGCCGTGGATCTGTTGTCGGCTGTACCGTACACGGAGCTGCGCGCGCGGTCATGGGTCTCGCGCCCGGGGCGGCAGATCGCCAAGGTCGAAGCCGAATTGCTTGCCGACGTCAAGGGTGCCTGGCGGCCCGTTGCCACCGCGTCCGCGTGGATGATGGCCACTGCGGATACGCGGGATATTGAGCGTGCATTCGACAAGCAGGTGCCCGGGCCTGAGGAATGCAGCGCCGAGTACATTCCGCTTACCGACGACTGGAGTGGCGGATACATCGAATCGATTGAAGCCCGCGCAGGTGCGACGGAAGAGCTGGCCGAGACGCAGATTCACTGGGTTCGCGCGACATACCCAATCGTGCTCGGGGAGGAGCCGACTGCGGTGGAGCGAGTCATGCAGGTAGCTGATACCGCCAACGGTGTCGGAGCCACGCTGAGCCCGCATCAGTGGGCGTTTATGAATACCGACTTAGTGGTTCACCTGCACCGACTCCCCCAGCTTGGCCCATCGGAGCAGTCGGCGGAATCGGAGTCGCAGCCGGAAGACGGCGGCTGGGTTGGCATCGCCGCCCGCGGTTCCATTGGTCCGGACGGAATCGGCATGACTGCGGGCGAGCTCTACGATGTGCACGGCCCCATTGGCCGCAGCATGCAGACCTTGCTGGTGCGACCGCAAGGATAACGCGAAGCTACACGTTGAAGTACTTCGCTTCCGGGTGGTAGAGCACGAACGCATCGGTGGACTGCTCTGGGTGCAGCTGGAGCTCCTCAGAGAGTTCCACGCCGATGCGCTCCGGCTGCAGCAGGTCAATCATGCCCTGACGGAAGGTCAGATCCGGGCAGGAACCATAGCCGAAGGAGTAACGAGCGCCACGGTACTTCAGGTCAAAGAAGTCCTGGGTATCGTCGGAGTCTTCCGCGCCAACACTTGTGCCGTCGGAGAACGCGAGCTCGGAGCGAATGCGCTGGTGCCAGTACTCGGCCAGCGCCTCGGTGAGCTGCACACCGATACCGTGAACCTCCAGGTAGTCGCGGTATTCGTTCTTGGCGTAAATATCGTTGGCGAAGTCAGCGATGGGCTGTCCCATGGTCACCAGCTGGAACGGCATGACGTCGGTCTGCCCCGTAGCGATGGCATCTTCGCGCGAGCGGATGAAGTCAGCAATACACAGGAAGCGACCGCGCTGCTGGCGCGGGAAGGTCCACGACACCACTGGCTCCGCTGTGGGGTCAGGCTGCTCCCCTTCTGCAGGCAGCGGCAGTACATGCACGGTATCGCCCTCAGAAACTGCCGGGAAGTAGCCGTAGACCACAGCCGCATGCTGGAGAATGTTTTCCGCACGCAGGCGCTGCAGCCATGCGCGGAAGCGTGGACGACCGTCGGATTCGACCAGCTCCTCGTAGCTCGGGCCCTCATTGCCACGGGTGCCACGCAGACCCCACTGTCCCATGAACAGGGCGCGTTCATCGAGGGTGGTCAGGTAGTCGTCGAGAGGCAGACCCTTGACGATGCGGGTTCCCCAGAACGGCGGTGTTGCAACAGGGACATCGCTGGCGACGTCGGAACGCTCCGGCACCTCGGGGGCTTCGGCGGCAGCCTTGGCGGCGCGCTGCGCGGCGATGCGCTTGGAGCGCTCCCGGCGAGCTCGACGAGCTTCCTTCTTCTCGCGGGCGGCGATGGCTTCAGGCGAATTCTCGTCCGGAGCCAGACCCTTCTTTGCTAACATCAGCTCGTCCATGATGCGCAGTCCCTCGAAGGCATCCCTGCCGTAGTAGACATCACCGTGGTAGAGCTCGGACAGGTCGTCCTCGACGTAGCTGCGCGTGAGCGCGGCACCGCCGAGCAGCACCGGGAATCGGGTGGCGTCGCCGGCGGAGTTAATCTCCAGCAGGTTGTCCTTCATCACCACAGTGGACTTCACCAGCAGGCCGGACATGCCGATGGCATCGACATCCAGTTCCTTGGCGGCAGACAGAATCGTGGCAATCGGCTGCTTAATGCCCAGGTTATGGACGGTGTAGCCGTTGTTGGAGAGAATAATCTCCACCAGGTTCTTGCCGATGTCGTGGACATCGCCCTTCACCGTGGCCAGCACAATCGAGCCCTTGGATCCCGTGGCGTCCTCGGCATCCATGAAGCTCTCAAGGTAGCCCACCGCGGCTTTCATTGTCTCGGCCGACTGCAGCACGAATGGCAGTTGCATCTGGCCGGAACCGAAGAGGTCACCAACAGTCTGCATGCCGCGCAGCAGGTCCTCGTTGACAATCGCCAGCGGTTCCTTTTCCTTCATGCCCTCGTCGAGGTCGGCTTCGATACCTGTGCGCTCGCCGTCGATGATGCGCTGCGCCAGGCGGTCGAACAGCGGCATGGCGGCGAGCTTCTCGGCCCGGGCGTCCTTAGCGTCAGCGGCGGAGACTCCTTCGAAGAGCTCCATGAAGACCTGCAGTGGGTCGTACTCCCCGTCAGGATGTCCCGCTTCACGACGGCGGTCGTAGACCATATCGAGAGCGACTTCGCGCTGTTTGTCGTCGATCTTGTTCATCGGCAAGATCTTGGAGCTGTGGGCAATGGCGGAGTCCAAGCCGGCCTCGATGCACTCGTTGAGGAACACCGAGTTGAGTACCTGGCGAGCCGCCGGGTTCAGACCGAAGGAGATGTTGGACAGGCCGAGCGTGGTGTGCACGTTCGGGTGGCGACGCTTAAGTTCGCGGATGGCTTCGATGGTTTCGATGCCGTCGCGGCGAGTTTCCTCCTGCCCAGTGGAAATCGGGAAAGTCAGACAGTCGACAATAATGTCCTGCTCGCGCAGTCCCCAAGTGCCGGTGATGTCGGCGATGAGGCGCTCGGCAATCGCAACCTTCTTATCCTTCGTACGTGCCTGACCGTCTTCGTCGATAGTCAAAGCGACCACGGCAGCACCGTGCTCAACAACCTGGCGCATAATACGCTGGTAGCGCGACTCAGGGCCATCGCCGTCTTCAAAGTTCACAGAGTTGACCGCACAGCGACCACCGAGGTGCTCCAGGCCCGTCTTAAGAACTTCCGGTTCCGTGGAGTCCAGCATGACCGGCAACGTCACCGAGGTGGCGATTTGAGATGCCAGGGTTGCCATGTCATCGCGACCGTCGCGCCCCACGTAGTCGACACACAGGTCAATCATGTGTGCGCCATCAGTGACCTGACCTCGGGCGGTGTTAAGGCACTTCTCCCAATCACCGGCCAGCATGGCCTCGCGGAAAGCCTTAGAACCGTTGGCGTTGGTGCGCTCACCAATCATGGTGATGCCGGTCGTCTGCGTCAGCGGGGTTGCCGAGTACAGAGAAGCGACCTCATCGATGGGCTTCGCATCCGGGTCCGTCGAGGGGCGCGCTGCCTTAACGGCTGGGCCCTGCTCAGCGTAGGCGCCAGCACCGGTAATAGCATCGCGAACAGCGGAAACATGCTCCGGTGTAGTACCACAGCAGCCACCGACCATCGCCAGGCCAAACTCTTCAACAAATCCGCGCAGCGCAGTGGCCAGCTCTGGGGCGGTCAGTGGATAGGTCGCACCGTTCTTACCCAGCACTGGTAGACCCGCATTCGGCATCACCGATACCGGGATGGAAGCGAAGTTGGACAGGTAGCGCAGGTGCTCGCTCATCTCGTCCGGACCCGTTGCACAGTTCAGACCAATCATGTCGATACCCAGCGGCTGCAGCGCTGCCAGGGCTGCACCAATCTCCGAGCCCATCAGCATGGTGCCTGTGGTCTCGACAGTCACGTGGACGACGATCGGAATCTTCTTCTCAGTCTGATGCATGGCGGCCTTGACACCGTTGACGGCCGCCTTTACCTGCAGCAAGTCCTGACAGGTTTCAATCAAAAACGCGTCCGCGCCACCGGAAATCATGCCGAGTCCGGCCTCCGTGTAAGCGTCGCGAAGCTGAGCGTACGGAGCGTGCCCCAAAGACGGCAGCTTCGTGCCCGGGCCCAGCGAACCGAGGACAAAGCGTCGCATGCCCTCGCGCCCCGGCCCCATTTCGTCAGCGACCTTCCGGGCGATTGCGGTGCCCTTGTGCGCTAGTTCCTGGATACGGTCTTCGATGTCGTAATCCGCGAGGTTTGGGAAGTTACAGCCGAAGGTATTGGTTTCGACCAGGTCGGCGCCGGCCTCGAAATAGCGTCGATGAATCGTCTCGATAATGTCGGGACGAGTGTCATTGAGAATCTCATTACAGCCCTCGTAGCCGAGGAAGTCCGCGTCAACGTCGAGGTCAAAAGACTGCAGCTGGGTACCCATGGCGCCGTCGCCAATGAGTACACGGCTGTGCAGTGCGGTGAGGAACTCGGAAGAGTGGCGATCAGTCATAAGTAGACACCTTAGTCTACTTTCATAACCGCGCCGATAATCGGGCTGGTTATTCCATCTCGAAGTAGCTTTCCGCCTTCACCGAAGGCAGGTCCAAGCCGACAGCCTTCGTTGCGGAATTGATAATGGCGAGAATCTCGTCGAGCTCCTCGTCAAAAATCGAGCCGCCGTGCTCATGCTCAATCGCAGCCACGCGCTGTAGGCAGTTCTCTACCGCCTGCGTCGCGGCTTCTTCTCGCTTATCGACGGCCAGCTCCGCCGCCTGATCAATACCAGCGGCGGCCTCACGGAGAACTTCCCCGACCTGGTCGGCTACCGCTTCGTCAAAAAGTGGCTCCCAGAACTCGCGTTCCTCGGGCTGCAGGTAGCTGCCGGTGGCAAACATGCGCAAATCGGCAACTAGTTTATCGATGTTCTCTTTCGTTACTTCGACTGCAGACATGTCTGAGTTGCTCATGATCAAAGTTTAACGCCAAGCAGCGCGTCCAGCGCGGTGGCAACGAACTCTCCGGCACCCGCTGCGCCAGTTACTGTGCCAGCTTCTGCGGCCTCTTCTGCTCCGCCAGCTTCTGCCTTGTTGCCGGTAGCCGAGGACCACTCCGCAGCCCAGGCATCGATAGCGTCCAGCGCAGCCGGCGTATCCAAGTCATTGGCCAGGCTTGCGCGCACATCGGCAACCAGTGCCGCTGCCGCGCTCACAGCCTTCTCATCGGTGGCGGTCCCAGTAGCTGCGCAAGCCGCACGCCAGGTCTCGAGACGTGCCTTGGCCGCCTCCAGCACCTCGTCCGACCAATCGCGATCAGAGCGGTAATGGCTGGCGAACACGCCAATACGAATCGCACTCGGATCCACGCCGGCGGCCACCAGCTTAGAGACAAACACCAGGTTGCCCAGCGACTTGGACATCTTCACGCCATCGAGCGCAATCATGCCAGCGTGAACATAATGGCGCGCCATACGTGCACAGCCAGTAGCGGCTTCAGCGTGAGCCGCCGAGAACTCGTGGTGCGGGAACGCGAGATCCGAGCCACCGCCCTGAATGTCGAAGCTCTTCCCCAGGCGGTTGGTGGCAATCGCCGAGCACTCAATGTGCCAACCCGGCCGGCCCGCACCAAAAGGAGCCTCCCAGCTTGGCTCCCCGGGGCGAGCGGCACGCCACACCAGCGCGTCCAGTGGGTCCTCCTTGCCCGGGCGATCCGGGTCGCCACCGCGCTCCGCAAAGAACTCCGCCATCTGCTCTGCCGAGTAATTGGACTCGTAACCAAAGTTCTCAGTGGCAGTCTTGCGGAAGTACACATCCGGGTACTCGTCATCGGTGAGCTGGTAGGCTGAGCCATTCTCCAGCAGCTTCTCGACCATTTCCACGACCTCGCCCACGGACTCAATGGCGCCGATATAGTCGCGCGGTGGAATCACCGACAGGTTTTCCATATCCGAGCGAAACAAATCAATCTGCGAGGTGCCCAGCTCGCGCCAGTCCACCCCATCGCGCTCCGCACGTTCGAACAACGGGTCATCGACATCGGTGATGTTCTGCACGTAATGCACCGAGTGTCCATTGTCCAGCAGCTGACGGTAAATCAGATCAAAGGTGAGGTAGGTTGCTGCGTGCCCCAGGTGCGTGGCGTCATAGGGTGTGATGCCACACACGTACATGGTCGCCTCCGGTCCCGCTTCCACCTGGGAGACCTTCTGATCCGCGGTGTCGTAGAGGCGTAGGGGTACCGATGTTGAGTTTTCGTCGTCAAGCGAATGCGCCTTACCTGTATTGCTGGCGCGGTTGAACACATCGAAACGCGCATCGCCGAGACTGGGAACCTGTGGTTGGGGCCACGAATGCATTAAATACTCACTACCTCACTAAACAGCGTTGATCGTGCCGAAGCCGAGCAACACCATAACAATCAAACCGACCGGGATGCGGTACGCGGCGAACCAAGCGAAGGAGTGGTTCGACACAAACTTCAGCAGCCATGCGATAGACGCATAGCCGACGACGAAGGCAATCAGCGTACCGATGGCCAATTGCGCACCACTAGCGGCCTGTCCCGCCGCAGGGTCAAACGCGTCTGGAAGCGAAAAAATTCCAGCAGCGAAAACAGCGGGGATAGCCAGCAGGAAGGAAAAGCGCGTTGCAACCTCTCGGTCCAAGTGCAAGAACAGGCCGGCAGACACCGTACCGCCCGAGCGCGACACACCCGGAATGAGCGCCAGGCACTGCGCGAAACCCATGACGATGGCATCTCGCATGGTCAGCTCTTCATAGTTGCGCTCACGACGGCCGAACTTCTCTGCGGCGATAAAGACAAAGGAGAAAAGCACCAACACAGCGGCTGTAATCCAGAGATTGCGCAGGTTATCGCGGATGAGGTCCTTCCCCAGCACGCCGATGATGGCAATCGGCAGCGTGCCGACAATCACCATCCACCCCATGCGGTAGTTGAAACCGCGGGCTTCCTTATTGAACAGACCGGCAAACCAGCCAGTGAGGATCTGCCAGATGTCCTTAGCGAAGAACACCAACACAGCCAATTCGGTACCAAGCTGCACCACAGCGGTGAAGGATGCGCCGGCGTCCTGGCCCCACAGCAGCTCGGAGACAATCCGAAGGTGCCCCGAGGAACTCACCGGGAGAAATTCCGTCAAACCTTGCACTACGGACAGGATGATCGTCTGCGCCCAGGTCATGCCGGTGCCGGCGGTATCGGCAGCAGTATCCGCTGAGGCGCTTAGTGTCGTCATGATAGTCACGGGTGTATAGGCTACTCGTCCGGTTTGTGTTGTGGCTATAGCGAGGTTTCGGTGCGGCGATAGCGAGACCTCTCCCGCGGAACTTTTCCCGCGACCGCACACGGGTGTCCTAAAGTAAAAATCGTGCAACAACGAATTCTGGGCAACAGCGGTTTACGCGTCTCCGCCTTGGGGCTGGGTACGGCCACCTGGGGTGCGGGTACCAGGCAAGACGAAGCCGGACGCATCCTGACGGACTTCCTCGACGCCGGAGGCAACCTTGTCGACGCTTCCCCACTCCACGGCGGCGACACTGTTGCCGACATGCTGGGTGCAGTCATCGCAAAGCGCGGTGTCGCCGACGAATTGGTGCTCTCGGTCGCATCTGGCATACACCCCGAGCGGCCCGTCGGCAGGCGCGTGGACTGCTCGCGTAAGACACTGCAAAAGGACCTCGACGATACGCTCGCACGCCTCGGCGTCGAACACATTGATCTGTGGTCGCCCGGCTACTGGGATGGGCTGACCCCACCGGAAGAGGTCGCCGATACCCTGGAATGGGCTGTGCTCACGGGGAAAGTACGTTACGCCGGAGTGCGTGGATACAGCGGTTGGCAGGCGGCGGTGACGCATGCCGCCGCGGATCGAATCGCTCCGGTGTTCGCACAGCATGAGTACTCGCTGCTCCAGCGAAGCCCTGAGGCTGAACTACTGCCCGCCTGTGAGCATTTGGGGCTCGGCTTTATCGGTGGCGCCCCACTGGCCCAAGGCGTTTTGACCGCCAAATACCAGCACATCATTCCCGAGGACTCCCGCGCTGCTTCCGAACACGCGGACGCAGAGGTACAGGACTACCTCGACACACGCGGCGTCACGGTCGCAGGTGCTCTGACCACCGCAGCCAAGGGGCTCGGCGTCAGTGCTGCCGTCGCAGCGATTTCCTGGGCACGCGATCGGCCGGGCGTCACCTCGATCCTCGTTGGCGCTCGAGACCGCGCTCAGCTACGCGAAAACCTCACCGCCGAACAACTCACGCTGCCACCGCAGATTTGCAACGCGCTTGACGACGTCACGCTGTAATCAGTAACCGCATTCTTATAAAGACTTATAAGGCACAACGAATGCGAGAGCCTCCCACGGCTGGAGGCGTCCACAAAGTAATCAGGCCGGGGTGGTAGTTTCTATAGCGTGAGTGAAAACAGTCGTCGACGTGTCATAACCTCCCTTCTAGCGGGGCTTTCCGCTAGCGCAGTGGTCCTGGCAGGGTGCTCCTCCGATGTGGAAGGAGACATCGATGCCGGAATGGGCAACGCCACGCCAGTGCCGGCCGCTTCACCCGCTGCTCCCGATACTGCTATCGGTAGAGCCAAGAAGATTGATGAGGACGTTACCGATGCCGTGTTGGTCGGCGACCGAGTTGTCCTGAAGGCCGGGGACAAGATCTTTGCCGGTCCGCTGAATAACCCAATTGAGCGATCAATGAAGCTGGACGCGAAGTGTGGTGAGCTCGCGCCGGGCGGCCCTAACGCTCTGCTGCCGTGTGAAGATGGCATCCACGTCATTACTGACCAGGCTACGGAAACGGCCGTTGTCGGCCGTGGCACCAACTACTCCGCCGCAGTTGGCCTGGAAGGCGGTCGCATCATCGGTGCCCATGCGGATAGCAATGTCGTCGATGTGTTCGGCGCTGATGGCGAGTTGGCCAGTGATTTCAAGGCTGCCAATAACGGTTCGCAGCTCGTTGAGATTCCCAAAGCGGACAATGACGCGGACGTCAAGCTGTTAGAGGTCAACCGTCCGGAGACTTCGGTGCATGAGCTCAAGCTCGATGAGTCTCGCGCTGGCTCTGCGCTGCGTGCGGGCATCGGCGTCGGCAAGGTAGCTTCCGGTGATCATGTCATTGCTGCCGCAGACACCAAGGGCAACCAGCTTCTTATTTACACTGCCACTGACGTCATTCGCCTCCACCAGGCAGCTCCGGCCCCGGAGGCTCCGTGGGCGGTAGCGGTCGATGAATCGCGCGGAATTGTCTGGGTGACTTCGACGAAGGTGAACAAGCTCACGGGCTACGACATCAGCTCGGGTACCCCAGTCAAGGTCGCGGACATCAACACGGTTGCAGATCCACAGTCGATTGTTGCCACCGAGGATGGCCAGATTGGCGTCTTCTCGGCTACCGGTGACGGGGCCCAGATTTTTGACTCCGCGGACGTCGATAAGGCAATTGCTGATTTCAAGCAGGATGCAGAGAAGATTCGTGAGGAGATGTCGGTTCGGGAACCAGCCGATAAACTACCGACCGGTGCAGGTGACACCAAGGGAGCAGACGACTCCGAGGGAGAGACTAAGTAGATGCCTTCGAAACTTCGCGCCAAGTCCTATCAACTCGCGCTAAAGGCAATGTTCCAGGTCCCACCGGAGCAGATTCACGAGGCCATCTCGAAGACCCTGAAGGGGCTGCAGAAGTCGGAGAGTCTACAGCGGGCGGTGAGCAAGTTACTCGTTGTTGACGATGCTGTGCTGCGTCAAACCGTGTTCGGTGTGGACTTCCCGCGTCCGCTGGGGCTCGCCGCGGGCTTCGACAAGGCTGCTATTGCCCCGGATTGCTGGGGGCCAATTGGTTTTGGCTACGCGGAACTGGGAACCGTGACTGCCAAGCCGCAGCCGGGCAATGATCGCCCGCGTCTGTTCCGTCTGAAGGAAGATCGCGCCATTTTGAACCGTATGGGTTTCAACAACCCCGGCGCCGCTGCTGTAGCGGAGAACTTGCGGGCGCGTCGCAGTGACGACGTGATTGGTATCAACATTGGTAAGACCAAGGTGACTCCGCTGGAAGAGGCCGTCGATGACTATCGAGAATCGGCTAGCCAGCTCGGCGGCTTGGCGGACTACGTTGTTGTTAACGTCTCCTCACCGAACACGCCGGGTCTGCGCGACCTTCAGGCGGTGGAGTCACTGCGCCCGATTCTGGCAGCGGTGACTGAGGAGACCGACTCGCCGGTGCTGGTCAAGATTGCTCCTGATCTCTCCGACGATGATGTCATCGCAGTTGCTGACCTGGCTGTTGACCTGGGGCTGGCAGGCATTGTGGCTACCAACACCACCATTTCTCGTGAGGGTCTGCGTACGCCCGCGGATGAGGTCGCGGAGATGGGGGCCGGTGGAGTCTCGGGTGCTCCTGTGGCAGCTCGGTCACTAGAGGTGCTGAAGCTGCTGCACGAGCGCGTCGGAGACAAACTAGTTCTCATCAGCGTCGGCGGCATTGAAACTGCTGAGCAGGCGTGGGAGCGGATTGCCAACGGCGCATCCCTACTGCAGGGCTACACACCGTTGATTTATGGCGGTCCAGACTGGATTCGTGACATCCACCAAGGGTTGGCTCGCCAGATTCGAGCTCAGGGCTTCTATTCCATTTCGGAGGCTGTCGGCTGTGGTCTGCCGTGGCGTGGTTAACTGCTGAAAGCGGTTGAGGCTTCCTAACCCAAAAATAAACACGTGACCCCGGGTCCTGCGGCCATGAAGGCGCTGGCCCCGGGGTTTTCTGTATGAGTAGCGTGCCCGGTCGGTTGAGTTGCCCGTGTGGGCGCCGTATCCCTACTCCCCGACGTTCTCCCACCACGGCGTGATAATGGCACGCGCAATCGAGTGGAAGTACAGGTTGAAGCCAAGCACGGTCGGCGTCGCATCTTCCGGAACTTCAAGCTTCTCCACGTCGACCGCGTGCACCGCATACATGTAACGGTGTGGGGCATGCTGCGCTGGTGGGTTAGCTCCGTAGTGACCACGCATGCCCGAGTCGCCGACAAGCTGGATAGCGCCTTCTGGCAGCTTAGAGCCGTCTTCGGAGCCAGCTCCCTGTGGCAGACCCTTTTCGGTCGCTGGAATGTTGAAGACAGCCCAGTGCCAGAAGCCCGAAGCGGTCGGAGCATCCGGATCGAAGCAGGTCACGGCAATGGATTTAGTGCCCTCCGGCAGATTTGCCCAATCCAGTTGTGGGGAAACATTCGACGGAGCGCGGAATTCATCTGCAATCTTCACGCCGTCCTTGATATCTGGCGAGGACAGCTCGAAGGTTGGCAAATCCTTCAGCGGTGCGTACGGATCTGGGCCCGGGAAAACCGGAGCATTTGCAGTGTCGTTTGCGGTGTCGTTGGAATTCGTAGTCATAACTACCAGTTTGCCTACTTTATGAGCGCGCTGCAGGGACTTCACAAGACTCCCTATCTGCAGGGCCTGATTCTCAGTGCGAATCCAAGGCGGATGCGGGGCTAACACCGCTGATGTAATTACACCCAGGTTTGGCGCGCTAATGCCCCGCTGACCTGCCAATTTGTGTTTCATTATGTAGTCGGGATACAGTATCACAGGTCAGCACGGAAGTGCTTCCTACCCGGTCCGGGTGGCGGAATGGCAGACGCGCTAGCTTGAGGTGCTAGTGCCCTATTAACGGGCGTGGGGGTTCAAGTCCCCCTCCGGACACAAGATAAATCCCGAGAAACTGCAATTAGTGCAGCTCTCGGGATTTTTGCTTTGTCTGTCGGACCAATGGGACTGCCCTATTGCAGCGCCGAGGTCAAGCGGAAAACAGAGTCCAGGTAGCGCTGGCGAAGGGGCCTGTCATTCCATTCCTCCTGGGTGAGCAGGAAAGATTTGTCGCGGTACTCGTCGGCAAGCGTGATCAGTTTGTCCACGATGGAACCGGCGGCGGAAAGAAGCGTGATCTCGTAGTTGAGGCCGAACGAGCGCATATCCAGATTGGAGGAGCCGAACATGGCCATGCGGTCGTCGATAACCATGAACTTGGAGTGCAGGACCGCAGGTGCCGGATAGCGGTAAATCTTCACACCAGCGGTTAGCAGTGCCTGGTAGTAGGACTGCTGCGCGTGGCCGACCATGAACTGATCGGACTCTTCGTTGACGTAGAGTTGGACGTCGATGCCTCCATATGCGGCGGAGGTCAGCGCCATGAGCATGGATTCGTCGGGGACGAAGTACGGGCTGACGGCGATGATCCGCTTGTGCGCCTGGTAGATCATGTTATTGAAGACGCGCAGGTTCGGCTCCGTGCTGAAGCCCGGGCCCGACGGCAGCACCTGGACAACGTTGTAGTTGTCGTTGACTTCGGTGTTGTGGAGTGAATAGTCCCTGGTGGCGTCTGGGGTCTTGTATAGCTCGCTGGTCCAATCAACCGCGAAAATTGCGTCGAAGGCCAGCGCAATATCGCCCTCGAGCTCAATCCACGTGTCCACCCAGCGACGGCCGATCTTATGGTTCTTTTTCTTCTGATATTCGGGCTCAATCAAATTCTGCGAGCCCATGAATACAATGTCGCCGTCAACAACTACGAGCTTGCGGTGATTACGCAGATCCAGGCGGCGCCAGGTGAGCTTCAGCAAGCTCACGGGCAGCATCGGGTGCCAGGAGATTTTAGCCTGGTCCAGGCGCCTTTTCAGCTTGTAGTAGCCGGGGTACTTCCACGAACCAATTGGATCGACCAGTACCTTGACCTCTAGTCCCCTGTCGTGCGCGCGTTCAAGAGCCTGTATGAAAGGCTCCGTGCTGGAATCCAGTGCAAAGATGTAGGACTGCACGTGGATTGATTTCTGGGCCGCATCGATGGTCTCAATCATGCGGTCAATGGAGGCGTCGAATTCGGTGAAAAGTCCCTTTTCCGCGCTGGCAATTGCCGGCATTCCCGTGAGCTGGCGCGAGAGCTTGAATACGTTGACAACGTCATCTTCTATCTCGGCATCGTCCGGTACGTCGGGCAGATGCTCGGTACGTTCCGCAATGAGCTCCTGTGCCAGTGCCTGTACCTCATGCCGACGGCCCGTAATCTGCTGCGAGCCCAGGAAGAGGAACAGAGGTAGGCCGATAAATGGAATCAGCAGAATCAGCAGCAGCCACGCCGTCGAAGCCGATGGGCTTCGGTTTTCCGGTACCCATCCAATCGCGATGAACTTAATCGTGTAGTCGAGTGCGAAAAACAGTACTTGCCACCACGTTAAGTCCTCCACCAGCCACGGGAAGGTACCCATCAACCAATCCATGCAGATGATATTACTGAAGGATTTTTCAGTACCTTTGGTCGCTGCCCCTTAGGTGCACTCTCCTTTTTTCGTGACAGCCTAATGTGACATCTGAAATTGAATACTGGTATCAATACGTAGTAATGTTCAACTTATTGAACATAGTAAGCGTTTGGCATGTCGACTTCGAAAGGACTAACCCCTCCAAATGACTGAGAAGGCTCCTACGAGCACCGAGCTCGACGTTGCCACTAGCGTACTGAAGTTGATGGCAGACAAGACGCGTCTCTCCATCCTGTCGCTCCTTCGTGACGGGGAGATGACCGTCACCGCGATCGCTAGTACGCTCGATCGCCCCGTCCCCGCGATTTCTCAGCACCTGGCGAAGTTGCGCATGGCCAATATGGTGCAGACCCGCAAGGAGGGCACGTCTAGCTTCTACTCTCAGCCCGACGAGCACCTCACCAACCTCGTGGTCAACGCTCTCCACTTCGCCGAACACACGCTCTACAGCGATCCGCCCCATCACCGCGGTCAGTAGGCGCACACGGATACGCTCGCTTTACTCGCTTTACGACGAAACCCCGCGCCCTTCAGAACCTAGTTGGCGAGCCCGGGGTTCGATGCCCTTCCCTGGTCAAATGCCTCCATGATGCGCTGGGCGGCGAGCGTCGGTGTCAGCTGCCCCGAGCGGAGTTGTTTTTCCACCAGGGTGCTCTCTGTCTGCACAGCCTCATTGGTGTTGAGCCGCTGCAAGAGCGTTTCGTGCACCATGGACCACATCCACTTAATCTGCTGGTTAGCGCGGTTTTCATCAAAGAGATGATTCTCGTGCATAGCCGCGACATGGTCCTCGATGGCCTGCCAGAACTTGTCGATGCCGTCGTCCTCCAATGCCGACATAGTCAGTACCGGTGGCGTCCAGACTTGGTCTGAGGAGCGAACCATCTTCATGGCCGTCATCAGATCACGCGCAGCGCGCTTTGCCGGACGCAAGTTCTTACCATCCGCCTTGTTGATAGAAATCACGTCGGCCATCTCCAGCACACCCTTCTTGATGCCCTGGAGTTGGTCACCGGCGCCGGCGAGTGCCAGAAACGCAAACGTATCCACCATCTGGGCCACCGCGACCTCGGACTGGCCGACGCCGACAGTTTCGACGATGACAATGTCGTAGCCTGCGGCCTCGAGCACCACCATGGCCTCACGCGTTGCCTTGGCGACACCACCGAGCGTGCCCGCAGAGGGCGACGGACGGATGAAGGCCTCATCCGCGGCCGAGAGCCGGGACATACGGGTCTTGTCGCCCAGAATCGAGCCACCGGACTTCGTCGACGACGGGTCGATGGCCAGCACCGCAACGCGGTGGCCTTCCTCGATCAGCTTTAGCCCGAGGGTTTCAATCGTGGTTGATTTACCGACGCCGGGGACGCCGGTAAGTCCGACGCGCATGGCCTTGCCGGAAAATGGCAGCAACTTCACCAGTAGTTCCTGAGCCAGCACCTTATGCGCTGGAGCAGTCGACTCCAGCAGCGTGATTGCCCGAGCCAACTTAGTGCGGTTTCCAGCCCGCACGCCCTCAAAGAGGTCGTCGACATCAATCCGTCGTCGCGCACGGCGGACGACTTCGGGGGCTACAGCGGTCTTTCCCTCAACGACCGTGCCAGCGGTAGTGACGAGGGTGCCCAGGTTTTCTTCAAGATACTCGTTCATCGCTACTTCTCAATTCCGACAACGCGCTGAGCTGAACAGTCAGCCCAGCGCGGATGCGGTAGTTATTTAGGACTCTTCGTCAACGGCAAGGTCGAGGCCCAGCTCGTTAGAGAGCTTGGTCATCATGTCGATTGCCGAATCAGCGATGACAGTGCCCGGCGGGTAAATAGCCGCGGCGCCGGCATCGTAGAGTTCCTGGAAGTCGCCCGGTGGGATAACACCACCGACAACAATCATGATGTCCTCACGACCCAGTTTTGCCAGCTCATCGCGCAGGGCAGGAACGAGCGTCAGGTGTCCGGCGGCCAGCGAAGAAACACCGACGACGTGGACATCCGAGTCGACTGCCGACTTGGCGGCCTCCTCCGGAGTTTGGAACAGCGGTCCCACGTCAACGTCCATGCCGAGGTCCGCGTAGGCGGACGCGATGACCTTCTGGCCACGGTCGTGACCATCCTGGCCCATCTTGGCCAGGAAGATACGGGGACGGCGACCTTCCTGCTCTTCGAACTTATCGGCCATGGCGATGGCCTTGGAGACGTTGGACACGGCTCCCTCCTTGCCAACTTCGTCCTTGTAGACGCCGGAGAGAGTACGGATCTCGGCCTGATGGCGGCCAAAGACCTCTTCCATGGCGTCGGAGATTTCACCGATGGAGGCCATGGCGCGAGCACAGTCGACAGCGAGCTTCAAAAGGTTCTTGTCCAGGTCCCCCGGTTCACCCGGGTTACGGCAAGCGTCGGTCAGAGCGGCCAGTGCCTTCTGAACCTCTTCCTCGTCGCGCTCGGCGCGCAGGCGAGCCAGCTTGTCAATCTGCTCCTGGCGCACGCGGGAGTTCTCAACCTTGAGAACCTCGATGGCCTCGTCCTCTTCGACCTGGTACTTATTCACGCCGATGAGAGCCTGACGACCCGAGTCAATACGGGCCTGCGTACGAGCTGCAGCCTCTTCAATACGCAGCTTCGGAATGCCCTCGATGGTGGCCTGTGCCATACCGCCGGCCTCTTCGACCTCGTCGATGTGCTGGCGTGCACGCTTGACCAGCTCATTAGTCAGCCACTCGATGTAGTAGGAACCAGCCCACGGATCAACCGGACGCGTGGTGTTGGACTCCTGCTGAAGCAGCAGCTGAGTGTTACGAGCAATACGGGCTGAGAAGTCAGTCGGCAGTGCCAGAGCCTCGTCCAGTGCGTTGGTGTGCAGCGACTGGGTGTGGCCCTGTGTTGCGGCCATAGCCTCAACAGCAGTACGCGCGACGTTGTTGTAGACATCCTGAGCGGTCAGCGACCAACCAGAGGTCTGCGAGTGAGTACGCAGGGACTGGGACTTCGGGTTCTTCGGGCCAAACTTGCCAACCAGCTCGGACCAGAGGATGCGGCCTGCACGCAGCTTGGCGATCTCGGTGAAGGTGTTCATCGAGATGCCCCAGAAGAAGGACAGACGCGGAGCGAACTTATCAACTTCCAGGCCAGCGTCAATACCGGCCCGCAGGTACTCGATGCCGTCGGCAAGCGTGTAAGCGAGCTCAAGGTCGGCCGTCGCGCCCGCTTCCTGAATGTGGTAGCCGGAAATCGAAATCGAGTTGAACTTCGGCATCTTTGCCGAGGTGTACTCGAAGATCGAGGAGATGATTCGCATCGAAGGCTTCGGCGGGTAGATGTACGTGTTACGAACCATGAACTCCTTGAGAATGTCGTTCTGGATCGTACCGCGCAGCTGCTCGGTCGAAACGCCCTGCTCTTCAGCGGTGACAATGTAGAAGGCCAGAATCGGCAGCACAGCGCCGTTCATGGTCATAGACACCGAGACGCCGCCCAGGTCAATGCCCTGGAAGAGCTCACGCATGTCGTAAATCGAGTCAATTGCCACGCCGGCCATACCGACGTCGCCGGACACACGCGGGTTGTCCGAGTCGTAGCCACGGTGGGTAGCCAGGTCGAAAGCGACCGAAAGGCCCTTCTGGCCGGCCGCGAGGTTGCGGCGGTAGAAGGCATTGGACTCAGCTGCGGTGGAGAAGCCAGCGTACTGGCGAATAGTCCACGGTTGGTTGGTGTACATGGTCGGGTACGGCCCGCGCATGAATGGGGCGATACCCGGGAAAGAATCTACCGGGTGGCCCTCGGCAGCAGCGGCGTCGCGGTCAGCGCGATCGTAGACGCGCTTGACATCGATGCCCTCTGGAATGGTCCACACTTCACCAGCTTCCGCGGCAGCTGCCTTGTTGGTGGCAGCGGCTGCGTCGTCGGTGTTGCGGGAGATGTCAGCGAAATTTGGGATGGTGGTCATTACTTCCTTCACGCTCCCAGTTCGTTCAGCAGTCGGGACAGCTCCGCGACAGCATCGATGGTCATGTTCAGGTATCCGTCGGGGCGAGCGTCCTCAGCGGCATTGGCGAAGCTCTTCTCGGAGCCGGCCACCAAGACCTCCTTAGCGCCGGCGGCGCGGGCGGCCTTGACAGCGTCCTGGCCCGAGGCCTCGTACTCGCTGTCGGCTGCGCACAGCACGACAATCGGAGAGGCCTTCACTGCCTCTTCGAAACCTGCCTCGCCCGGCACAACCTGGCCGGGGTTGGCGACGGCGATACCGCCGGAAGCCAGCAGGTTGGAG
The DNA here is from genome assembly GCF_001815745.1 of Corynebacterium sp. HMSC064E07. Taxonomy (NCBI): domain Bacteria; kingdom Bacillati; phylum Actinomycetota; class Actinomycetes; order Mycobacteriales; family Corynebacteriaceae; genus Corynebacterium; species Corynebacterium sp. HMSC064E07. Next base: position 133,365 of record NZ_KV821817.1, on the reverse strand, counting down.
GTAAAACCAGTGCGGATGTTGTGCTTGGCCAGCGGACCCAGCGGCAGCATGGCAATCAGCGGACGGTTGCCCTTTTCAGCCAGGAAGTCATCGGAGCGGTTGCGCAGCGCCTCGAAGTCGCTGGCCCAACGGCGAATCGGGTCGCCCTCCGGGCGGGCCTCAGGAGCCAGTGGGGCCTCAGCCAGGTTCGGGAACTCGTTGATGGCGGTGACCTTGGTGCGGCGGTGTGCGATGTCGGCGCGGCGCTTTTCCCAGGTAGCGTCCAGGGCGGCGCGAATATCGGCCTCCGCGGAGGCGAAACCGCCGCCGGCCTCAGTGCCGGTAAAGATCTCCCATGCCTTGTCGGCCATTTCTTCGGTCAGGTCTTCGACGAAGTAGGAGCCACCTGCTGGGTCGGCGACGTAACCAAGGTGAGACTCTTCCAGCAGCAACAGATTGGTGTTGCGAGCGATGCGAGCCTTGAAAGTCTTGGAGACGTTCGGCATGCCGCCGACAACTGCGTAATCAAACGGCAGAACCTCAACTGAGGAGGCACCGCCGACACCTGCGGCGAAGGAGGCGACAGTCACACGCAGCATGTTGACCCACGGATCGCGCTGGCTGAACATGACCGGGGCTGTCACGGCGTGCATCGGAGCGCGGCCAGCTTCAGGGGCGCCGATAACCTCAGCAACGCGGGCCCAGAGAACGCGAGCGGCGCGGAACTTCGCAATGGTGTCGAACTGGTCGTCGGTAGCGGCAAAGCGGAAAGCGATCTGGCCGAGGGCTTCTTCAGCGCTCAAGCCCGCGTCGGTCAGCGCACGCAAGTAGGCGACACCAACGGCGAGACTGTAGCCAATCTCCTGGATGTTGTTTGCACCCAGGTTGGAGAAAACAACGCCGTCGACAAGCAGGGCACGGACGTCGCCCGGCTGCTTAGCCGCCTTGACGGCCAGCTGCGTGGCCTCGTCGAGAGAAATATCGTCAATACCGGCAAAAGCGGAGGTCAGCGGAGCCGCGGAAAGCTCGACTGCGACGGCGTCCGGATTAGTCGGGTTTGCCTGCTCGATGTAGGACGTCAGTGCTTCCGCAACCTGCGCAGTCTTCTTACCGGCATGCACGGCAATCGGAGCAAGGTCGACGTAGACGTTGTTGAGCAGAGCCGGCACATCAGCGGCTTCGAGGGAGCCGGTGAAGTCCAGGCGGATGTCCGTGGTGCCGTTTTCCAGTGCAGTCAGCAGAGTCTCGTTGACGGCCTTTGGGTCAAGTGCATCCTCACCTGGGTACTGGCGACCGAAGGTTTCCCGAACGCCCCAACCGTTGGTGTTGTCCGAAGTGACCTTTGCGCCACGGACGAATGGGAACTGGCCCGGAGCTGGGCTTTCCGCGAGCTCGTCCGCGCGGGTGTAGAGCGGGCGAACATCGACACCGTCATAGGTGGTCTGAATCAGTCGTTTCCAAATATCGAGCGGTACATCTGCAACGTCTTGCTTGTGCACCCGCGCGAATACCTTGGCCACGCCCTGATACCAGGAATTCTGCAATTCCTCGAAGTTTGGTGGCAGCGTGGAAGGTGATTCGGGGGTCGTTCGGTCAGTCACGACAGACCTTCTCCCTTACATGTTCTAAGCAACGCCTCTATCAATCCATAACCGAGGAAATTCGGCTGCGACAATTTCCGAATTCTCCGCGACGGAAAGGGATTTAAAGGCGTTGGCTTCCTCCAATAGTCAATAAGAGCCACTAGTCAGACGCTAAGACTCACCCGAGTGTCCATGCACTGAACTTTTCAGCTATTTGTGCAATACCCTTACGTTCGGTTTTGTGCTGACGGGCACGTCAAGTGCTCGAGCCAAGGCATAGTGACCTTGATTCCCATCCTAGTGAAATAATGGGCAAACGCCTTTAGCCGCTGACTAGCCCTCCTCGCAGAGCCTCCAACGCGCAGGTCACACGCTTCCCCGCAATCCCCGGTAACCTCAAATGGGTGAACGTATCCGATGTGCGAATTACCCCTACACTCAAAAAGGTTCTGCTGGTGCTAGCCGTAGGTGTGGGGGTCGTCGTCACTCTGTACGTCGATGTTCCCACCGTCGCTACCATCCGGCAGTGGTCCATCGATGCCGGTGACTGGTTTCCGCTCCTCTACTTCCTCGCATACGTTGCACTGACTCAGTTCCCAATCCCCCGCACCGTATTCACTTTGGCTTCCGGAATCCTCTTCGGGCCAGTGCTCGGTTTCCTGCTCGCAATTACTGCGACGACGGTTTCTGCCCTTCTCTCCCTCTGTATTGTGCGGTTTTTGGGACGCGATTGGTTTCGCACGCACCTGACCAACCGCCGTCTTCTCAGTCTCGACCATCGGTTGGAGCAACGCGGCTGGCTCACAGTGCTCAGCTTGCGCATGATTGCTGGCGTGCCATTTTCGTTTCTCAACTACGCCTGTGGGCTGTCGTCGATACGCATCGTGCCGTATATCATCGCCACCGCCCTAGGTTCGGCGCCGAACACACTCGCCGTCGTTCTGCTTGGCGACGCGCTGTTGGTCGGCTTCGACGTGCGCTTTGCGGTGGCCACGGGAATTCTGCTCGTGTTTGGCTTGCTGGGACTTCTTGCGGACGCCAAGTTCCCTGTCGTAACCGGTTCTTCGAAACGTTAAAACACCGCTTGGCGCTCTTGAGCTAGACGTGAGTTTTCGGCGAGTTGGTGTGGGGCGCCCGTGAGTGTGCGGAGGGAAGGAAAGTGTCTTAGCCCAACTGTCAAGGGGTGGGGCTAGACTAGAGCGTATGTACTCAGTCTTTGCCAGGTATCGCGGTCGATCTACTCGCAGGGCAGATCACGTTCAGGCCTCTGCGCAGGCACTTTCCGGCCTGGAAGGAGTAGGAATTGTCGAGGTTGCAGGTATCGAAGAGCTTCGCGCAGCTCCTGAAAATGCTGTGGGAGTCACCACGCTTGTGCTGGCGCTATTGGCCGCAGGTGACTGGGCGATAGGTATCGGTGTTTGTCCTCAGGACGACATTGAGCAAGCGCATCTGGCATCGAGCTCAGTCGTCGGTAAGGGAGGCAGGGCCGGCACGGTAAAAACCCGCATTCGGACTAACAATCCGCGTGGTAAGGATTACTCAGAGGATATTGGTGCAGCATTCACATTGCTGCACCACGTTATCTCTCGCAGGTCCCCCGAGGGGCGCGAGGCAACTGGTTTGGTTCGCGCTGGTTTTTCACAGGTAGAGGCCGCGGAAGAATTGGGAGTTTCAAAGCAGGCCGTCAATCAGCGCCTCGCAGCAGCTGGCTGGCAGGCGGAGCTGGCCGGATGGAACCTGGCCGTCCACCTGCTCCAGCGAGCTGATGAGTTATAAAAACTTACTGCCCATTTTCTGGGGCGTAAGGGTCACGTGACCATCCTGAAAAATCTGGACGATCGGTGGAGTGCGCACCGCCGCCTGCATTGGTATTGCCGGTGCCAGGAGCCGAGGGCAGGTCACGTTTGCCGGAAGGAACCGACGGCGCAGCCGGTGTGGCCGGCGCAGCGGGCGCAGCCGGTGTCGCAGGTTCAACCGCTGCCGGACCGTTCTGGCCACCCAACTGTTCAGGCTGAGCGGGCTGAGCCGAATCAGCGCGGCGATTCTTCTTCCTCTCAGGGGTATTACCAGCTGCTGCAGCCACCGGATCATCAACCGGGCGGTTAGCGACCTCGTTCGCCGCGGCAACTGCACGAGCCAACTCCGGGTTAGTCGACATGTCGAACCAGTTCTCGTCGCGGCCCAGCTCAGCCTCTTCCTTGGTCTCTCGGCTCACGGCCGGAGGCTCGTAGCGGAAGACACCGTCGGCATCCTTCTTGCCGAAAGCCCTAGCGAAGCTCTCGAGACTGTCGCCGAACTGCGACGGAATCATCCAAACAGTATTGCCGTCCTTATTTGCCAGCTCAGGCAGCTTCTCCAGGTATTGCCAGGCAAGAATCTCAGGTGTCAACTGTGAAGCCTTAACAGCTGCGTTGACCTTCTGGATAGCGCGAGCATTACCCTGTGCCTCAAGGTAGGTAGCGGCGCGAGTACCCTCAGCGCGCAGAATGGTTGCCTGACGCTCAGCTTCAGCAGCCAGAATTGCTGCGTGCTTGTTACCTTCGGCGGCGAGAATCTGTGCCTGCTTACGGCCCTCAGCAGTTTTAATATCGGCTTCGCGGGTACCTTCCGCAGTCAGAATCATGGCGCGCTTCTCGCGATCGGCCTTCATCTGCTTTTCCATCGACTGCTGAATCGACGGTGGCGGCTCAATGGCCTTCAGCTCCACACGAGCGATACGAAGACCCCACTTGGCAGTGGCCTCGTCCAGCTCGCCGCGGAGACGGCGGTTGATGTAGTCACGGGAAGTCAGTGTCTCTTCCAGTGTCAGGCCACCCACGACGTCGCGAAGCGTTGCGGTGGTGATCTGTTCGACACCGAAGATGTAGTCATCGATACCGTAAATTGCCCGATCCGGTTCATTGACCTGGAAGGTCACGACGGTATCGATAGCCACAGTCAGGTTGTCTTCGGTGATCACTGCCTGTGGCGGGAAGGTAACCATACGCTCACGGGTATCGACCTTCTCGCGCACTCGGTCAATGATCGGGATGATGAAGTTCAGGCCGCTATTCAGTGTCTGCGTGTATCGTCCCAGTCGCTCTACGATTGCCGCTTCACCCTGAGGGACCAGGACAATCGCTTTGAGAACCAAGGTAACAACCACGAGAATGAAAACGACGAGGATGATAAAGCCTTCCATGGGATTCCCTCGTAGCTAGAAACTGTGTGGTCAGTTATTTAATGGTCAGTAACTAAGAGTGCTCCGAGCGCCCTTTAAGTGAGTTGACTGCTCAGAGCAGCTTGTCCACTATTGCGGTATTGCCCGAAATCTCTACAATCGTGACTCTTTCCTTTGCATCGAAGGTCTGCGCAGTCAGAAGACTGCGCGCGCTCCACAACTCGCCATTGACTTTAATCAGACCCGCTGACGAGGAAACTGGCTCGATGACCTCAGCATGACGGCCCGCTAGCAGTTCTGGACGCGACTCCAGTTCAGCGGACTTGTCCGGTTTTGCCATCTTTTTGCGCAACACAGGGCGAACTGTCAGCACAAGTGCGGCGGATACAACGGCGAAGATGACCACTGACAGCCAAAGCGGCGCTCCAAGCTGGCTCGCACCGGACGCTGCCAGCGCACCACCTCCGAGCATTAACAGTGCTAAATCGCCGACCGCGAGTTCACCGAGAACCAATAGGAGGCTTGCTCCGAGCCAAAGGAGAGGAATCACGCCCTCACCCTACCTACTTTGCAGAACAAATGTGGGGCGAGTGGAGCCAGTATTCCGGGGTTAGTACTGCATATGTGGCTCAGTGACGAAGTCGACCAGGCGCTCAACTGCACCAATCAAATCAGACTCCAGATCACGGTAGGTGTGTACACCTGCGTAGACGCGTCGCCAGCCCTCCTTGGGGTCGTCTCCCCAGCCCAACCGACGGCAGATTCCTGTCTTCCAGTCCTCCCCGTAAGGAACTTCCGGCCATGCCTCGATGCCTACCGACGAGGGTTTGACCGCTTGCCAGACATCGATAAACGGGTGGCCTGTGACCATCACGTGCGGGCCGAGCTGCTGAGTCATGCGGCTTTCCTTACTGCCCTCCACCAAGTGGTCTGCCAGGACTCCGACGCGGCGCTTCGGACCCGGACCAAATTCGGCCAAGCGTTCTGGAAGGTTGTCCAAGCCCTCCAGATACTCGACGACTACGCCCTCAACACGCAGATCGTGGCCCCACACCTTCTCGACAATTGCCGCGTCATGAATACCCTCAACCCAGATACGGCTGGGGAGAGCAACCTTGGCCTTGACGTTGTGGACCTTGCGCGAGCCCGATGCCGACAGATCCTGCGAGGGCTTTTTCGGTTGTGCTTTCGGGCGCACCAGAGTCACAGGTTTGCCGTCGATGAGAAAACCGCGCTCGTGCATGGGAAACAGCCGAGACTTGCCGTGGCGGTCCTCCAGCCGGACGCACCAGCCGTCGAAAGTTTTCTCCAACCCGATAATTGCACCGACGAATCCGTCATAGGAAGCCTCGACGACAACACCATTTTCTGCTGTCACCTCGCGTGCCGGCTGTGGGATACGGCGGCGGTGGCCACGTGCGCCAGCGAACACGTCCTGATTGCGGTACGGGTCTTGAAAGCTCATGAGTACTGAGATTAACAGCATCGGTTACGGGACCGACGACACACTGCACTAGGATGAGCTGCACTATGCAGCGCAGTGTTCTCGACCAGGTCTGGAGTCCAACTCAGCACATCGCCCTTTGGCTGGGCGCGTGGTTGTCGGGTTTGGAAAACTACGATCATCTCCTCGACGCGCTAGACTCGCTCGGCGGACCCACGTCAGTTCCGGGGACGTTCGTGCTTGCCGACGCCACGGTTCCGAATGTCATCGATTGCGACGCTGATCTCGATCGAAGCGACATGCTCCGCCTTCTTCGAGCGGTTACTGAAGCGGGAGATTGGCACAGTGACCACCGTCCCCTCGTCCGCCTCATTCTCTCCGGGCCCGGTGATGCACCTGCACTGCCTGCGGGAACCGACGCCGCTGAAGCTGCACGCGCAGCAGGCTCGGCCATTGTGATTGCGGATGCGGAGCCGGGCTGGAACCATGTGCTCATACCAGTGACAACGCCGGTGCCAGGCCTACCGCAGTGGCATTGGTACACACTGGAAGGCCACATTCCCGAGCCGGCCTATCTCTCCCCTGGCGAGGCGGATTTACAGCTGGCAGATGCGGCGCGGGTTGCGGCTGCCACGATTGCGGCGATGCCGCGTTCACCGCTGACGTCGTCAAGCAGTGGTGCCCCGAAAGTGGATCCCCGGCTGATGGTCGGCATGCTCGATGACCACCTGGACATGGCCTTTGTGCCGGATGATGTGCCACGCCGTGCACTGGGAGTGCTCGCCAGAGCTGATCGGGTGTCGTCGATTCTGGCGGTGGCACAGGGCAGCGAGTCGGGGCACGGCAGCGCCGCGTTTGATGCGCAGCTCATCCCGCTGTGGCGGAAGATTCGGCAGGCGCGGATGAGCGCGGTGGAATACGCGATTCAGGAGTGGACTCGCTAGGGATTTGCCTTGCCCCGCGGCCCCATTGCCGCCAAAGGAATCAGTGTGGGCGGCGCTTTGCCGGGGTACAACAGGATGCGGCGCAGGGGGCGCCGTTGCAGGCCGAGCCGAGTAGCGGTTCACTTCCCAGACGGCGGGGCTTGACATCTGCGATGCGCTCTTCGATGAGCTCCACGAGCATGTCGGTGAAAGTAGCCGTCGGACCAGGCGTTGCGACCCGCTCGATGACGATGTCGTGATGAGCCATTTCATCCTGAAGCTCAGCATCCAAATCCCAGGCGACCTCAACATGATCCGAGATGAAGCCAATCGGGCACACTATTGCGGATCGGAGGCCGTTGGCGACCTTCGCTTCAACGTGGTCGACGATGTCAGGCTCCAACCACGGCACGTGCTCCGGGCCAGAGCGGGACTGCCAGACGACGTCAAAGTCGGTGATACCCACTGCGTCGGCGACGAGCCGTGCTGCTTCGTTGACCTGGCGGGAGTAAAGATTTCCGCCGAGCTCTACCGACCCGGATGCCTTGTCCGCAGAGACCGGAATAGAGTGAGCGGTGAAAATAAGCCGGGTGTCCTCACGGCGGTCATCCGGTAGCTTGGCAAACGCCTCACGCACTGCGTCTGCATAGGCTTTTATAAAGAGCGGATGATCGTAGAAGCTCCGGATTTTCTCCATGTCAAAAGCACGGTCGCCCAGAGATTCGCGCATCCGAGCAATGTCTTCGTGATACTGGCGGCAGCCGGAGTAGCCGCCCCAGGCGCTAGTGGCGAAAACGAGCGCTCGCTTAACACCGTCATCAGCCATCTTTGCCGCGGTGTCTTCAGCCATCGGATGCCAATTGCGATTGCCGAAATAAACAGGCAAGTCATAGCCACGGCGAGTGAGCTCAGCCTTAAGGTTGGAGACAATTTCGCGGTTTAAATCGTTGAGCGGGGACTTACCGCCAAAGTGCGCGTAGTGTGCACCGACTTCGTCCAACCTCTCCGGCGGAATTCCGCGGCCGCGGGTGACATTCTCCAGGAAGGGACGCACATCGGCCATCTTTTCGGGACCGCCGAAAGACAACAGCAAAATAGCGTCAAAATTATCAGAAGACATAGCTAATCATGTTAGTAGCGCAGTCTGAGGACTCCATAAGACGACTGCTCAATGCCCCCGGCGTCTCCTGCCAATCGGGTTCCATACAAATCGCTTTACGACGGCACCCTAACCCAGCCCTACTGCGGAATTCGACGATTGGTCACAAGCAGTGAGCCCACGGTCACTAGCAGCATCGCGAAGGCTGCGATCAGATAGGGCCTCGGATTCTCGGCCCGCTTGAGTTCGTAACCGATGTCATCTTCCAGTGAGCCATAGGCATCGCGGAGCTGCTCGAGGGAACCAGCGCTGAAGAACTCACCTTTTGTTCGACGGGCGATCTCTCGCAGCGAATCGTCGTCGTTAGGCACTGGAATTAATTCGCCCTGAACCGTGATTGCGCCTTGCGCGGTACCGAACGAAATCGTGTTGACAGGCACCCCGGTCTTGGCGGCTTCGGCGGCGGCGGTATACGCGCCGCGGGGATCGTCGAGTTCTTGTGGGACGGTCTGTTTGCCGTCGGAAAGCAGCACAATTGTCGCTGGCGGGGCGCCTTCTCCCCCGCCCTGAACCGAGTCGCTGAACTGATTGATGGCATCCAGCGCGGCAGCGATGGCATCACCGGTCGCAGTCGCCTGATCTAACTCAGCAGCCTGGAGCGCTCGATTCACGGTGTCATGGTTGGTAGTCGGGCTGACAGCAGTGCGAGCGCGACCAGAGAACGTCACCAGGCCGATATTGAGGTCGTCGGGAAGGTTCTCCACGAACTCTTGGCCGGCTTCTTTAGCTGCAGTGATGCGGTCGGGCGCAACATCTGTGGCCGACATGGACAGCGAAACGTCGACCACCAGCATGACCGTCGCTCGGTTGCGGGCGACTTTGGTCTCCGAAATCGGACCAGCTAATGAAATGATGACCAGAACAAGTGACAACAGCGCACTGATAGCTACGACATGGCGCAGGCGTGCCGACGACTTATTCCCTAGTGATCCAACGATGGTGAAGTTGCCAAAGGCAATGGCACGTTGCTTTCGCTGCTTAGTGCTGATCCAATAGGCCACGGCTGCCACTAGAGGCAGAGCGAGTGCGAGCAGCCACCCTGGGTGCGCAAAAGTTGAGTTTAGGAACGTCATCGCGGTATCAGTTTCCTCACATCCAGTCGCCTAAACAGTCGCGTATAAACCAGTGGCTATAGCCGGTTAGTCGGTGGCCCAAAAGAGATAGCACTAACAAGCGGTTACTCAGACGCTAATGTTGGCCAATTTGTCGAGCAAAATCCAGTACCCAATCGGAATCCGTACGCAAGGTAATAACGCGAGCACGGCATTTGCGCAGTTCATTGATTACACGCTCGTGGTGGGCACGAGCCTGAGCTGCATACTCGGCGCGGGTCTTGTCGTTGATGTTGAGTTCAATGGTCTCGCCGGTTGCGGAATCCGCCATGACCACCGGGCCTTCGCCGGGTAAGGCTTCATCGGCTGGATCTACCAGGCGAATCGCCATAATCTCTGTCGAGGCCGAGGCAACGCGCAGCGGGCGCGCCCAATCGAGTGATCCAAGGAAATCCGAGATGACAACCAACAGCCCAGCGCGCGGAGCCTGAGTCATTACTGTGTCAATATCCGCTGCGAGGTTATGCTCAGCAGTCGCGTCAGCCAACTGCTTGAGCAGCATCAAGCTGTGGGCACGGCCCTGGCCCGCGGGCACTGGAGTGCCACCGGCGATTAATCCAGTTCGGGACCCCGGGGCGTCGTTAAGCATCGTCACAGCGCCGGCAGCGGCGGTGAGCAGATGTCGTTTGGTGGTATCGGCCAATCCCGTGGACAGACGTGCGGCGGGTTCGGCGACGATCCAGCACTCCAGCTCACGCTCGGCCTCGGAGGTGCGAACGTGCGGCACTCCAGTGCGGGCTGTCACTGCCCAGTTCATCTGGCGAACATCATCGCCGATGACATATTCGCGGGAGCCAACCGGCTCAGAGCCATCTCCAGTAGCGGTGGAGAGAAAGCTGCCGCGCAAAAGTCCGTTGAGCTTACGCGTAACAGTTAGCTCTAAGTACGCCAGGACGCGTGCAAGATCGTCTTCACGAGCTGACATTAGGAGGCAGTGCCCTCATCGGAGCCAGTGCTCGCGCCTTGGGGAAGGCGCACGTGAGACAACACGATGTCAATAATCCGTTCGGGAGTAACGCCATCGGCCAGGCCCTCATAGGACAGGACCAAGCGATGACGAAGCACGTCGGGAAGCACGGAGACCACATCGTCCGGCACGACATAGTCGCGACCGGAAAACAGCGCATGGGCGCGGGCAGCCGCGACAGCACCAAGAGTTGCACGCGGTGATGCGCCATAGGAAAGCCAGCGGTCGACATCCTTCAACTCCGCCCGCATCGGATTGCGGGTGAGTTCGATGACGGCCACGATGTAGTCAATCAGTGTGTGGTGGACAAAGACTTCGCGGGTAGCGCGCTGCAGTTCCCGAACACTCTCTGGGGTGAGAATCTGCTGCGCGACTGGAGGGGTGGCTCCCATGCGGTAGACAATCTCCCGCTCTTCCGCCGGAGTGGGGTAACCCACGAGGACCTTAAATAGGAAACGGTCCCGCTGGGCCTCCGGCAGTGGGTAGACACCCTGGTTTTCGATTGGGTTTTGCGTGGCCAGAACCAAAAACGGCTCCGGTACTGGCGTGGACTCCCCTGCGATGGACACCTGGTGCTCTGCCATGACTTCCAGCAGAGCCGACTGCACCTTCGCCGGTGCGCGGTTGATTTCATCAGCGAGCACGATATTTGACATGACCGGGCCGGGCTCGACAATGAACTCCGAGGTGTCCTGGCGGAAAATCCGGGTGCCGACAATATCTGATGGCACCAAATCCGGAGTGAACTGGATGCGGGAGTAGGACCCACCCATCACTGTGGCAAAAGTAGACACTGCCAGAGTTTTCGCAACACCCGGAACACCTTCGAGCAGGACATGACCTCCTGCGAGCATCGCGATGAAGAGCTGCTTAATCAGGTGCTCCTGGCCAACCACGACCTTCCCCAGCTCCGCGTATGCGCGCTCGAGGTCCGTGTGGTCAGTGGGCGTTGGGTAGGTCACAGAGAAACCCTTCTTTAGGTCGGTCGCCCGACCTGTAGAACACGTCGTTAGAAACTAGACGAGGCGGACAACGTTCGGTGTCATTCCGTTATAACGGACTGGCGAGATCTTAACCACAGAACCGGACTGCGGTGCCTCAATCATCTTGCCATCGCCCAGGTAGATAGCGACGTGGCCATGACCATTCGGGCCCCAGAACAGCAGGTCACCACGCTTCATCTGAGATGCCGGGTAGTGCTTTCCGCGCTGGTACTGGTAGCCGGTGTAGTGAGGCAGGTCAATGCCGACAGCGGCGTAGGCGTACAGAGTCAGGCCCGAGCAGTCGAAACCAATCTTGTTGTAGTCGCCGTGGGAGTCAGCTACTCCGCCGTCACGGATGCCCTTGGTCGGGCCGTTGGCGTTGCCACCGCCCCATGCGTATGGGACACCGAGCTGCCCCATCGCGCGTGCGATGACAGTCTCGACCTTCTGGCTGGAAGAACCCGAGGTGCTCTGACCGGTCTCCGGATTCGTCGGCGCCACAGTCTGTGCCGGGGTGCCGCTTGACGACGAGCTGCCGGTGCTAGACGAATCCGAGGTATCGGTGGACTCAGAGGAATCCGAAGATTCGGTCGTCTCAGAGGAACTGGTGGAGCCGGTGGAGCTGTCAGAGCCAGTGGAGCCGGTCGAGCTGCTCGAACCAGCCGAGTCGGTAGAGCTGTTAGAACCAGTGGAGCCAGTGGTGCTAGAGCTTTCATCTGTGGACTCAGAAGAGGAATCCTCATCAGTCTGGTTCGACTGCGCCTCTGCGCGAGTCTTAGCTGCGGCTTCCTCAGCGGCCTTCTTGGCAGCGGCGTCTTCCGCTTCCTTGCGGGCCTGCTCGTTCTCATAATTCTGGCGCTGGGAGTTCAGCTCGTTGACCGCGTTTCGGGCTGCATCCAAAGATGCCTTTGCGGCATCGCGATCGACCTGAGCCTGCTGGTAATCAGCTTGCTCCTTTTGAAGCTCCTCGTTTGCCTCGGAGTACGCGTTCTGAGCATCGGTGTTTCGCTGGTTTGCGGTGGCTTCCGCCTGCTGAGCTTCGTCACTCTTCTTGCGAAGCGTGGACTCCTGGTTAGCAGCCTCGGTTCGATTCTTATCCAGAGAGTCAACGGTCTGCTCTTGACGATCCGCTTCGCGACGCAAAGCGGACAGACGGTTAATAGCCTCGGATGCATCTCGCGCACCCTCGAGAATCGAGCCACTGGAACGTCCCTGGCGCATGATGGTGCGTGCTAGCTCGTCGAACTGCTTCTGGGCACTAGCGAGCTCAGCGCGGGAACGGTCGAGTTGGGTTCGCGCCTCGTCGACCGCCTCGCGCGCACGGTTAGCGGCATCTCGAGCGTTCTCAAGGTCTACCATGGCCTTGTTGACATCCTCGCGGAGAGTGCCCATGCGTAGCTCGAGGTCAGATACCCGGCGCTCGCTGGAAGTTACCTCGGCGACCAGGGACTGCAAGTACGACTCGGCGTTAGAGGCCGCCTCGCGCGCTTGACGGATCTGGGCGTCGCTCGGATTTAGTGGTTGTGCAGCTGCGACCTGAGTGTTCGTCGCCAGAAGACCCGCCGTGATAATACCGGCAATTGGACGAGTCCAATATGATGCACGGACTTTGCGATTACTCGGCACCGCGTTACTCCTACATTTCTCCTATGGGTGCGTTCACGCCTCAGAATCGACACCAGCGACTTCCCCATCGTTGGATATCTTCCTGTTGTTGCCTCCAGGTCTTGAGTGGAACTTCGAAAAACGTCGAACCGAAACCAGAACCAAAAGCAACAGCGGCGCTCCCGCGAGTTTTTCATTGGTCAATACTGGACCCTTGAGTCCACTATTGGCATCACGAAGCACTTTACGGGTCAAAAAGCTCTAAAAAAACATAAGTAACAAAATTACCAACTGTCCCCCTCTTTGTGACCGTTTCGTTATATGTCGTGGCCTGCGGTTATGGTGAGCCCTAGGTTTCTATGTGAATTATGTCACTATTAGATGACTTATCGGCGTGCCGTAGTGTCGTGGGCCTTTACCTGGGGTACCGGACATAAGAAAAGGTCAAGCTTTAATGCTTGACCTTTGTGAAAATCGTTGACACGGTTACGGTGGCTGCAACAGTGTTATCCAATTCAGATAGTGGCTGATTTCTCCACTGCTACCAGTTTTTGGGGCATTTACCCTGTCCCTTGCCGTGAGGTGGAAAACCGGGGACGGTGAATGTATTCAGTGGGGCCGTTAACTCCAGCGTCCGTCGTAAAGCGAACTCTTAGGCGGTTGGGCGTGTGCGTAGCCAGTAGAACGTCAGCCCGACGAAGAGTGCGACGATAACGACGCCTGCGATGAGGCTGTAAAGAGTCCACGGAACGACGTAGTTAGTGAGCTCGTGCAAATAGGCATCGAGACCCGCCGGATAGTCTCGCGGAGTCTCCATCATTGCGTGGTCGGCGCGTTCAATGGCTGCGCGGGGGAAATCGGCAGATGCGGTGGCCACATTGCCCGGTGTGCGCACGACAGTCGTTCCGCCGACTTGGTCCGCTACTTGGCGGGCAAAGGAAAAGATGTCGGTGTTCTTTTGTTCGGCGACGGGGTAAATCTTCTCGCTATCTAGGTAGATGATATTGAAATTGGGCACCCCCCGATTTGCTGCATCGTCGACAATTGGCTGGACCGCTTCTCGGAGCTGTGGGTTATTTGTCACGATGTTGTCGGTGCGTAGCTGAGCGACCACCTTCTCGACGGTTTCTTTCGCTGCCTGTGAATCTGCTGGCGTATGCATTAATTGCCTTCCGTATCGTGCTCCTGTTTTGCGTGAGAATGGTTTCCACGCGCCCCAATTTGGCGGAGATGCTGCTTCGTTTGTCCTATCTATAATGGCCTGCTCTGGATGTGAACGGGGGTAGCGTGACTCGGCGCGCCGCGAGCAATCTACATACAGAACGTTCGTACTGTTATTGTTGATGCAAGGACGGTAACGCTTCCTTAAAAACGTGTGTGTGGGCTCGTGTGCCCCGCGTCGTGATTATTGCTTTAATTGGTTGATAAGGGGCGGCGTGATCGCACCTATGCCTTATGGAGAGCCGAAATTCGAGTGCCGGACTCTTCAGTTAAGGCGACAATTCACCCGAATAGAAATGGAGCTGACTGTGGCTGAAAGCAAGAACTCTTTCAACGCCCTGCGCAAGCTTGAGGTCGGAGACAAGTCTTATGACTACTTCGCTCTTGACGCCGTGCCGGGTATGGAGAAGCTGCCTTACTCGTTGAAGGTTCTCGGTGAGAACCTGCTGCGCAACGAAGATGGCGCCAACATCACTGAGGAGCACATCAAGGCTGTCGCCAACTGGGTTCCTTCGGCTGATCCGTCGATCGAGATTCAGTTCACCCCTGCTCGCGTTATTATGCAGGACTTCACCGGCGTCGCCTGTGTTGTTGACCTGGCTACCATGCGTGAGGCTGTTAAGACTCTCGGCGGCGACCCGGATCAGGTTAACCCGCTGAACCCGGCAGAGATGGTCATCGACCACTCGGTCATCATCGAGGCCTTCGGTAGCGAAGACGCTCTGGCTAAGAACGTCGAGATTGAGTACCAGCGCAATGATGAGCGCTACAAGTTCCTCCGTTGGGGTACTGGCGCATTCTCCAACTTCCGCGTTGTTCCTCCGGGAACCGGTATTGTCCACCAGGTCAACATCGAGTACCTGGCTCGCGTTGTCTTCGAGAACAACGGCCTGGCATACCCGGACACCTGTGTTGGTACTGACTCTCACACGACCATGCAGAACGGCCTGGGCATCCTGGGCTGGGGTGTCGGTGGTATTGAGGCTGAGGCCGCAATGCTTGGCCAGCCAATCTCCATGCTCATACCGCGCGTCGTTGGCTTCAAGCTGACTGGCGACATTCAGCCGGGTGTTACCGCAACCGACGTTGTGCTCACCGTCACCGATATGCTGCGCCAGCACGGCGTCGTCGGCAAGTTCGTAGAGTTCTACGGCGCTGGCGTCTCCAAGCTGCCGCTGGCCAACCGTGCGACCATCGGTAACATGTCGCCAGAGTTCGGTTCCACCGCCGCAATCTTCCCGATCGACGATGAGACCGTCAAGTACCTGGCCCTGACTGGCCGTGACAAGGAGACCCTGGAGCGCGTCGAGGCTTACGCCAAGGCTCAGGGCATGTGGTTGGACGAGAACACTCCGGAGGCTGAGTACTCCGAGTACCTCGAGCTGGACCTGTCCACCGTCGTTCCGTCCATCGCTGGCCCGAAGCGCCCGCAGGACCGCATCGAGTTGGCTTCCGCCAAGGAGCAGTTCCGCAAGGACCTGCACAACTACTCCGACGGCGAGATTAAGGGCGCTGTCAAGGCTTCCGCACCGACCTCCGAGCTGGCCGCAGACTACAACGAGTCCCGCGAGGGCCACGGCGAGTCCGCCGCTAACGGCGCTGAAGGTCGCCCGAGCTCCCCGATTACCGTCACTTCCCCGAAGGGCGGCGAGTACACGCTCGACCACGGTATGGTCGCTATCGCTTCCATCACCTCTTGTACCAACACCTCCAACCCGTCGGTCATGATTGGTGCTGGTCTGTTGGCACGCAAGGCAGTCGAGAAGGGTCTGCAGGCTAAGCCGTGGGTCAAGACCATTTGTGCTCCGGGCTCCCAGGTTGTTAACGGCTACTTCAAGCGTGCTGACCTGTGGAAGGACCTCGAGGCTCTGGGCTTCTACCTGTCCGGCTTCGGTTGTGCAACCTGTATCGGTAACTCCGGTCCGCTGCCGGCTGAGATTTCCTCCGCCATCAACGAGGCCGACCTGGCTGCTACCGCGGTTCTGTCCGGTAACCGTAACTTCGAAGGCCGCATCTCCCCTGACGTGAAGATGAACTACCTGGCCTCCCCGATCCTGGTTATCGCCTACTCGATCGCCGGTACCATGGACTTCGACTTTGAAACCGACGCCCTGGGTCAGGACGCAGAGGGCAACGATGTCTTCCTGCGCGACATTTGGCCGTCCACCGAAGAGATCGAAGCAACCATCGAGGCCTCCATCTCTTCCGAGCTGTACGACGAGGACTACAAGGATGTCTTCGCTGGTGACGAGCGCTGGCAGAACCTGCCGACCCCGGAGGGCAAGACCTTCGCTTGGGACGACAAGTCCTCCTACATCCGCAAGGCACCGTACTTCGACGAGATGGAAATGGAGCCGGCACCGGTTTCCGACATCAAGGGCGCTCGCGTCCTTGCTGCCCTGGGTGACTCGGTGACTACCGACCACATCTCCCCGGCTTCCTCCATTAAGCCGGGCACCCCGGCTGCTCAGTACCTCGACTCCATGGGCGTTGAGCGCAAGGACTACAACTCCCTGGGTTCCCGTCGTGGTAACCACGAGGTCATGGTGCGCGGCACCTTCGCTAACATCCGCCTGCAGAACCAGCTGCTTGACGGTGTTACCGGTGGCTACACCCGCGACTTCACCCAGGAGGGTGGCCCGCAGGCCTTCATCTACGACGCTGCCATGAACTACAAGGAGGCTGGCACTCCGCTGGTCGTCGTTGGTGGTAAGGAATACGGCACCGGTTCCTCCCGTGACTGGGCAGCTAAGGGCACCCTGCTGCTGGGCGTCAAGGCTGTTATCGCTGAGTCCTTCGAGCGTATCCACCGCTCGAACCTCATCGGCATGGGCGTTGTTCCGCTGCAGTTCCCGGAGGGTGAGTCCTGGAAGTCCCTGGGTATCGATGGCACTGAGACCTTCGACATCGCTGGTCTGGAGGAGCTGAACAACGGCTCCATCCCGAAGACCGTCAAGGTTACGGTTACCAAGGAAAACGGCGAGTCCTTCGACTTCGACGCTGTGGTCCGCATCGATACCCCTGGTGAGGCTGACTACTACCGCCACGGCGGTATTCTGCAGTACGTCCTGCGCAACATGATCAAGGGCAACTAGTTTCCCTTTGACTCGTGCGCGCTAGGGCTTGTTACAAGCAGCGCTTCTAGAGGCCGGTAGGTAGCGCTAGCCCGCGGATTCATACCCCACGGGCTAGCGCCCTGCCGGCCTCGGGTTTCTCTACCCCAACCAAAATGAGGCTTGGGAAGTATAGGAATGGCGCTGCCACGTCATGCAGTGAAACATGTCCCTGGGCGTCGCCGGCAAGAAAAGAGTTTCCTTATGCCAAAAGTGAGTAACCAGGATTTAGCTCAACGGCGGCACGAAATTCTCGACGGCGCTCGGCAGTGCTTTGCAGAATTCGGCTACGACGGCGCAACGGTCTCTCGTCTGGAGTCCGCTACCGGTAAGTCTCGCGGTGCTATTTTCCATCACTTCGGATCCAAAGAAGGTCTGTTCTTAGCATTGGCCGAAGAAGATGCCGCAAATATGGCGGAAGTCGCGGAGGCTTCCGGCTTAGTGGAAGTAATGCGTGATATCGTGGCGAACCCAGACAAGCATGGCTGGCTGGGAACTCGCCTTGAGATTGCCCGTCGCCTTCGCAGCGATCCGGAGTTTAAGGGCCAATGGTTGGGCCATCAGGATCAATTGGATGACGCTGTTGCCCACCGATTGACCCAGACATCCTCATCCGGCTCCCTACGGTCGGATTATTCGGTTCGCACGATGCAGCTTTTTCTCGAGCTGATGCTCGATGGCATCATCGTTCGTCTGGCATCTGGTCGCACTGTCGACGAATTGGATTCCGTGCTTGATTTAGTTGAAGACAGCTTACGGCGCAAGGACTAGCCACTCAGGCTAGGCCTGATAGCGTTACGTACCACCCGCTCCCCTAATACGGGAGCGGGTTTCGGCTTTCTGCCGTGCATTTACCCCGTTTGACCGGTGACAATGCATAGATTTCACCCAATATGGACTAAGCTGTCTATTTATGAGTGTGGGTAAGTTTTTGTTGGTGGCGCTCCGCCCCGCAGATGGTGCGGGGCAAGCCGAGTACCAGGACTTTCTGGATTCCACCGGGCTTGAGCCCAGCCAGTTGGATCTGTTTACCATCGACGCTGTCGGCGCTAAGTTGCCCGACCTGACCTCCTATGACGGCGTATTCGTCGGAGGCAGCCCATTTAACATCACCGACCTTGAGCATTCGGGGCTGCAGAAGTATTCGCACGATGTGCTTTACGACGTACTTAGGAGTCCTGTCCCCGCACTGCTTATCTGCTACGGCGCTAGCTACACGGCCTTTACTTCGGGCGGTTTGGTTAACCTGCGTCACGGCGAAGTAGCGGGTTCTACCCGGGTAGAGCTCACCGAAGCTGCCACTCAGGATCCAATAGCTTCGGTGTTGCCTCCGGTTTTTTATGCGTTGACTGGCCACAAGGAATCCGTTGCGGAACTTCCAAATCACGCGACTTTGCTTGCCACAGGTCCAACCTGTCCGGTGCAGATGTACTCGATCGGACCGAATAACTGGGTTACCCAATTTCATCCGGAGATGAATGCTAACGGACTGCTCCGCAGAATGTCTTTCTACACCGACGTCGGTTACTTTGACCCGTTGGAAGTCGACGCGATTCGACTAAAGGTATCTGATGTGGACCTCCAGGCCGTCTCGTCAATCATCCCCCGATTTATGCACGTATGTACGCATGCAGCCAATCCGAGCCTGCTAGTGGTGCAGTAGTCTCCGTCCCCCCCCCTCTAGCTCCCTTTTTCACGAAATTTGTTCCCGCAAATGTCTACCTCCGCCAAGCCCTTCCTCTTGCTTTCCACACGCGGCGAAGATGCCGCAGCTCACGCTGAACATCTCTCATTTGCCAGGAGGTGTGCATTGGCGCCGGCAAAGTTGCATCAAATTCGCCTGGAACAGTCTCGTCCGGGGAATCTGAATCTAGATAACTACTCGGGCGTAATCGTTGGCGGAGGACCCTTTAACGCCTCTGATGACGATAAGAGCTATCTACAGAAGGAAGTCGAGACCTGGTTCGAGGATTTGTTGGCAGAAGTGCTCGAACGAGACTTCCCCTTCTTCGGAGCTTGTTATGGCGTCGGCCTGCTCGGTACTGCTGGCCATGGCCGTGTCTCCCGCAAGCACGGGGAGCAGGCAGCTGTAATCGAAGTAGCTGCAACTCCAGATGGCGAATCAGATCCAATTCTTGATGGTTTACCGGCCCACTTTCACGCCATCGTCGGCCACAAGGAGGCCATCGAAGAACTGCCTGGCGACGCTACGTTGTTGGCAACTGGTAAGGACTGCCCCGTACAGATGTTTCGGTTGGGCCGCAATGCATATGCGACGCAGTTTCACCCGGAATTAGATGCCAACACATTTGCCCAGCGTCTCCAGATTTACGCAAATGAGGGCTACTATTTACCAGGAACAGATCTTAAAGCGGTGTCGGCCGCGCGACAGTTGGATGTTGCTCGAAGTGGGCGTATTCTTCAGAATTTCGCTCGGCTCCATACCGCATGTAGAGACTAATTAGTTTTATCTAGTGGCAATAAGCAAAAGGAATGTGATTGTCGCATGGAGAGGTGGAATCCCGATTCGGCACTTGCCGGACAGTCACCATCAATTGAAATGTCTGTGCTGCGATCCGGCGCGATTATTATTGCCGTCACCGGCTTTTTGTGGCAGGTTGAATCGGCTGTTCGTTCTGTCCCCTTTGAAAACTTTCTGAGCCACTGGTTCCCTTTTGCATCACTGCTCATATTCATTCTCAGCGATATGTTGCTGATTTGGGCTGTGATTAATAATACGCGGCGAGGCCTTATTACCGCACTGCGTGTGCCGATGTACATCATGTTGGTTTTCCTGATGTTGGTTTCAACCTATTGGGATCTCCCTCATAACCTCGTTGGAAATGCGCTCTGGTATAGCCCATTTTCAGGTTTAGCCCTCGCTGCATTTGCTCTGACAGTGCCACTCCACATCAGTTTGTCCGTGATGGTATTTGTTCCCGGACTTATTGCGGTCATTAATTCGTGGTTGCTGGGACACACTTTTTGGCTCGACATGTTGTCGGATGTTGGTTTCAATCTCATCAACACTTTTCCATTTGTGATTATTGCAGGCTCTGCACAACCCGTCGCAAGGCTTATTGACTTCACCTACGAGAACTCTCGGAAGGTCAATGAGAGAGCGGAGCGTATGCGTGTCCGCGGCGAGGCGATGAGCAGCTTCAACGCCTATGTCCATGACTATGTATTGGCCGCACTGTCTGCAATCGGTAAGGGCTCTAAGATTGACTTCTCGCTAGACGAGCAGACTGGGCTGTTTTTCTCGCCTCGGCAAACAGTAAGCGGTAGAACTTTTGCTGAGGCTGTACGGGCGCAATTGATGTCGGTGAGCCCCGACATTTCGGTAACGCTAGACACCAGCGAAGAAGGCGGTCCAGTTCGGCTGCCAGGAGAAGTTGCTAACACGTTCCTATTAGCCGCAACCGAGGTGGCAAATAATGCCAAGCGTCACGCAGGTGCCGCAGCGGAAAAGAAATGCCACATTCGTGTTGCCTCGGGAGAGGTGTCCATTGATTTTCGTGACGATGGCACCGGGTTCGACCCCGAGGGAATTGACCCGCATCGTGCAGGTATCCGGTTGAGCGTTAAAGGGCGAATGGAGGCCCTTCGCGGTGGAGATGCTCTCGTTAACTCAAAGCCTGGGAAAGGTACTCAGGTTATTCTCAAATGGCACGGTAATACCTCTCCTGTGGAAGAGGAAGATGTAGTCGATTCCTCCGCTCACACGACATCGCTGTATGACCTCATGGGAATGTCAATTGTTTTTTCCTGGCAGTTCTACGGCGCGATCGTCGGCGTGTTGTTCATGGTTCTAGTCAGTAATGGACAATTATTTACCGCGGCCGGGCAAATCAGTCTGGCATTAGCGATCGGCCTTCTCGGGCTGATTATGTATGGCCGCCATTCACAATTGCCGTTAGCCCGTGCAATCGTAACTGGTGTCGCGATCGTTGTATTAGCTGTGGTGGGGCTCTACCAGCCCATTCCAAATAATTTGGAATGGTCGTATTTCTGGCACTTTAGCTTAATTTCTTTTGCATCTGCATTGCTCGCCATCCGCGGCCGCCCCTGGGTTGCGCTGAATTCAGTGCTCGGTGGCGCGATCATGGTGGAGCTTCTCAAGTTCTTCCCCTTTGCCCCCTCGGATACGACCCACATCAGTATCTCTGGAGTTGACCTGTTAGTTCGCTCCGTGATGTTGGTCGCGGGAATTTTGACGTCCATCATGGTCCGCTTTTTTATGCGCACCGTTCCGCAGTCTATTCAGGATTATAATCGTGCGCTGTACGCTGCCGGGGCCGCAAAAGAGTACGAAATTAGCAGCCAGAGTAACTACGAATGGCTGCAGCGCCGGGTCGGCCCCATTTTTAGCGCCGCTGCAGTTTTGGAAGAACCGACCCCGCGACTGCAGTTGCGTGCGCGGCTTACAGAGCAGCTTCTCCGAGACGTCCTACGTTCGCCGCATCTAAATGTTGGGTCCCTTCACCAAGCTGTTTGGGACGCCCGCGCAAGAGGTGTTCATGTCCGGCTCCTCGATGACCGCAATCACACGCAGGCCGTTTCCGATAGCACCGATGTGCGCCGTATTCCGCTTGTCGACGACGATTCCGCGGTGGCCAAGTTGATGCCGAACTTCCTCGAAGCAATCGATAACGCCGAAGAAGGATCGGTAACAATTCGCCTATTGCCCCCGGGCAGACGTGCATTTGCATCTATTTCTGATGACAATGGAGTGCAAAGGTTTGATGAAGCCGGTGAGAGGATAGTGATGTCACGTGACTAGGGAGAATATTGCGGGAATGAGCAATGCTTCCATCGACGTCTCGGCTGCAATTGACTCCGACAACATCGGAGATTACAGCGTGCAGTCGGATCGTTTGCTTCGCGTTGCTGCGATTGATGATCATGCCTTGACTCTGCAGGGGCTCGAAACCCTGCTTTCTGCAGAGCCAGACTTTGAGCTCGTCGGCTGTTATCAAACTGTGCCGGAGCTACTGGCCGATGTGGGCACCGATGACCGCCTGGATGTGGTCGTGCTGGATCTACGGCTGGCGGATAATTCAGATCCAGCGCAGAACGTTCTGTCGCTGGAATTGGTTACCGATCACGTGCTCATCCTCTCGTCAGCTGAAAGCCCATACCTTGTCCGAAAGGCAGTGCGTACCGGAGTGATGGGGGTTGTGCAAAAATCGGAAACCCCGGAGACAATCGTGTCTGCAGTACGGCTGGCGGCACTTGGCAAGGGTGCGCTGACTACAGAATGGGCATCGGTAGTTGACTCTGATCCCCTGCTCGACTCTGTCGATTTGTCAGAACGCCAGCGTGAGGTACTGGAGCTTTACGCCTCCGGTGAGTCGACGAAGCGAGTCGCGTCGATGACAGGGCTGACACCGAACACCGTGTTGGACTACTTGGGTCGTATTCGAGCCAAGTATGCGGCAGCTGGCCGGGCCGAGAACAGCCTTAACAAGTCGGAGATGTATAGGCTCGCTCAGCAGGACGGTTACCTGCCAGGGCCAATGGATCCGTCTTAAGCCAGCTCGACGATTTCCATGTAGTCGTCGCTCCAGAGGTCTTCGGTGCCGTCGGGAAGCACGATGACGCGCTCGGGCTCTAGCGCCTTGACCGCACCTGGATCGTGGGTAACCAGAACGACGGCCCCGGTGTAAGTGCGAAGTGCATCGAGAACCTGTTCGCGGGACTGCGGGTCGAGGTTGTTAGTGGGCTCGTCGAGAAGCAGGACGTTTGCGCGGGAGCTAACCAGCGTCGCCAGCGCCAGACGCGTCTTCTCACCACCGGAGAGGGTTCCCGCTGGCTGCTGCAGCTTGTCGCCGGAGAACATAAAGGCACCGAGCAGGCTCCGCAGCTCCGGCTCGTTGACGTCAGGGCAGGCGTAGACGGTGTTTTCCCAGACAGTCTTGTCCGGATCAATCGTGTCGTGCTCCTGGGCGAAGTAGCCGATGCGCAGGCCGTGGCCGGAGACAATGCCGCCTTCGCCATCGGTGCGCTCCACACCGGCGAGTAGCTTCAGCAGCGTCGTCTTACCAGCACCATTGAAGCCGAGGACAACCACGCGGGAACCCTTGTCAATCGCAAGATCAACACCGGCGAAGACCTCCAACGAGCCATACATCTTGGTCAGTCCCGTGGCGTTGAGCGGAGTCTTGCCACAGGGGGCCGGCTCTGGGAAGGAAATGTGGGCGACTTTATCCTCGACGCGGACCTCGTCGAGACTGTCCATCATGCGCTCAGCACGAGCCACCATCTGCTTGGCCGCACGAGCCTTCGTCGCCTTCGCGCCTAGCTTCTCGGCCTGCTTGCGCAGTGCGCTGGCCTTCTTCTCCGCGTTAGCGAATTCACGGCGACGTCGAGCCTCATCGGTCGCGCGTGCCGACAGGTAGTTCTTCCAGCCCATGTTGTACACATCAGCTTCGGCGCGCACCGCATCGAGGAACCAGACTTTGTTACACACGGCCTCGAGCAGCTCGACATCGTGCGAAATCATGATCAAGCCGCCCTCATGCTTACTGAGGAATTCGCGCAGCCAGGTAATCGAATCCGCATCGAGGTGGTTCGTCGGCTCGTCGAGAAGCAGCGTCGTGGCGGACTTGCCCGAGCCTTCGGTAGCGGCGAAGAGAATCTGAGCAAGCTCGACGCGGCGGCGCTGACCACCCGAAAGCGTCTTCAGCGGCTGGTCGAGTACGCGCTCCGGCAACCCCAGCGCGTCGCAAATGCGGGCTGCCTCGGCGTTCGCCTCGTAGCCGCCGAGGTCGTGGTAGCGCTCCTCGAGACGCGAAAACTTCCGAATCGCCGCATCGCGTTTCGTGTCGGTGGTCGCGGTCTCCATGATCTCCTGTTGGCGATCCATGCTGCGGCGGATTTGGTCAAGACCTCGCGCCGACAGCACACGGTCGCGGGCGGAGATGTCGATGTTGCCCTCGCGCGAGTCCTGTGGCAGGTAACCAATCGAGCCAGAGCGCACTACTGAACCGCCGTAGGGTTCAGTTTCACCGGAGAGAATACGCATAGTCGTCGTTTTGCCAGCACCATTTCGCCCGACGAGTCCAATCCGGTCTCCCGGCTGGACGCGCAGCTGCTCACCCGGCGCAGTGAGCAGGGTACGGGCGCCGACTCGGACTTCAAGGTCATGGGTCACAATCACGAACGAGTAGCCTACCAGTTATGGCTTCATTTCCCGTGACCGCCTCCGTCGTCGGCCTCGGGCCCGCCGGAAGAATCGCCGCCCACCGTGCATCCGCTCGCGGCTGGGATGTCACCGCTTATGACCCAGCCGGTGGCACACTGCCCTCGACGATTGGTCTCTGGTGCGACCAACTCCCCGACTGGTTGCCCAGCGACTTCCTCGCCGCCACCTTTCAACCCAGCGTCATTCTTGCCGACGGCACCGAACGTCAGCTCGCCCGCAACTACGGCGTTGTTAACAAGGACTGCCTGCAAGAACTTGGCGGTTTCCACATCGAACGCCGCGCACTCACCGATTCCGAAACCACGGGTACTGACATCACAATTGTCACCACCGGGCGCACGCACGCCGCAGTCGGGCGAGGTGGGCAGGTACGGCAGCTCGCCATCGGGCACATCTTTTCGCTTGACGACGTCCCCAGCGCCCACCGCCGCGCAGTCCTCATGGACTTCACTCCGGCTGAACCGGTTGACCCAGCGGCAGAGCCGGCTAGTTTCTCCTATCGCATTTTCTTGGATGACAGGACCTTCCTCATTGAAGAGACCATTCTCGCTACTCCGACTCCTATGGTTGACGGGTATCGTGGCGAAGCCGGTGCTGCAGTCCGGATCGGCGGTGAGGCCGATGACTCCGCACTTTTAGCGCTGTTGCGTAGACGCCAAAGTGCACGGTTGAAGTCCCTGGGGCTTTCGGAAGATCTGGCCATCGATGAAGAAGTGGTGTCCTTTCCCCTACTGGCAAACTTTCCCTCTCGCCGCGGTAACTTCACGCACAGTGGACCATCCATGGGCACTCTCTTCGGCTTTGCTGGTGGTTGGATGCATCCTGCCACTGGTTACTCGGTGGGTTCGGTTATCGAAGATGTCGACCGCTTCTTGGCCGATATGGAAAAGAAGGGAAGCCGGACGCTGGGGACGTCGTTAAGCATGCGATTGCAGCGATGGCTACGCGAACGTGGACTCGCGGCGCTGCTGGGGTTCGATGCACGACAGACGGGTGCGTTTTTTCGGGCGTTCTTTTCGTTGCCGGAAAAGGACGTGTTTGCCTATTTGATAGGGACATCCCCACTGACGACGCTTCGCGCTATGGCGAAAGTGGCCGTGCCTTTGCTGAAAATGAGTCCGCGTACGTGCGGAAAGCTCATCGCAGGGTTTGTGCGGGGACCTGGGAGATGGAGAACTCGTTGACCGGGAGCATATACATCAGCCGATTTGTGGGGTGATACCAACAATTAAAGCCGTGTGGTTTTTGCATTCACCGGAGTACAAACGCTTATGATAAATGAATGACTTCGACGCAATCTGAGGAGACTTCCTCACAAAACCATAAGCTTCAGCGCAGGCTGAGAGCTCGCCACCTGAACATGATTGCCATTGGTGGTGCCATTGGTACGGGCCTGTTTGTTGCCTCCGGTGCGACCATTTCGCAGGCCGGTCCAGGCGGTGCGCTTATCGCTTACGCTCTTATCGGCATCATGGTGTGGCTGGTTATGCAGTCTCTCGGCGAGATGGCCGCTTACCTGCCGGTGCCCGGTTCCTTCCAGGAGTACGGTCGCCGATACGTCTCAGAATCCTTCGGCTTTGCCATGGGCTGGAACTACTGGTTTAACTGGGCGATTACTGTGGCCGCAGAGCTCGTCGCTGCTGCGCTGGTGATGCGCTATTGGTTCCCGGATGTGCCTTCAATCATCTGGTCCGCGCTCTTCCTCGCGATTCTATTCGGGCTGAATGCCCTGTCCGCACGTGCATTCGGCGAGGGTGAGTTCTGGTTTGCGACCATCAAAGTCATTACCGTCATCGTCTTCCTCGTTCTTGGTGTCGGCATGATTTTCGGCATCTTGGGTGGGTCCTCTCCCGGCTTCGAAAACTGGACCACGGGCGACGCCCCATTCGTCAATGGCGGAATGGGACTGTTGGCTGTCTTCGTCGTAGCCGGATACTCCTTCCAGGGCACCGAGATGGTTGGTGTAGCAGCAGGTGAGGCTGAAGATCCTGAGCGTACGATTCCCCGCGCGATTCGCACTATCTTCTGGCGTATCCTGCTGTTCTACATCGGTGCCATCGCGGTTATTGGTTTCCTTATTGCGTACACGGACCCGAATCTTCTGAACGCCGCCGAGGACAACATTTCCATTTCACCGTTCACCCTGGTCTTTGAACGCGCAGGTATCGCGATTGCCGCTGGCCTGATGAACGCCGTTATTCTGACTTCGGTGTTGTCCGCGGGTAACTCCGGTATGTATGTGTCCACTCGTATGCTGTTTTCCCTGGCCCGTCAGGGACACGCTCCGCGTTACTTTGGCAAGCTTTCTGGGCATGGCGTTCCGCTGCGCGCTCTGATTGCCACCGCTGTCATCGGTATGGCTGGCTTCATTACCTCATTGGTAGGCGATGGTGTGGCGTACACCTTCTTGCTGACGCTGTCTGCGCTCGCGGGCTTTATCACCTGGTTTGGTATCTCTTTCAGCCACTACCGCTTCCGCAAGTGTCTGAAGGCCCAGAATATCCCGTTGGATTCGCTTCCCTACAAGGCGAACTTTTTCCCCGCCGGTGCTGTGCTGGCACTGATTATGTGCTTCTTTGTGGTGGCCGGACAGGCACTTGATCCGATTCGCACTGGCGAGAATATCTTCGCTATCCTCACTCCGTACCTGGGTATCCCGGTCTTCGTCCTGCTGTGGTTTATCCATAAGAAGGTCACGGGCTCCAAGCTCGTTGACCCGGCCACCGCAGACATGACTCGCGAATAGCTGCGAAGAGCTGTGAATAGATGCGAGTAGCTATGCATCTCGCATCTAACTCTCACAACTTGGATTAGCAGTCGAAGACAATAGCGACCCCGCTTGGCACTTTTCAGTGCCAGGTGGGGTCGTTTTTAACTCCGAGTCGGACAGCTTGAAAAAATTGCGGGGATGCTCGTGTGAATACGGGCTGCAGATGTGAAACTGTGCAAGTTTATGACGCTTTCAGGCCATTTTTTGAGCCATTTTTGACATAAATGCAGTCAGTAACTCGCATCGCCCTACCGATCCCGGCCATAAACGCAGTCAGCAACTCAAAAAACAAACGAAAAAGTGCCTAGCTGAACGAGCCAGGAGCTCGTCGCCAAGCACTTTTAACGTAGCGGTTCTCTAATCACCGCTGTCACTGATCATCTAGACCGAGAAGCCGAGAGCGCGCATCTGCTCGCGGCCGTCCTCAGTAATCATGTGTGGGCCCCATGCCGGGGACCAGACCCAGTTGAGGCGGAAGTCGCGGATACCCTCGACCTTCATAACCTCGGAGGCAGTCTGGTCGGTGAGCATATCGGTCAGCGGGCAGGCCGGGGACGTGAGTGTCATGAAGATAGCGGCAATGTCGCCTTCTTCAATCCAGATGTCATATACCAGGCCCAGGTCCACGACGTTGACTCCGAGTTCCGGGTCAACAACCTCGTACATTGCCTCTTCAACCTGGATAGCCAGCTTGTTATCGGCTTCGGTCTGCTCCGGTGCCGGCGGGACGGTGATGGACTCGTACGCATCCCCCTCATCAATGGGAGCACCAGTAGTCATGGTGTCCTCGTCGACAGCATCAGGCTGTGCGGGCGAGGTGGCGTCATTAGCGATTGGTTCAGTCATGGCGATGGCCTTCCTCGTCATCGGTAACGGTTACAGTCGCGGTACCAACGCCGTTGCCTTCAGCGGCGTTGGCCAGAGCCTCAGCGGTCGCGGCCTGGAAAGCCTTCCAACCGAGAAGAGCGCACTTCACGCGGGCGGGGTACTTAGAAACACCAGCGAAGGCAATCCCATCGCCGATAAGGTCCTCATCGCCCTCAATCTTGCCTCGGGAGGTGACCATCTTCTCGAACTCGGCAAGCTTGGCCATGGCCTCGTCGACAGTCTTGCCGACAATCTCCTCAGCCATAACTGAGGTAGAGGCTTGCGAGATAGAACAGCCCACGGCGTCATAGGAGACGTCATTGACGACGGTGAGGTCGTCGTTCAGAGTGACGCGAAGTGTGAGTTCATCGCCACACGACGGGTTGACGTGATGCACTTCCGTATTGAAAGGCTCCCGCAAACCCGCATGCTGCGGATGCTTGTAGTGATCCAGGATAACTTCCTGGTACATCTGCTCGAGCTTCATGTCCTTCTCCTTTCTTAAAGTTACGGGGTGACACCGAAGAACTTCTGTGCATGGCGCACTGCGTCGGCAAGCGCCTGAACGTCCTCTTCCGCGTTGTAGATGTAGAAGGATGCCCGGGCGGTCGACTGGGCGTTGAGGATTTGGTGAATTGGCCACGCGCAATGGTGACCGACGCGGATGCACACGCCCTGGTCGTCTAAAACCTGGCCAAGATCGTGCGGGTGAATGCCCTCGACCTTGAAGGAGACTGCAGAGCCACGCTGTTCTGGAGTAGTCGGCCCGATGATGGTCACGCCGTCAATTTCCTGCAGCTTCTCCAGTGCGAGCGCGGTCAGGTGGTGCTCATGAGCAGCCACCTTATCCATACCAATGGAATCCAGGTACTTCACCGCAGCCCCCAGACCGACGACCTGGGAAGTCATCATGGTACCCGCCTCGAAGCGCTGCGGAGGCGCCGCGAAGGTGGTCTTCTCCATGGTGACGACCTCAATCATCGAACCACCAGTGAGGAACGGCGGCAGTGCCTCGAGCAGTTCCCGGCGACCGTAGAGCGCGCCGACCCCGTTGGGGCCGAGCATCTTGTGGCCGGAGAACGCCAGGAAGTCCACATCGAGATCTTTGACGTCGACAGGCATATGCGGCACCGACTGGCAGGCATCGAGGACTACCAGCGCACCGACCTCGCGTGCACGGCGCACCATCTCCTTCACATCGGTGACTGCACCGGTGACGTTTGACTGGTGGGTAAAGGCCACTACCTTGGTCTTCTCGCTGAGCTCCAGCGAGTCCACGTCAATGCGGCCGTCCTCAGTCACGCCATACCAACGAAGTGTCGCACCGGTGCGGCGAGCCAGCTCCTGCCACGGCACCAAGTTCGCGTGATGCTCCAGCTCGGTGACGACAATCTCGTCACCTTCGCCGACCTGGTACTGACCTGCGCGGTCGTCGCCAAGCACGAATGCCACTGTGTTCAACGCTTCGGTGGCGTTCTTGGTGAAGACTAGCTCGTCATAGTCGGCGCCGATGAAGCCAGCGATGGCTTCGCGGGCATCTTCGTAGGCGTCCGTGGCCTCCTCAGCGATCTCGTAAGCGCCGCGGTGCACCGGTGCATTGTGGTGGGTTAGGAACTCCACCTCAGCATCGATGACTTGCTTGGGGCGCTGCGAGGTCGCTCCGGAGTCCAGGTAGACCAGCCGCTTTCCGTCACGGACAGTGCGCGACAGAATCGGAAAGTCCTCGCGGAGTGATGGGGTGAGTAGTTCGGCGTTAGGCATTGATGTACTTCTCGTAGCCGTGCTCTTCCAGCTCGTCTGCAAGCTCCGGGCCACCGGAGGTGATGAAGCGACCATCGTGGAAGACGTGGACGAAGTCCGGCTTCACGTAGTTCAGGATGCGCTGGTAGTGAGTAATGATCAGAATGCCGCCGTCGTTTTCGTCCTGGTAGCGGTTAATGCCGTCAGAGACAACGCGCAGAGCGTCGACGTCCAGGCCGGAGTCGGTCTCGTCCAGGATGGCGAACTTCGGCTTCAGCAGGTCGAGCTGCAGAATCTCGTGACGCTTCTTCTCGCCACCGGAGAAGCCCTCGTTGACGGAGCGCTCGGAGAACGACGAATCGATCTCCAGGTCAGCCATTGCCTCACGGACCTCCTTGACCCAGTGACGCAGCTTCGGTGCCTCGCCACGGACAGCGGTCGCTGCAGAGCGCAGGAAGTTGGACATGGACACGCCGGTGACCTCGACCGGGTACTGCATTGCCAGGAAGAGGCCAGCGCGAGCACGCTCGTCGACGCTCATCTCCAGCACGTTTTCGCCGTCGAGGAGAATCTCGCCCTCGGTGACTTCGTAACGCGGGTGACCTGCGATGGTGTAGCTCAGGGTGGACTTACCAGAGCCGTTCGGCCCCATCACAGCGTGGGTTTCGCCGGATTTAATCGTCAGGTTGACGCCCTTCAAAATCTCCTTGGGCTCGGCGGACTCGTCGGTCGGCAGCACCTGCGCGTGGAGGTTACGGATTTCCAAAGTGCTCATAGTGAAATCTTTTCCTTTAATCGGTGTAAGTGGCCTGTCCCCCGGCACTTCCGGGTTGACAGGACGGAAAGGGTGAGAAAGAAGATAAGCGGTTAGAAGCCAGCGGTGTTGAGCTCTTCGTCAACGAGCTTTTCAAGCTTCTCGCGAACGGACTCGACCGGAATCAGGTTGATGACCTCGCTGAAGAAGCCGCGAACCACCAGACGGCGAGCGGCCAGCTCCGGAATACCGCGCGAGAGCAGGTAGAAGAGCTGTTCCTCGTCGAAGCGGCCAACGGTGGCAGCGTGCCCAGCACCGGCAATCTCACCGGTTTCAATTTCCAGGTTCGGAACTGCGTCGGCACGCGCGCCTTCGGTGAGCAGCAGGTTGCGGTTGAGCTCGTAGGTGTCGGTGCCCGTCGCTTCTGCACGAATGAGCACGTCTCCCACCCACGCGGTGCGGGCCTCACGATGAGCGACATTCGGCTCGCCCTGCAGCGCGCCCTTGTACATCACGTTGGAGCGGCAGTTCGGCACAGCGTGGTCGACCAGCATGCGGTTTTCAAAGTACTGACCGGCATCAGCGAAGTACACGCCCAGCAGATCGACGTCGCCGCCGGGTGCCGTGAAAGCAACGCGCGGAACGATACGGACAACCTCGCCGCCAAACGTTGCGACAGTGTGGCGCAGCGTAGCATCGCGGCCGACACGAACGTGGTGCGCAGAGCCATGAACGGCATCTTCGTTCCAGTTCACCATGGTCACGACGCCCAGCTTGGCGCCGTCGCCGATTACGAACTCGATGTTGTCCGCGAACGTGCCACTGCCTCGGTAGTTAATGACGCAGACGGCCTCGGCATGGGACTGCACGTCAATGACAATGTGGCCGTAGGACACCTTGTCCTCGCCCGGACCATCGATGTCGATGACGACAGGCTCCTTGGACACCGAGTTCTTCGCGAAGGTCACGATGTGCGCATCGTCGAAGTTGGAGTACGCCTGTGCTGCCACGCGGTCCGTTGGGGCGCCGGCGCGACCAAGGCGCTCGTCGTCACGCTTGACGACGTCCACAGCGACGCCATCCTGACCAGCAGTCTCGACCGAAATTGAGGCTGCAACCGGCTCTGCTGCGGTGCCGTTGTGGAGACCGCGGAGCTTACGCAGCGGCGTGAACTTCCACTCTTCATCCTTGCCATGCGGCACGGCGAAGTCCTCCACGTTGAAGGATGAGAAAACGTCGCCCTTGTTCGCCAGCACGCGACGGCTATGAGCAGCCTGGTTTTCGTTGTTAATCGTCGTAGTCATTGGTATTAACCGACCGAACCTTCCATCTGCAGTTCAATGAGGCGGTTGAGCTCGAGGGCGTATTCCATCGGGAGCTCCTTGGCGATGGGCTCGACAAAGCCGCGCACGACCATGGCCATTGCATCTTCTTCTTCGATGCCGCGACTCATCAGGTAGAAAAGCTGATCGTCAGAGACCTTGGAAACCGTTGCCTCGTGGCCGAGGGTGACGTCGTCCTCGCGGACATCCACGTATGGGTACGTGTCCGAACGTGAAATCGTGTCCACCAGGAGTGCGTCACACTCGACGTTGGAGTGCGAGTGCTTGGCACCCTTGTTGACCTGCACCAGACCGCGGTAGGCAGCGCGGCCACCGTTGCGGGCCACGGACTTGGACACGATGTTGGAGCTCGTGTGCGGAGCCATGTGCACCATCTTGGCGCCGGTGTCCTGGAACTGGCCCTCGCCAGCCATAGCCACGGACAGCACCTCGCCCTTGGCATGCGGACCGGTCATCCACACTGCCGGGTACTTCATGGTGACCTTGGAACCGATGTTGCCGTCAATCCACTCCATGGTTGCGCCCTCTTCGCACTTGGTGCGCTTGGTAACCAGGTTGTAGACGTTGTTCGACCAGTTCTGGATCGTGGTGTAGCGGCAGCGGCCACCCTTCTTCACGATGATCTCCACAACAGCCGAGTGCAGCGAGTCGGACTTGTAAATCGGAGCGGTACAGCCCTCGACGTAGTGCACGTAGGCATCTTCGTCGACAATAATGAGCGTGCGCTCGAACTGTCCCATGTTTTCCGTGTTGATACGGAAGTATGCCTGCAGCGGGATGTCCACGTGGACGCCCTTCGGCACGTAAATGAAGGAGCCGCCGGACCAGACTGCGGTGTTAAGAGCGGAGAACTTGTTGTCACCGGACGGAATGACGGTGCCGAAGTACTCCTTAAACAGCTCCGGGTGCTCCTTGAGAGCGGTGTCGGTGTCCAGGAAGATAACGCCCTGGGCCTCCAGATCCTCGCGAATCTGGTGGTAGACAACCTCAGACTCGTACTGAGCGGCGACACCTGCGACCAGGCGCTGCTTCTCAGCCTCCGGAATGCCGAGCTTGTCGTAGGTGTTCTTAATATCCTCCGGCAGGTCTTCCCAGGTCTGGGCCTGCTTCTCGGTGGAGCGAACGAAGTACTTAATGTTGTCGAAGTCGATGCCCGACAAATCCGCGCCCCAGGTGGGCAGCGGCTTGCGGTCGAAGATTTCCAAAGCCTTCAAGCGACGTTCAAGCATCCACTCCGGCTCGTTCTTCTTAGCCGAAATATCGCGAACGACCGCTTCAGACAGGCCACGCTTCGCGGAAGCGCCAGCGGTATCCGGGTCGTGCCAACCGAACTGGTAGGCACCAATGGACTCGATAATCTCTTCGTCAGTCTGCGGAGTGGCAGCCTTCGTGGATTCAGCCACGTCGGTGGAGTTCTCATGGGCGAGGGTCATTCTCCGCTCCTTTCTTGTGGCGATTCAGTAAGTGTCTTTGTTACGGGAGTGAGTGGGATATTCGTAGTGCAGATACCGTTTCCATCAGCGATAGTCGCCAACGGTTGGGTGTGCTGACCTAATAATTTACTAACGGCTTCATGCTCCGCCGCGCAGAGCTCCGGAAACTCGGAGGCTACGTGGCTAATTGGGCAATGGTGCTGGCAAATTTGCACGCCGCCAGTGTTCTGGTTGATAGTTGCCGCGTACCCGGCCCGTCGGAAAGCATCGACGACGGCCTCTACGACCTCTTCCTTCTCTGCGTCCTGCCCCACTGGGGTGACGCCGAGCAGAATGTCATCAATGCGCTGACGGGCAAACTGGGCAACTGCCTGCTCACCACCGGCCTTGCGCAGTGCGGTCAGAGCTGCACTGGCAAGATCGTCGTAAGCGTGCCCGAATCTAGCGCGGCCCCGATCTGTCAGGCGATAGGACTTTGCTGGCCTGCCTCGGCCCCGGGGGCCGGTGCTGGGTGCCGGAGCGGTTTCGGCAAGACCTTCGTCCACCAGAATGTCAATATGACGGCGGACGCCTGCAGCGGATAGTCCCAGGGTGTCTGCGATAAAAGTCGCGGACGCCGGGTTGTGTTCCAGAAGCAATTGGAGAATGCGCTTGCGCGTATCACCATCATTGACTGTCGGCTTCCGATCTGCCATGACTGGTGAGTCACCTCCTGCGATTGGACTGCTGGATAATAATGGGTGTCTAGGTGGCTCAGCGAGGCAAGTATCCCACTTGCGCCGCTGGTGTATTAGACAACATAATTGTGTCGTAATTGGGCCACAATGTCCAACGCATTTAAATATCAATGCAACGTCGCTGATTAGAACGCCCTTTCGGCGTGTCGAATCGTCTACTATGTGACCTTGTGAAAACTAACCGACCTACCTCGCGCCGCTCGTCCACCTTCGACGACGCTCTCGGGGTGCGTGACGCCATTCCGAAAATTGGTCTGGCCGGTTCTAGGTCGGCAACCCTCCACCAGGGCTCAGAACAGCCGCTCCAACACCGCATCAATTACCGCGAACTCCGACGCTTCACCTGGCTGCGTTGGCTGGGTGCTCTCGGGGCGGTCTTTATTATGGTCGCCGGGATTGGCGCAGGCGCGACACCGGTGGTTGGAAATGAGTTTTGGGGTACACCACTTGGGCTAATCCTCGGTCGAATGTTGGTGGCAACGACAATCGTCACCTTCGTGGGCATTGGCATGTTAGTCACAGCCTGGTTGGGTGTCGGCGCTTTCGTTCTGGCCGGTGCGCGGACTCGCGTCACCGCAGTGACTACTCCGATGCTCATACGCACCTACGCGGCATGGGTATTGCCCTTGATGTTTACCGCTCCCCTGTTTACGCAGGATATCTATTCCTATTTGGCGCAGGCTGCAATTGTGGAGCGGGGTATGGATCCCTACCTCGCAGGGCCTGTTGACCTATTGGGAGCCAACGACCCACTTGCCCGATCGGTGCCATTGATTTGGTCGCACTCTCCGAGCCCATACGGTCCCACGGCCCTCGCAGTGGCATGGGGTATCGCCAAGATAACCAGCGACGGGGTGATCGCTTCCGTCTTTCTGCATCGACTCGTCGCCATTGTTTCGCTTCTCGTGGTGTCCTGGGCGCTGGTGCAGCTTGGTCGCCGCTGCGGCGTTAGCTCTCAGTTCACCCTCTGGCTGGGCACGCTCAATCCGCTGGTATTGCTGCACCTGGTGGGCGGTATCCACAATGAGGCCCTGCTGCTGGCACTCCTGCTTGTTGGTCTCGAACTGTGTCTGCGCGCTATCCACGGCCCTGCGCAATCGATGGTGCCCGATGAGCTGCCAGAACCCGGACCAATCGGACACGAGAACCAAAGCCGAGGTAGATCGTGGGCGCTGTATGCAGGCGGTATCGTGCTCATCAGCCTTGCCGGAATGGTCAAAGTCACCGGTTTCGTGGCGCTCGGCTTTGCCGGCATGTGGCTGGCCCGAAAGTTTGGCAGCACTTGGAAGGCCGTTGCTCTTTCCGCGGTAGTGACGGGCGCAATAACCGTCGTCACGGCAGTCGTTGTTTCCTTAGGAACTGGTCTGGGCTTTGGTTGGATCACCGCGCAGGGTGGCGCCGCAACGGTGCGCAGTTGGATGTCGTTGACTACCCTGCTCGGGATCATCGCTGGTTTCTTCGGCAGGCTTCTGGGGCTCGGCGATATCAGCGACAGTGCTTTGCTGTTTACCCGCGGCATTGGCGTAGTGCTGGTGGCTGCCTGGCTCCTGCGCATGCTGTTAGCGACGTTCCGTGGGCGCATTCACCCGCTCGGCGGCTACGGCCTCGCGATGTTCGCTCTAGTAATCCTCTTCCCCGTCGTGCACCCCTGGTACCTGCTATGGGCCATCGTGCCCCTGTCCGCTTGGGCCAACCGGGTACAATTTCGCATTGCCGTGGTTCTGTACTCGGCAATTTTCAGTTTTGTAGTACTACCACGCGGCCTGGGGTTGCCTCCGGGCACCGTCGCTCAGATTTACCTACTGGCGTTGGTATTCTTCGTCGCAGTCATGTTCGTCATCTTGGCGTACTCGACGCGATCTAAGGTATTTCGCCTTCATTAAAACTGTGAGATTAGACTGACTAACCGTGAATAACGCTGCCAATTCTCCTGCTCTGCGCCTTGAGAACGTAACGAAGAAATTCGATGACGTTGAGGCTGTATCAGACCTTTCGCTTTCCCTGGATCGAGGTAGGGTTCTTGCGCTCCTCGGCCCCAACGGCGCTGGTAAGACCACAACCGTTGAAATGTGTGAGGGCTTCATCAAGCCGGATGAAGGGCGAATTCGCATTCTCGATCTCGACCCGGTCACTCAAACCACAGCACTGCGCAGCCGCATTGGCATCATGCTCCAGGGCGGAGGTGCCTACCCCGGTGTTCGCGTTGGCGAAATGCTGAACCTCGTTGCCAGTTACTCCGCAAACCCGCTGGACACTGATTGGCTCCTTGAAATCGTTGGCCTAGAACGCCATCGTAAGACGAACTACCGCAGGCTCTCTGGCGGTCAGCAGCAGCGACTGTCGCTCGCATGTGCCCTGGTCGGACGTCCGGAGCTTGTGTTCCTCGACGAGCCGACAGCAGGCCTCGATGCTCAGTCCCGTCTAGCCGTCTGGGATCTCATCTCGTCGCTGCGCCGTGATGGGGTCACTGTGGTCCTGACAACGCACCTCATGGACGAGGCCGAATCGCTTGCCGACGACGTTGCGATTATCGACCGGGGCCATTTAGTTGTGGCCGGTACCACCGAGGAGATCACTAGCGCAGGCGCATCGGCTCTCCAGGGAACGTCGTCAAGCACTGCTATGAAGATCAGCGTTCGAGGCAGCCTTGACTTCGAAGAGGTCAACCGCAACTTCAGCGAGTCCGGTCTTCCACAGCGTCTGCAGCGTTCTGGCGGTGGAGAGTTTTCCCTGATTGGTGAGGCTTCACCGCGCGCCTTGACTGTCTTGGCGCAGAGTTGCGAGCAGCAAGAGGTGCTGATCACCTCGATGAATAGGGCGACGCAATCGCTTGAAGATGTCTTCTTGCAGATCACTGGAACGGAGATGAGGAGCTAATGACTACCGCACCGAGGTCTGATGCCTCCCGCTTTGCGAAGGGCATTTTCGCCCCAGCGCCACAGCGTTCGGACATGGCGAAGTTGGTCATGTCGCAGGCGTGGTTGGAGACGAAGCTCTTCTGGCGACATGGTGAGCAAATGCTCCTCACCATCATTATCCCGTTGGCGATGCTCATCGGCCTGGTGATGGTGCCGGTGTTGGAGCTCGATGATCCGCTCGAGCGTATCTTCCCCATGGTGCTGGCGATTTCCGTCATGTCTGCAGGGTTTACCGGGCAGGCAATTGCCGTGGGCTTTGACCGCCGTTACGGAGCCCTGAAGCGCATCGGCGCCTCAGGCGTGCCACCCTGGGGCATTATCGCAGGCAAGATTGTGTCGGTCTGCACCACCGTCACGTTGCAGTACGTACTGTTTAGTCTCGTGGGGCTCGCCCTTGGCGCAGAGCTGTCGATTGGCGGCTGGCTGCTGGCTTATGTGGGGATGCTTCTGGGAACGTTCGTCTTTACCTCATTGGGCTTGCTCATGGGAGGTACGTTGGGAGCCGAGCTAATCCTAGGTCTGGCCAACCTGATCTGGTTCATCCTCATTGGTGCTACTACGTATGTGGCCGTTGCGCCATCGTTAGATGACATCAGCTCTGTACTGCTACACCTCTTGCCGTCCGTCGCGCTTACCGACGTGATCTCCGCGGCATTGGCCATGTCCGTCCATTGGTCAGCTGTCGGGGTGCTGATTGTGTGGGGTGTCCTTGGCGCTGCATTCGCGGCCCGCTGGTTCCGTTTTGATATGCCGAATGACTAGGAATCTGTCGGGGAATCTGCATAGAAAAGCGCAGCCCAACGCAGGGGTTTCGCTTATTACCATTTTCCGCCAGCATGGGTAGAATTTCTTAATGTGAATACTGCAGATCGAAGTTTGCCCCTATCGTTTTTGCCGCTGACACCAATCGGGCGCCAGAAGCTCTATGCCCTGCTGGTTTTGATTGCACAGGCGGCAATTGCGGTAACCGGTTCTATCGTCCGTGTTACTGGTTCAGGTCTCGGTTGTGCTTCGTGGCCTGAATGTCACCCAGGCAGCTTCGTTCCTGTCGCGGGGGAAGCAGAAATGCTCCATCAGATTATTGAGTTTGGCAACCGGCTGCTCACCTTTGTGCTGGTTGCTCTGACACTTCTGCTCTTCCTTTCGGTTATGCGTGTCGGTCGCCGTCAGGAAATCAAGTTGCTGGCCTTCCTCAACGGTCTCGGCGTTATCGTCCAGGCTGTTATCGGCGGTATCTCCGTTTGGGTTGACCTGAAGTGGTACGCCGTAGCGCTGCACTTCCTGCCTTCGATGATTCTGGTCTGGCTCGCTGGCATGCTTTTCGTCAAGATTTCTGAGCCTGATGACGGCACTGCTACCCGCATGTACCCGCGCTATCTGCGCTATCTGGCTGCCGCCTCCGGCCTGGCCCTGACGATGACGCTGATTACCGGAACTATGGTCACCGGTGCGGGACCACACGCTGGAGATGCTTCGGTGCTCCCGGAGGATCGCCTCCAGCTACCGATTGTTGACCTGGCACATATCCACGCTGGTTTTATGTACCTCTACCTTGGCCTGGTTATCGGCCTCATTTTCGGTCTGCTGGCCTCGGAAGCCTTTGCACCTGTGCGTAAGGTTGCCATCGCACTCGTTGTGTTCATTTTGGCTCAGGGCGTAGTTGGAATGATTCAGTATTGGTCCGGTGTACCGGAGGCATTGGTGCCGGTTCACGTTGCCGGATCTGGTATCTGCACCGCTTTGACTGCAGTACTTTTCCAGCACGGTTACCGCACTGTCGGTGGGAGCGCAGAAGTCACTGGCTCGCTTGAAGGCGATGCGGCTGCCGCCACTGTTGCTTCGGAGAAGAACGTCGAGGTTACCACGTAGCTAGCTGCCGGTCAGCGGCTGTATTAACCACTGTGGTTACCGGCTGTTGATTCCTGCTTGAACCGCCTAAACACGCGCTTTGGTTGTGCGTGTTTAGGCGGTTCTGCTGTCTGCTCGGCTCCGTGTGCTCGGATGTGCGTTTCCCAGTGGCTAGC
The DNA here is from genome assembly GCF_001815745.1 of Corynebacterium sp. HMSC064E07. Classification (NCBI taxonomy): domain Bacteria; kingdom Bacillati; phylum Actinomycetota; class Actinomycetes; order Mycobacteriales; family Corynebacteriaceae; genus Corynebacterium; species Corynebacterium sp. HMSC064E07. Next base: position 94,323 of record NZ_KV821817.1, on the reverse strand, counting down.
GGGCTGCGCGGGCGGTGCGGGCTGCGCGGGCGGTGCAAGGGGGCGGTCTGCCCACCTATCGATCCGAGTTACTGACTATGTTTATGACAGAAATCGCGCGAAAAATGGCCTGAAAGTGTCATAAACTCGCACAGTTTCACATTTGCAGCCCGTGCCCATCTCCACACACAAAAAGAGACCCTTCCCGCAACCGGAAAGGGCCTCTTCAAAGGAGCTCAGCAACTGCCCTAGAACATGCTCGAAATTGTCTGCAATCCGAGTACGGCATCGAGAGAAAGCGCCACACAGACGATAGACAAGTAGTTGTTCGACATGAAGAACAGCTTCATCGGCTTGATCTTGCCACCGGTCTTAACGTGGCGGTGCAGGTCAATGGCGCCCCACAGGAACCAGGCACCAGCGCCAACGGCGCCAATCAGATAAATCCAACCCGCGTACGGAACCAACAGCAGAGTGGTAATCACGGTCGCGGCGGTGTAGTAAATAATGCGCTTGGAAACGACGATTGCCGGCTTGACCACTGGCATCATCGGCACGCCAGCGGCCTTGTAGTCCTCCTTGTAGCGCAGGCCCAATGCCCAGGTGTGCGGCGGAGTCCAGAAGAAGATAAGCAGGAACAGGATGAATGCCTGCCACCAGTGAGCGAGCCCCGTAATCTCCGGGTTGTTGTCAGTGATTACGGCCCAGCCGACCATCACCGGCATACAACCCGCAGCGCCACCCCAAATTACGTTCTGATCAGTACGGCGCTTCAGCCACAACGTGTAGACGAAGATGTAGAAGGCAATCGTAATCAGAATGAAAACGGCGGCCAGCAGCGAGTTACACAGCAACCACAGCCATAGGAACGACGCAATCATCAAGACAGTGCCGAAAATCGCTGCCGCTCGACGGCTAACCTGGTTGCGCGCGAGCGGGCGACGGCGAGTACGGCGCATCTTCTGGTCAATGTCGTAATCCATGACCATGTTGAAGGTGTGCGCAGCTGCGGCACCCAACCAACCACCGAACAAGGTGAGAAGAATCAGTCCAACGTGAACATGACCGCGATCAGCCTGAAGCATTGCGGGAATGGCCGCGACGAGCAGGAGCTCGATAATTCTTGGCTTAGTCAGTGCAATATACGCCTTGACTGTTTCCAACAAAGCAATGTCCCTTTCACGCGCCATAAACAAACCCCCCGTTTACAGATAGTCGGATGTAACGGTCGGAAAGTTCCCGACGAGTTTTTCCGCAAAATTAAATGAGGGGCAGGCAATCAGTTTACCGGTAATCATAACGGTTCCAATAATGACCGTCGTAAAGCATGTGCGGCGCGCCCTCTGAGACTTATCTCTCAGCTATTCGGCCCGGTTTGAACCCGGAGCGCGCAATCCTAGTTAGTATGGAAGAGAATTTTACTAATCCATTTGGATACTAGGAGTCATTCACGTGACACTGTCGACTGAGCATGAAGCACGGGTTGTGCGCAACTACCCCTCGGACTGGTCTGACTTGGATACGAAGGCCGTAGATACGGCCCGTGTGCTGGCTGCAGACGCCGTTGAAAAGGCAGGTTCGGGGCACCCCGGCACTGCGATGAGCCTCGCACCGCTGGCTTACTCTCTTTACCAGCGCGTTATGCGCCATGACCCGAAGGATACGAAGTGGATCGGCCGTGACCGTTTCATTCTCTCCTGTGGTCACACCTCTCTGACGCAGTACGTCCAGCTCTACCTCGGCGGTTTTGGCCTGGAGCTCGATGACCTGAAGGCGCTGCGTACGTGGGATGCACTCACCCCGGGTCACCCGGAGTACGGCCACACTGACGGCGTGGAAATCACCACTGGCCCGCTGGGTCAGGGGCTGGCGTCGGCTGTCGGTTTTGCCATGGCTTCGCGACGGGAACGTGGGCTGTTCGACCCGGAAGCTGCTCCGGGTGAGTCTCCGTTCGACCACTACGTGTACGTCATCGCTTCTGATGGTGACGTTCAGGAGGGTGTCACTGCCGAGGCCGGCTCGCTGGCCGGCACTCAGCAGCTGGGCAACCTGATTGTCTTCTGGGATGACAACGGCATCTCCATCGAGGACGACACCACCATTGCTTTCACCGAGAATGTCGCGGATCGCTACCGTGCTTACGGCTGGCAGGTCATTGAGGTCGACGGCGGCGAGGACGTCGCAGCACTCGAGGCTGCTGTCGAGGAGGCCAAGAAGGATACGGAGCGTCCGACCTTCATTCGCGTTCGCACTGTGATCGCTTACCCGGCTCCGACGAAGATGAACACCGGCGCTTCGCACGGTGCTGCTCTTGGTGGCGAGGAGATTGTCGGCATCAAGGAAGCTCTCGGCTTCGATACCGACAAGAGCTTTAACGTCGCTGACGAGGTCATTGAGCACACCCGCAAGCTGGTTGAGCGTGGTGCTGAGGCTCACGCACAGTGGCAGGTCAAGTTCGACGAGTGGGCTGCGGCTAACCCGGAGCGCAAGGCTCTGCTGGACCGTCTGACCGCTGGCGAGCTGCCGGAGGGCTTCGACGCTGAGCTGCCGACCTGGGAGCCGGACGAGAAGGGCGTTGCTACCCGCAAGGCCTCTGAGGCCGCGCTGCAGGCACTGGGCAAGACCCTGCCGGAGCTGTGGGGTGGCTCGGCTGACCTGGCTGGCTCCAACAACACCGTCCTGAAGGGTGAGCCGTCCTTCGGCCCGAAGTCCATCACCACCGGTACCTGGACCACCGACCCGTACGGCCGCAATCTGCACTTCGGTATCCGTGAGCACGCCATGGGCTCGATCCTCAACGGCATTCTGCTCCACGGTGGCACCCGTCCGTACGGCGGCACCTTCCTTATCTTCTCGGACTACATGCGTCCGGCTGTCCGCCTAGCATCGCTGATGGGCATCTCCCCTATTTACGTCTGGACTCACGACTCCATTGGTCTGGGCGAAGACGGTCCGACGCACCAGCCTGTTGAACAGCTGGCTTCGCTGCGCGCTATCCCGGGTGTGTCCACTGTCCGCCCGGCTGACGCTAACGAGACCGCTCAGGCTTGGGCCGCTGTTCTTCAGGGAGAGGCAGGCCCGAAGGCTCTGGCTCTGACCCGCCAGAACGTTCCGGTCCTGGAAGGTACCAAGGAGAAGGCCGCTGAGGGCGTCCGTCGTGGTGCGTACGTGCTTGTCGACGGTGCCAAGGAGACCCCGGACGTCATCCTGATGGCTACCGGTTCGGAAGTTCACCTCGCTGTCGAAGCTGCTGACAAGCTGGCTGAGGAAGGCGTCAGCGCCCGCGTTGTCTCCGTTCCGTGTCTTGACTGGTTCGAGCAGCAGGACGATGCCTACCGCGAGCAGGTTCTGCCGAAGTCCGTCCGCGCTCGTGTCTCGGTTGAGGCCGGTATTGCAATGCCGTGGTACCGCCACCTGGGTGATGCTGGTCGCGCTGTCTCCCTGGAGCACTTCGGTGCATCGGCTCCGTACAAGGAGCTGTTCGAGAAGTTCGGCATCACAGCAGAGGCTGTTGTCGATGCCGCCAAGGAGTCCATCGAGGCTGCTAAGTAAGTTTGTTAAAACCTGGCGCTATCGGCCGCTGTCGGGACGGGATTTGTGAAAACCGTACCGCGCTCCGGTAGCGCCAGTATTGTTTGTGACGCACAGTAGTTTAAGGACATACAACTTTTAGCGAAGTCTTTAGGCAACGAAGCGGTATTGACAGAAAGGCGTTAAACACTATGGGAAGCACCACGATGGAAGCGCTCGCCAAGGTAGGGACTTCGGCGTGGCTCGACGATCTTTCGCGCCAGCGCCTCACCTCGGGCGATTTGAAAAATCTGATTGAAGAGCTTCGGGTTGTCGGTGTCACTACTAACCCGGCAATCTTCTCTTCGGCGATGACCGCCGGTGAGGATTACGACTCTCAGCTGGCGCAGCTCACTGCAGAGGGTGCGAACTCGGCAGATGCTGTGTTCGCGATGGCAATCGACGACGTCCGCGATGCCTGTGACCTTTTCGCTGGTGTATCCGAAGAAACCGACGGTGTCGATGGCCGTGTGTCCATCGAGGTCGATCCTCGCTACGCCGACAACTACGAGGCCACGATTGCGCAGGCCCGTAAGCTCTGGGAGCGCGTCGGCAAGCAGAACGCGATGATTAAGATTCCGGCGACCGATGCTTCCCTGCCGGCTGTCACCCAGGCTCTGTCCGAGGGAATCTCGGTAAACGTCACCCTGATTTTCTCGGTGGAGCGTTACCTGCAGGTCATTGATGCGTTCATCGAGGGCATTGAGCGTGCGAAGGACAACGGCGTGGACCTGGCTTCGGTCCACTCTGTTGCGTCGCTGTTTGTTTCCCGCGTTGACACCGAAATCGATGCTCGCCTGGACAAGATCGGCTCCGAGGAGGCCCTGGCTCTGCGCGGCAAGGCTGGTCTGGCCAATGCCCGTGCAGCTTACGCCAAGTTCGAGGAGACTTTCTCGGCGCAGAATATTCGCTGGGCACAGCTGGAAAACGCCGGTGCTAAGCCGCAGCGCCTGCTGTGGGCTTCGACCGGTGTGAAGAACCCGGCTTACCCGGACACCCTCTACGTCACTGAGCTGGCTGCACCGCAGACTGTGAATACCATGCCGGAGAAGACGCTGCGTGCTGCCGCGGGCTTCGAGGGCGAGGTTCGCGACGCCGTCAGCGGCCAGGGTGACGCAGCCAACGCCGTTATGATTCAGCTCAGCGAGATTGGCATCGACCTCGATGACGTCTTCGCTGTCCTGGAGCGCGAGGGCGTGGAGAAGTTCGTGGACTCCTGGCAGTCCTTGCTCGAGTCGATTGCACAGCGCATGGAGCAGCTGAAGTAAGCCTGCTGATTATCTAGGTGCCTGTTGGTAGTGGCTGCGTTTCTGGCTGGCGCCAGCAGGTCGCCTGGCGATCCGAGTTACTGACTGCGGTTATGTCAAAAACGGCCCGAAAAATAGCCTGAAGGTGTCATAAACTTGCACAGTTTCACATCTGCAGCCCGTAACTTTTGGGGTTGTCAGTTTCGGTTCGCCTGTTGTGTTACTTAACCCGCATGTTCAACGTTGGACATGAAAAAGCTCCCCTGCGCGGGGAGCTTTTCTATTGGTGCTAGGACGTGGCGAAGGTGGGACGCACAGAGGGCAGTGGGCGTTTGTCTTCCTTTAAAGCCCAGGCCATCACGAACGCAGAGATTACGGCGATGATTGAGGCAAAGATCGGCACAGCCGGCCAGGGGGCACCCGGTACGGAGTCGGTCACGTCCAGCAGATAGCTGAAGAGGAAGAGCGTGGCCAGGGCCAGGCCAATGGTAATTGATCCTGCACGAGTGCCCTTCGCGCCGGCGACGGTGCCGACTGCGGTGCTCGCCACGGTAGTCATGAGGAAGCTCAAGAAGACGCACAGCGCGGTGAGCAGAACTGTGGTGTAGTTCTGCCCGGAATCCTCAATCATGTACAGCTCCCCGTTAGTGTCCGGAAACAGGGCCGGTCCGGAGGTGACAATGAAGCTATCGAATCCGCGGTAGTAACCGGACTTGTTCTGCTCGATGACCATCGCCGTGACGATGAAGGCGGTAGCCACCAACGATGTGCCCAAGATTGCGATGATTGCGGAGCGTACCCAGCGGGCGGTGCTCACGCCGTAGTCACGCAGGGTGACCGAACGCCGGGCTGTGATGAGGAAGAGGATGCCCAGCGCGATAATGCCAAGCAAGGTGTTGCCGGTTCCGCTGCCTACGAGCATGCGCCCGAAGGCCGAGTACAGGATGGCCACGGCGGCAACACCGAGGAAGGTTTTCTTGTTGGTCGCGATGAAAGCTCCGGTGCTCATTTCTTGCTCCGTTCGATGTAGGAGGAGGTGCTTGCGAGGTCGATGAGGGCCGCGGGGTCGAGGTAGCTCACCTCAACGCCGAGGGCGCGGGCATGCGCAGCGGCAGACGAACTGAGCTCTGTAGCCAGGATTGCCTCGCAGCGCTCGCCGAGGGTTTTCTTAGCGAGCACTGGGCCGGCCACCTGCGCCACGAGATCCGTAGGGCCTCGCAGCACCGGATGGCTAGCGCGCAGCTTATCGACGTCATAGGGCCCGTACGCATCCTGCTTGTGGATGACAATCAAGGTGTCGACTAGGCCGGCTAGATCCTGGGAGTGCTGCGAGGTGACCACAATGTTGGCCGATTCGGCCGAGTCGATAAGCATGCCGCGCAATGTGGCGCGGTGCTCGACATCGAGGCCGTTGAAGGGCTCGTCGAAAAGCAATGCTTCCTTGCCCGATGCCAGGGTGGCAGCGGCGATGAGCAGCTGGCGCTGGCCCAGGCTGAGCTTTTTGATAGGGGTGTCAGCGGGGAAATCGAGGAGGGACTCCGCGTGGGGCACATCGAGCTGATCCCAGCCGGTGCGCAGGATCTGGAAATATTCGCGCGGGGTGGCACCGAAGACCTGGGTGTCGGGTGCAGCCTTCGCCAGGGCCGCCGTAGGCATCTGCGCGAGGGTACGCAGGTAGTAAGTCTTGCCGGCGCCGTTGGGGCCAATCACGCCGTAGATGCTCATTTCTCCTCCTCCAGCATGGCGATGATGTCGTGGAGCGTGAGGCCGAGAATGCCGGCCTCCGCTTTTAACGGCTCGATGTAGGTGCGCTGGAACGCTTCACGACGCTCAGCGCGAATGCGCTCACGGGCATCTGGAGTGACAAACATTCCGAGTCCTCTTTTCTTCTCCACAAGCCCCACCATCGACAGTTCCGTCATGGCCTTGGCGGCCGTGGTTGGGTTGACCTGATAAAACTCCGAGAGCTCCTTGGTTGAAGGGGCACGATCCTCAGCCGAGAGCTCCCCGGACAAAATCATTGATTTCAGATCCTCGGCGATCTGGACGTAGATGGGCCGAGGGTCCGCCTCCTTCGCCTGCATATACACCTCCGTGGTTTATGGGTATACCACCTAGGTCATAAACCTAAGGCAGAAGAAAGGGACCCGTCAAGGCCCCATCGGAGGAATCGGAAACGATTCCACCGGACTTTTCTCGATATGACATTATGTAAACCGTGAGTGATTCTCTGCAACGCAACGATTCGAACTCCCCTACTGCCAGCTCTCCGCACAACGGAGACGACAGCACCAACCACGACGGATACATCAACCCGCTGCGCGACCCACAGGATAAACGCTTGCCGCGTATTGCGGGCCCGGGCGGCATGGTGATTTTCGGAGTGACGGGCGATCTGGCCCGAAAGAAGCTTCTGCCTGCCATTTACGATCTGGCCAACCGCGGTCTGCTGCCCGCCTCCTTCGCGTTAGTTGGCTACGGTCGTCGCGAATGGTCGAAACAGGACTTTGAGGATTATGTGCGCACCGCAGTGGAACAGGGCGCCCGCACAGACTTCCGTGAGAGTGTCTGGCAGCGCCTGGCTGAGGGCATTCACTTTGTCACCGGTACCTTCACCGATGACGAGGCCTTCGATCGCCTGGCCGCACAACTTGAGGAGCTCGATCGCTCCCGCGGCACCGCTGGCAACTGGGCCTACTACCTGTCCATTCCGCCAGCTAACTTCCCCGATGTCTGTCATCAGCTCGATCGTTCGGGGCTGGCGCAGTCGGGCGAGGATTATTGGCGTCGCGTGATTATTGAGAAGCCATTCGGACACGACCTAGCCTCCGCTCAGGAACTCAACCGGATTGTGAACTCGGTCTTCCCAGAAGACGCCGTGTTCCGCATCGACCACTACTTGGGCAAGGAAACCGTCCAGAACATTTTGGCCATGCGTTTTGCCAACCAGTTGTTCGATCCGATGTGGAATTCTCACTACATTGACCACGTTCAGATCACCATGGCCGAGGACATCGGTTTGGGTGGTCGCGCCGGTTACTATGACGGTATCGGTGCGGCTCGTGACGTAATTCAGAACCACCTACTCCAGCTGCTGGCACTGGTGGCAATGGAAGAGCCCATCGCCTTTACCCCGGAAGAGCTGCAGGCGGAAAAGATTAAGGTTCTGCGTGCCGTCGAGCCAGTGCGTCCGTTTTCGAAATACACCGCACGTGGCCAGTACACCGCGGATTGGCAGGGCAGCAACTTTGTGCCGGGGCTGCGCGATGAGGAAGGATTCGACCCCGAGTCCACGACCGAGACCTACGCCGCTTGTACGCTCCAGATCAATTCTCGTCGTTGGGCCGGTGTCCCCTTCTACCTGCGCACCGGCAAGCGCCTCGGCCGTCGCGTCACTGAAATTGCGCTGGTCTTTAAGTCCGCACCGCACTTGCCTTTTGCGGAGACGATGACTGCCGCTCTCGGCCAGAACGCCATGGTGATTCGAGTCCAGCCAGACGAGGGCGTGCTCATGCGCTTCGGCTCGAAGGTTCCGGGCTCGGCCATGGAGGTACGCGATGTCAACATGGACTTCTCCTACTCCGAGGTGTTTACCGAGCAGTCGCCAGAGGCCTACGAGCGCCTGATTCTGGATGCGCTTCTCGACGAGGCCAGCCTCTTCCCCACTAATGAGGAAGTCGAGCTGTCCTGGAAGATTCTTGACCCCATCATCGAGTACTGGGCCAAGCGCGGTCGTCCCGAGGGCTACCCCGCAGGTTCGTGGGGGCCTTCCTCCGCTGACCACATGCTCGAGCGCGACGGTCGCGCTTGGCGACGGCCATAGGTTGCCGACCTCTCAGTTCTTAAGAATTTTCTGACAGAAAGAACACTTTCATGATTGTCAATTTGCCAGACACTGACACCGCGAGCATTGCTCGTCAGTTGGTGCAGCTTCGAGAGCAGGGTGGCATCGTCACCACGGGCCGTGTCCTCACCCTGATTGTTTTGGCCAAAAGCGAAGACGACCTGGAAAACATTATTTCCACGGTCAACTCCGTTTCCCGCGAGCACCCATCCCGTGTGCTGGTATTGGTCTCCGATGATCCACGCCTGGACAATCGCCTTGACGCGGAGCTCCGCGTCGGTGGTGATGCCGGTGCCGCTGAGATCGTCGTTATGCATATGTCCGGTGAGATTGGTCAGCACCACAGCTCTGTGGTGACTCCCCTGTTGCTACCGGATACGCCGGTCGTGGCGTGGTGGCCGTCTGAGGCGCCGCAGGTCCCAGCGGCGACACCAATCGGCCGGATTGCCCAGCGCCGTATCACCGATTCACTCTGTGACCCGAATAGCAACGCTATCTACACGCGCCGTACGGGCTACACGCCCGGCGATTCCGACCTGAGCTGGTCGCGGCTGACGAACTGGCGCGGTGTGTTGGCATCCGCTTTCGACTTGCCGCCGCACTCGCCGGTGACCTCCGTGTCCATCTACGGCCCACAGGACTCGCCATCGGTCGAGGTCGCCGCCGGATGGTTGGCAGATCGCCTGGGGCTGCCGGTCAACCGTTACTCCACCGGTGAGAAGAAGATTCCGGTGGACGAAAAGGGCCGCGCCAAGCCACCGGTGACCTCCGTCGCCTTTGAGCGTGAAAATGGCCAGACTTTGCGTATCGATATTGAAAGCGCCACCACTGCATCGGTCACCAACGGAGAAAAGCCCCCGTTCAAGGTTGCAGTATCGCGTCCAACACGCTCCGAATGTTTGGCAGAGGAGCTGCGTCACCTCGACCACGATACTGCCTACGGACGTGCCCTGCGTGGCCTCAGTCAGATTCACACGGTGGGAATGCAATCTCCGACGTCCACAACAACTAGCTTCGCTAACGAACCAGGAGTCTCTGACAAGTGACCACCGATAACGCCTCGAATACCGTCCCTGCCCCTCAGTTCCACCGCGCCGCTGACCAGGCGGGCATCGTCGAGGCTGCACGTCAGCGCTTCATCGATGCGGTTGTCGCCGTCCACCATGGCAACGCCTCTCCGGTCACCGATGACGGTTTCGTACGCGTCGTTCTCACCGGTGGCGGCGCGGGTACCGCTTTGCTCAGTGCGCTTGCCGACGATTCCGGAGACATCGACTGGAACCGAGTCCTGGTGTTCTTCGGAGATGAACGCTTTGTCGCTGCCGACTCGGCAGATCGCAATGCGTTGGCTGCTCGTAAGCGTCTCTTGTCCCCTGTCGGCGTGCCGGAGGAAAACATCTTCGAGTTTGCCGCTGCCGACAGCGGCGTGACCACCACGGAGGCCGCCGAAAGCTACGAAGCGATCGTTCGGGAGAAGGCTCCAAATGGCTTTGACCTTCACCTTCTCGGTATGGGCGGAGAGGGACACATCAACTCGATTTTCCCACATACCGCAGCGCTGGCTGAGCAGGAACGCTTGGTCGTGGACGTGCATAACTGCCCGAAGCCACCGCCGACCCGCATCACGCTGACGATGCCGGCCATCGCCAGCTCTCAGCGTGTGTGGCTACTTGTAGCGGGCGGCGAAAAGGCTGAGGCAATTGCAGCTATCGCTCAGCAGGACGACCCAGCGCAGTGGCCGGCGGCCGGGGTTCGCGGTGTTCAGGAAACCGTTGTCTTTGTTGACGATGCTGCGGCTGCGCAGCTCTAGGCTTCCGCTTCACCGCTAACAGCCCAGAACCAGCAAATTCCCGTCGATAAGCGAAATGCTATCGACGGGAATTTTTATTGCTTAAAGGGGCTCATCGTAAAAATGAGTGTATTTTGGTTCGGAATCCGCCGGTGTCCAGCAGTGCTCTGGTGATGTAGTGGGTGAGGTTGCGGAAGCCTAGGGCGGTACCGCGCAGGTGTTCGATTCTGCCGTTGATGGCTTCGGTGGGACCGTTGCTGGTGCCGATATGATCGAAGTAGGCCAAGATGTCATCAGCCCGGCGTTTCATCGTCCGGCCCAACGTCTGCAGCTCTTTGAGCGTGTTGGGGACCCCGTGGCTGATGGAAGCAATGAGTTTGCGGAACCGTTTTTTGGCTTGCTTCTTGTTGGGGTTGCGGTAGGCGGCGACAATCTTTTGGTAGATGTCATAGGTGGTCTTGACCGGGGCATGGTCCGGGTTGGCAAACACGGCATCCCGGCGGGCTTGTTGTTGTTCGGTCAGATACTCTTTGCCGGTTTTTAGCACTTTGCGGATCCCATACAATGGGTCCCCGTTGCGACCACGCCGGCTCAGGGTGGCTTGTTGGATGCGTTGTCGAACCTTATCCACGGCCTGACCGGCCAGGGCCACCACATGGAAGGGATCCATGACCGTGGTGGCCTCAGGCAGGGTTTCAGCTGCTGCGGTTTTATACCCGGTGAACCCATCCATGGCCACGATCTCAATGCCGGCCCGAAACGCGCTGGTTTGCGCTTCTAACCAGGTGATGAAGGTTTGTTTGGACCGGCCCGGGACCATATCCAATAACCGTGCCGGGCCTGTGCGGTCTGCCACGGGGGTCAAATCGATGACCACGGTGACATACCGGTTACCCCAGCGGGTGTGGCGCCACACGTGCTCATCGACCCCCAACACTCTGACCCCATTGAGCCGGTTGGGATCGTCAATGAGCAACCGCCGACCCGTGGTCAGCACCGCGTCGTTGGCGGTATGCCAGGACACGCCCAGATTGGCCGCCACCCGGGCAATGGATAACCGGTCGATGACTACCGATTTCAACGCCCACAACGCGGCAGCATGCGAGAGTTTGGCCTCCGGAGCCACCACGGATGTGGTGTCTTGTTGCCAGACACGGGCACAGGTATCGCACCGGTAGCGGCGTAACCGCACATGCAAGTGGGTGGGCCGCCAACCCACCGGCACATGCGTGACTTTGCGCACCACACTGCCTCGCACTGTGGCTTCAGCACCGCAATGCCGACAGAACTGATCGGCCTCCACGACTCGACATTCCAGCACGGCTTGCTCGGCGGTGACGTGTTGACCGGTCACGGTGACGCCGGAATTGCTCAGCAGGCAAAAGGCATCAAGATCTGGGCGCGAGAAGGTAAGCTGGTGCATGTCGAGGTCTTTCTTCAGATGTGTGGTTTCGTCACTTCCATCTTCGGAAGACCTCGACTCTTTTTACGCCTTCAACACACCCCGATCACCAAACCCATCTACACCCAAAATTCCGAAGAGCCGGATATCTCGTGGGGGTTTCCTACACCCACTGGGCGGTTTTTGATATCAAACCCGAAACCGATATCTACTGGACGGCCGCCGATATCGGCTGGGTCACCGGGCACTCCTATATCGTCTACGGGCCGCTGGCCAATGCGACCACCTCGGTGCTGTATGAGGGCACCCCGGATACTCCGCATCGGGGGCGCTGGTGGGAGATCGTGCAGAAATACGGCGTGACGATTCTGTACTGTGCGCCCACCAGTATCCGTACGTTCATGCGCTGGGGTCGCGATATCCCGGCCGAATATGACCTGTCGTCGCTGCGGTTGTTGGGCAGCGTGGGTGAACCGATCAACCCCGAAGCGTGGATGTGGTACCGCGAGCACATCGGGGGCAATAACGCACCGATCGTGGACACCTGGTGGCAGACCGAAAACGGCCATATTCTGATCAGCCCGCTACCCGGGGTGACCGCCACGAAACCCGGGGCCGCGATGCGCGCCCTGCCCGGCATTACGGCCGATATCTATGACGAAGCCGGCGTTCCGGTAGAACCCGGCAACGGTGGCTATCTGGTGATCACCGAACCGTGGCCCGGCATGCTGCGCACCCTGTGGGGCGATGAGGAACGGTATCAGAAAACCTACTGGTCACAGTACCCTGGCGTATATTTTGCCGGTGACGGCGCGAAATTCGATAAGGACGGCGATATTTGGGTCCTGGGCCGGGTCGATGATGTGCTCAATGTTTCCGGGCACCGGATGTCGACGGCAGAAATTGAATCGGCGTTGGTCGCCCATGCGATGGTTGCTGAGGCCGCTGTGGTCGGGGCCCAAGATGAAACCACCGGGCAGGCGATCGAGGCGTTTGTGATTCTGCGCGAAAGCGCTCAGCAACTCGACGACGCCGTCGGGGTCCTGCGTGATCATGTTCGTGCCGCGATCGGACCGATTGCGACACCGCGATCAATCACCGTGGTCACTGACCTCCCCAAGACCCGCTCGGGTAAGATTATGCGCCGTCTGCTCAAAGATCTCGCCGAAGACCGCGAGATTGGTGATACCACAACCTTGGCCGATGCTTCGGTCATGGAGACTATCCAGCAGCAGGTTCGCGCCGCTCGGGCCCAATAGCGCTTACCCCAGTTCGACGAGCACCACCCCCGCCATGATCAGCACCAGTCCCAAGATCATGCGCGGGGTTAACGGCTCTTTCCAGATGATCCGCGCCAGCACTGCGATGAGCGCGACACCGATAGCTGACCAGATGCCGTAGGCAATGGCCACCGGCATGCCGTAGGAGATAGTAACCGCTAAGAAAAAGAAAGCGAGCCCGTAGAACACCACGAGTGGCAGGATCCAGATTTTCTTCCGAAAGCCATCCGAAGCACGCAGACTCAGGGTAGCGATAATTTCAGAAACGATCGAAAAGGACAGAAACAGCCAGCTCATGATTCCAACACCTCAGCTTTGCCTGGATCGCGCTGGCCGGTTTGGACAATGAAGACGCCGGCCATGATGGTGACAATGCCGATGATCGCCGTTAAGCTGAGCGTTTCATGGAATAACACGGCACCCAGAACCGCGACCAGGGCAACTCCGGCTGCTGCCCAAATTCCATAGGCAATGCCGATTGGAATACCTCTTCCCAGGGCGAGTCCCAAGAGGGTGAAAGCAATGATGTATCCGATGACCACCCCGATGGCATAGAGCGGTTGATCAACGGCTGCACGCAGGCACATGGTGCCAAGCGCCTCGGCAACAACCGCCCCGATCAGTAACAGCCAGCTTTTGAGCATGTGGGATTTCCAACTTCCGTAATGAGTCCGGGCTTACTCTATCAATCGCGTCCGACCACTTCAACACACCCCGATCACCAAACCCATCTACACCCAAAATTCCGAAGAGCCCTTAAAGGCCTGCGGTGGGGCGTGCTGCGTGCGGAACCTACCAGCCGAAAGTATTGAACAGCAGCAACAGGACAATGCAGAGCAACCAGATAATCACGGTCACAATAGTGACGCGGTCAAGGTTCTTCTCCACCACAGTCGAACCGGACAGATTCGACTGCATGCCGCCACCAAAGAGGCTGGACAGTCCGCCACCCTTACCCTTGTGGAGCAGGATGAACAGCGTCATCAGGATGGATGTGATGACCAGGACAATCTGAATGGCGAGGTACACGCGCACTTCCTTTTGAAACGTCGCTTCTTTAAGAACTCCAACTATACTAGCGCAATTGCTCGGCTGGCTAGGTATCCCTAGCCGTATCCCTAGGCGGATTCCTAGCCGGAGTTGCGCAGTGCAGTTGCCAGACCATTCATGGTCAGCTGAATGCCCCGACGCACCTTGTCGCGATTATCGCCGGCGCGGTAGCGACGCAGCATCTCCAGCTGGATGATGTTCAGCGGCATAAGGTACGGGAAGCGCATGTCCACCGAACGCCTGAGCAGCGGGTTGTCCTCCAGCAGGTGCTTGTACCCGGTTACCTTCAGGAACATCTCCAAAGTCAGGTCGAACTCAGCCTTGATGATGCCGTAGATGCGCTCACCGTCGGCCTTATCTTGGCAAAGGCTAGCGTAGGCGCGCGCCAGGTTCAGATCAGCCTTGGACATGACCTGCGCCATGTTCGACAGCACCGAATTGAAGAACGGCCAAATCTCGTTGAGCTGACGGAGCTCAGCCAGGCGGGAACCGTCTTCGTCCTCGCCGATCCACTCCTGCAGTGCAGAGCCGACACCAAACCAGCCCGGCACCATAGAACGCTGCTGCGACCAGGACAGTACCCACGGAATTGCGCGCAGGTCAGAAATGGTCTGGGTCTGCTTGCGTGAGGTCGGACGCGAACCGATGTTCAGGCTGCCGATCTCATCGACCGGGGTCGACGACGTGAAGAAGTCAATAAAGCCCGGGTCCTCGTGCATGAGCTTCGAGTAGGCCTCGCGAGACAGGTCGGAAATCTCCGACATAATCTCGTGGGCGCGAGCTGGGTTCTTCAGGTCATCGACGTCGAGCAGAGTCGACTCAATCGTTGCCGAAACCAGCGCGGCGAGGTTCCTGCGTGCCGCTGCAGGGTGACCGTACTTTGCAGAGATAATCTCGCCCTGCTCAGTGATACGCACGGACCCCTGGACTGCACCCGACGGCTGCGCCAGGATTGCCTCGTAGGACGGACCGCCACCACGGCCGACAGTACCTCCGCGGCCATGGAAGAGACGCAGGCGAATGTCGTTGTCCTTCGCGGCTGCCACGATTGCGACCTCCGCGTCGTAAAGCGCCCAGTTTGCAGCGAAGTACCCGCCGTCCTTGTTGGAGTCGGAGTAGCCGAGCATGACTTCCTGCAGATCTCCGCGTGCGGACACGTATGCGCGGTAGACCGGAATGTCCCACGCAGCACGCAGCACGTCGGCACCAGCCTGCAGGTCTTCGATGGTTTCGAACAGCGGAATGACGTCAACAGAACCGGTCGGCTGGGAGCCATTCGGGCGAATCAGACCGACTTCCTTGAGCAGAATCATCGGCTCCAGCAGGTCGGAGACCGATGTACACATCGAAATGATGCAGTGCGGTACCGCGTCGTGACCGTACTTGCGCACCGCACGAGATGCCGCACGCATAATGCCTAGCTCGCGAGCCGTAGCTTCGGAAAGATCTGCGGAAGTCGAAACCAGCGGACGGGAGGACTGCAGTTCCTTGGTCAGCAGTTCGACCTTGTCGGCTTCCTTCAATCCCGCGTAGTTGTCCACCACACCGGCAGCGGAGAACAGCTCGGTGAGGATTTCCTCATGAGAGTCCGAATTCTGGCGGATATCAATCGAGTACAGGTGGAAACCAAATACCTCCACTGAATCCATCAGGTCGCGCAGGCGGTGATCGGCGATGAGGTCATCGTGGCTGGACCGCAGGGAGTCGTCGATAATCGAGAGCTCTTCAAGTAGCTCCTCGGCGCTGTCATACGGAGTGAATTCCGACCAGTCGCCCTCAATGATGGACTCGTCGAAGAAGTTCACCGCTGTTGCCGCCACGCGACCGCGGATACCGTGAACCGCACGACGGTACGGCTCATCTTCGCGGTTTGGTACGTCATTGTGGCCGCGGCTGGCCAAGCCGACCAAATCTACGGTGACCTTGGTCAGGCGGTCGCTGAGACTGAGCTCGCGCTCCAGCAGGTGCAACTGCGAGAAGTAGTGACGCAGGATCGTACCCGCTGCCCTATCGGAGGCGTAGCGCAGCGTCTCCTCCGTCACGTATGGGTTGCCGTCGTGGTCACCGCCGATCCACGAACCCATGCGAATGGTTGGATTAGCCGGCAGCTTGTCGCCGCCGAGCTGACGCAAGTGCTTGACGACGTCTCGGTTAATCTGTGGCACAGCTTCCAGCAGAGAAAGCTGGTAGTAGCGAAGACCAACTTCGACCTCGTCGCGAATATCCGGGCGGTTCATGCGAATCAGAGCCGTTTGCCACAGCGTCAGGATCCGGCGACGGATATCGGCATCAATCTCAGCGAGTCGGTCCGCGGTGCGCGCATTCATCGGGGCTGCCTGGATCTCGTGGCGGCGCCGCATTGCGGCCGTGATGTGCTTCTGCACATCGAACACTGTGCGACGACGAGTTTCCGTTGGGTGTGCGGTCAGAACCGGGACGACCTCAATGTGGTCCATCATATCCGCAATGGCGCTGCTGGAAACCTTGGCGTCGCGAAGCTTCTGCCATGTTGCTTCCAGCGTGGAGTCCTGCGGCGGATCGCCAGCATCGAGAGATGCCTCGATGCCCAGCTCCTCGTGCAAATCCTCAGCGAGGTTAGCTAAAAGTGCGAAGTGCGTGAAAGCACGGATGACAGGGCTTGCCTCGGCAGGGTCAATATCGCGGAAGAGGCCGGTGAGCTTCTCGATGTCGCCATCGCCACGATGGAGTTCGAAGGCTGCACGGCGAGCATTTTCGACCAGGTTAAAGACCTCGTCACCCTCTTGCTCGCGGATTACCTGCCCAAGAATTCGACCCAGGTGGCGAATATCCTCCCAGAGCAAGTCCTGCTGCTTCGCGGTAGCGGTCGAAGAGGATTGCTCATTGCTTGCAGTGTGTCGGTCAGTGTCACCATGTACTTGTTCGTTCATTGAGCACGTCCTTTGAAAATTGCCGGGCATTCGAAGTGGAAAGCCTCGGGAAATGTATTGCGCTGACTTATTGCCAGTCGGTGTGCCTGGATTGAGTCCGCCTAAAGGCAATAACCCCGAATCGGTTTTATGAGAATCAATAAAACCAATCCGGGGTCGCGCATGGCGCCTATCTTATCAGTTGTTCTGAATTTATATGCACTTAGGCGTTCTGAGCGGCATCTGCAGCAAGTGCGCAGAGCTTCGCGAATGCTTCACCGTCGAGCGAAGCGCCACCGACGAGGCCGCCGTCGACGTCGGGCTTGCCGACGATCTCAGCGACGTTCTCGGCCTTGACGGAACCACCGTAGAGGATGCGCATCTCCTTTGCGATGTTCGCGTCCCCAATTTCTGCGACGGTCTCGCGGATAGCTGCACAGACTTCCTGCGCGTCTGCAGCCGATGCGACCTTACCGGTGCCGATAGCCCAGACAGGCTCGTAAGCGATGACGGTCTTGGCCAGCTCAGCGTTGGTCAGATTAGCCAGGGAGCCCTTGACCTGAGAGACAACGTACTCGACGTGCTCTTCGGCCTCTCGGACCTCCAGCGGCTCGCCGACACAGACGATTGGGTTCATGCCCTCGCGCAGTGCTGCCTTGGCCTTCTTTGCGACCAGCTCATCGTCCTCTGCGTGCATATCGCGACGCTCGGAGTGACCGACGACGACCCAGGTGCAGCCGAGCTTTGCCAGCATCGATGCGGAAATCTCGCCGGTGTAAGCGCCGGACTCGTGGACTGAGACATCCTGCGCGCCGTAAGTGACGCCGAGCTTATCGCCCTCAACCAGAGTCTGGACCGAACGCAGGTCGGTAAACGGCGGGATGACAGCGACGTCAACCTTGTCGTAGTACTCCTTTGGCAGAGCGAACGCGAGTTTCTGCACCACACCGATAGCCTCGAGATGGTTCAGGTTCATCTTCCAGTTACCAGCAATAAATGGTGTACGTGCCATAGTGGTGGAATTCACTTCCCTATCAATTAGCGGATTTTTAAGCGATGAAAATCCGGTGGTGGAAAAATCTTAGTCTTCCAGGACGGAGACGCCCGGCAGAGTCTTACCCTCGAGGAACTCCAGCGAAGCGCCACCACCAGTGGAGATGTGGCTGAAGCCGTCCTCGTTCAACCCCAGAGTACGTACTGCTGCTGCGGAGTCGCCGCCACCGACGACGGAGAAGCAACCGTTGTTAGTGGTGGCATCGATGATGGCCTGTGCAACCTCGCGGGTGCCAGCTGCGAAAGCCTCCATCTCGAACACGCCCATCGGGCCGTTCCAGAACACAGTCTTGGACTCAGCGAGCACCTTGCCGAATGCCTCGGCGGAAGCCGGTCCGATGTCCAGGCCCATCCAGCCTTCCGGAATCTCGGTGGCGTCTACCACCTTGTTTTCAGCGTCTGCAGCGAACTTGTCAGCCACGACTACGTCGGTTGGCAGAACGATCTTATCGCCGTAGCGGTCCAGCAGATCCTTACAGGTGTCAATCATCTCTTCCTGCAGCAGGGATGCGCCAACGGCGTAGCCCTTGGCAGCCAGGAAGGTGAAGCACATGCCGCCGCCGATGACCAGGGAGTCAACCTTCGGCGCGAGAGCCTCAATAACGCCCAGCTTGTCGGAAACCTTGGAACCGCCGAGCACGACGGTGTACGGCTTCTCCGGGGTCTCTGCAACCTTGCGCAGAACCTCAAGCTCAGCCTGAACCAGATTGCCGGCGTAGTGCGGCAGCTTCTTAGCGACGTCGAAGACGGAAGCCTGGGCGCGGTGAACAACACCGAAACCGTCGGAAACAAACGCTCCGTCCGGAACTAGTGCAGCCAGCTCGGCTGCGAACTCGGCGCGCTCTGCCTCGTCCTTGGAGGTCTCGCGCGGATCGAAGCGGACGTTCTCCAACAAGAGTACATCGCCCTCGGTCAGGCCATTAGCGCGCTCGTGCGCGTCCTCACCGGAGACATCACCGGCGAGCGCGACGTACTGCTCCAGGCGCTCAGACAGAGCCTCAGCGACCGGGGCCAGGGAGAACTCGGACTTAACCTCGCCCTTCGGGCGACCCAGGTGAGCCATAACAACGACCTTGGCACCGGCTTCGACAAGCGCGGACAGAGTGGGCAGCGAAGCATCGATTCGACCCGGATCGGTGATAACGCCGTCCTTCAACGGAACGTTAAAGTCGGAGCGGACGAGGACGTAACGGCCTTCAATACCTTCGTTGATCAGGTCTTTGACAGTCTTAACAGTCATCTCAATGAAATCCTTGTGAAAGTGTGTAAAAACGGGCCGTGGGTGGCGTGCCCTACTCAGGCACAACCACCCCGGCCCGTTCGGGGTCTGGGATTAACCAGGTGTGTTATTAGAGGCGCTCACCGACGTAGACAGCCAGGTCGACGAGGCGGTTGGAGTATCCCCACTCGTTGTCGTACCAGGAGACAACCTTGACCTGATCGCCGATGACCTTGGTCAGCGGTGCGTCGAAGATCGAGGAACGCGGGTCGCCCTCGATGTCCTTGGAAACGATTGGGTCCTCGTTGTAGCCCAGAACACCCTTGAGCTCGCCCTCAGCAGCTTCCTTGATGGCAGCATTAACGGACTCGACGGTGACCTCGCTCTTAGCAGTGAAGGTCAGGTCGGTGACAGAGCCGGTCGGGGTCGGAACACGCAGTGCGTAGCCGTCCAGCAGGCCCTTGAGCTGCGGCAGAACCAGAGCGACTGCCTTTGCAGCACCGGTGGAGGTCGGAACAATGTTCAGAGCAGCAGCGCGGGCGCGACGCAGGTCCTTGTGCGGAGCGTCGTGCAGACGCTGGTCACCGGTGTATGCGTGAATGGTGGTCATGAGACCGCGCTCGATGCCGAACTTGTCGTCCAAAACCTTAGCCATCGGGGCCAAGCAGTTTGTGGTGCAAGAAGCGTTCGAAATGATGTTGTGCTTCTCCGGGTCGTAGTCAGTGTGGTTGACACCGACAACGAAGGTTGCGTCTTCGTTCTTAGCCGGAGCGGAGATGATGACCTTCTTGGCGCCAGCCTCGATGTGAGCCTTGGCAGCGTTGGCATCGGTGAAGAAACCGGTGGACTCAATGACGATGTCGACCTCGTGCTTGCCCCACGGCAGGTCCTTCGGGTCGCGCTCAGCGTATGCCGCGATGCGCTTGCCGTTGACGGTGAGGGACTCATCGTCGTAGGTGACCTCTGCGTCAAGCTTGCCCATGATGGAGTCGTACTTGAGCAGGTGAGCCAGGGTCTTGTTATCAGTGAGGTCGTTTACAGCAACGACTTCCAGGTCAGCGCCCGCAGCGAGCAGGGAGCGGAAGAAGTTGCGGCCAATGCGACCAAAACCGTTAATACCTACACGAACCGTCACAATAATCTCCTTAATGGATTGGCGAATCGATGCCACTTGTCAGGGCGCTGATTGCGCTCCAACAGGTTCACTACAGAAGTGTACGTTGGGTTTTTCATTCGCGCAGCGGTGGTTTGGTGCGAAAATCCCAAATAAACGGAGATTTATCAAAAATTACGCACCTGACTAGGCATAACAGGTGCTTTACTCGTCAACTTCTTTGTCAAAAAGTTCGTCTGTAACGACTGCAGTTGTGGGGGGAATTCCGAGTTCGTTTGCTCTTTTGTCCGCCATGGAGAGCAAACGGCGGATGCGTCCTGCGACGGCGTCCTTGGTCATTGGCGGATTGGCCAGCTGCCCAAGTTCTTCCAGTGAAGCCTGCTTGTGCTCGATGCGCAGCTGTCCTGCAGACACCAAATGGTCTGGTACATCGTCACCGAGAATCTCTAAAGCACGCTCTACTCGCGCTGCTGCAATAACGGCCGCACGAGCCGAGCGCCGCAGGTTGGCATCGTCGAAGTTTGCCAAACGAGTGGCCGTCGCTCGCACTTCACGACGCATTCGCTGTTCTTCCCACTGCAGGCGAGTAGTCTGGGCTCCCATTCGCGTCAGCAGCGCACCGATTGCATCGCCCTCCCGGATGATTACACGATCGCCACCGCGGGACTTATTCTCCTTGCTCTTAGCCGTAATTCCGAGTCTACGAGCACATCCCACCAATGCGAGTGCCGCTTCAGCAGAAGGAGCAGTGACTTCCAAAGCTGAGGAACGCCCCGGCTCAGTCAGTGAACCATGTGCCAAAAAGGCACCCCGCCATGCAGCTTCTTGATCGATCTTCTGTCCCATGATCAGCTTGCGTGGTAGCCCACGTACGGGACGTCCTGCAGAGTCGATCAGGCCAGTTTGCCTAACGACGAGTTCCGCGCCATCGGTTACCCGCACGATGTACTTCGAGGTCTTTCGCAAGCCACCGGGAGACAAGACATTGAGGCTGGCTTTGACATCGTAGAGTTCGGCCAGCATGGAGCGCAGGCGGCGTGCGACAGCGCCGGAATCCAACTCAGCCTCCAGCACAATCGAACCTGCCACCAGGTGGAGTCCTCCTGCGAAGCGGAACAGGGTCGAAATCTCCGCTGCCTGAGCGCTTTCCTGCGAAACTGACACGCGGGCTAGTTCGTCTTTGACCTTCGCCGTCAATGCCACGATGCTGTCCATCCTCATTTCATGTGTGCGAGCTGGGTTTGGGCCTGGTTAATTTAGGTAAAATTAACCCCATTTGAGCTTTAGCAATAAACCTCAAGGATAGTATCCGGTACCAATCGAGTGGCAATTAGTTGATTGTCTATTGCATCCTCGCAGGAGAATGCATTAAAACCCTCGACTGGCCGGACGCTTTAGAGGAACTGACGAAGTGCGACAGCTAGTTTCTCCGGCGAATGCCGACCCGTCAGAGCTCCGTGGTCATCAACTTCTTGCACATCGGCGAAGACAACCTGCGCGTCTAGGCTATCCGCCGCTCGCTGCAGGTATTCTCGTTCGGTATCCGCGAGCGGCGTGTTGTCGTCGACAAGCACGTAATTGAGCTTCAAGTTAGGTGCATGCTGCGTGAGCATATGGATGTGCCGTTCGGAAGAAAAACCGGCGGTCTCCCCCGGCTCGGCGACAAGATTCAGCACCACGACGGTTGTGGCATTGGTTTCTTGCAGAGCATCCCGCAGCCCGGGCACCTGAAGATGTGGCAGAACCGAAGTAAACCACGAACCCGGACCCAGCGTCACCAAATCGGCATTGAGGATAGCTTCAATGGCCTCCTCGGATGCCGGCGGAGTCTCAGGAATCAGCCGGATTCGGCGCACCTGGCCAGGTGTCGTGGCCACTGCGACCTGGCCACGGACCTGGCGCACAACGCGAGCATCCTGCTCCAAGCCAACGACTTCGGCCTCAATCTCTAGCGGGATCGGCGACATGGGCACGACTCGACCCCGGATTTGCAGCAACCGGCCAATTTCGTCAAGCGCGTCGACTTCATTTCCCATCACACTGGTGAGGCCAGCGATAATCAGATTGCCAATCGCATGCCCTGCCAGTGCGCCAGTTCCGCCAAAGCGGTGCTGCAGTGTCTTTTCCCACAGATCGCCTTTTTCCGTATCTGCGGAAAGCGCGGCGAGTGCCATGCGAAGGTCTCCAGGGGGAATCTGCCCCAGCTCACGACGAAGGCGACCCGAGGATCCGCCGTCGTCGGCAACTGTGACCACCGCTGTGACATGGTCCGCAACCTGACGGTCAGCTCTCAGCGTGGCAAATAGACCATGACCGCCACCCAGACTGGTAATTGATGTCAATTTCTACACCTCCACTAAAACCGCTAGTTGCGGTCAATATCGCGGTGGACGACGTTGACGTTGATCCCGGAAACTCCCTCGAGCTTCTTAGCCAGCGCCTCCGACATGGCCACACTTCGGTGATGGCCTCCGGTGCATCCCACAGCGATAGTCATAAAACCCTTGCCCTCACGGCGGTACCCGGGCAAAACCAATTCAATCAAGTTTGTGACGTTGTCCAAAAACCCCTGAGACTCAGGTTGGGACAGCACGTAGTCGGCCACGGCTTTGTTGGTACCGCGGCCCGCACGCAGCTCAGGTACCCAATAGGGATTGGGGAGAAAACGGACGTCGAAAAGCATGTCGGCATCGCGCGGCGCACCGTGCTTAAACCCAAATGATTCGATGGTGATCTGCTGAATCTTGCTAGCGGTATCCGACAACTGATGCTCTAACTCACGGCGCAAATCGTGCACGCTCATGTCAGAGGTATCCACTACTAAATCCGACATGCCCTTTATTGGCAGCAACATCTGACGTTCAGCGGCAATACCCTGTGAAAGCGTGCCATTTTCCTGCAGCGGATGGGTGCGGCGGACAGAGTCGTAGCGGGCGATGAGGGTGTCGTCGTTGGCATCAAAGAAGATGACATAGGGCTGGCGCCCCTCATTGCGGAGTCCGTCGAGCACCTCCCCCAAACTGCCGGCGAACGCGCGCGAGCGCACGTCGGTGACGATAGCGAGGCGCTCTACTGGAGAGTCCGCTTCAAACGACAACTCGACCATGCGCATAATCAACTCCGGGGGCAGGTTGTCTGCGACATACCAGCCCATCTCCTCCAAGACGCTGGCGGCCGTATTGCGTCCGGAACCGGACATGCCGGTAATCAACACAAGTGACTTTTCAGCCTGAGGGGAATAACCCGAAGTAATCATGCCATCACTCTAATACAATTCCGCCCAACCGCTCTCGGTTTTACTAGCGGAAGTAAACCCCCTAGCACTGTTTCAAGTGCGGTTTTAGCCACTTGTTTACCTACTTCTACGCCTACTCTCCCGGACCGACATCCGAGTTTGGCTCTGACGACTTCTCGTCTGGATGGAGGTAATCGTAAACAGTTTTCGCGAGCATCGGCCCGAAACCAGCCACTTCTTCGATCTGCTCGACGCTGGCCTTCTTCAGCGCCGCAACGGAACCAAAGTGCTTGACCAACTCACTGCGGCGTGCTGGCCCCAGCCCCTTAATGCCATCAAGCACCGACGAGCGCATGCGTTTAGATCGCTGCTGACGGTGATAATTAATGGCAAAGCGGTGCGCCTCATCACGAATTCGCTGGATTAGGTACATCGCTTCCGAATTACGCGGCAGAATGAGCGGCTCATCATCGTCGGGAATCCACAGCTCTTCTAAGCGCTTGGCAATTCCCACCAACGTCACATCGGTGACCTCGAGTTCATCGAGGACCGCCTGTGCGGCTGCGACCTGCGGTGCACCACCGTCGACGATGAACAACTGTGGCGGGTAGGCAAACTTGCGGTTACTCCGCGACTGCTCATCGACGGCATCAGTCGTCTCTTCGACGAACATCTCGCTTGCATCATCGGGCATGGCGAGCTTGTCCTCGTTATGGCGCAGAAAACGACGGCGCACCACCTCAGCGATAGAACCGACGTCGTCCGAGCGACCGTCACCCGCTGCATCTTTGATTCGGTAGCGGCCGTAGTCGGACTTCTTGGGCAATCCATCCTCGAAGACCACCAACGAGGCCACCACATCGGTGCCCTGAATATGCGAGATGTCAGTGCACTCGATGCGCAGCGGCGCTTCATCCATAAATAGCGCGTCCTGGAGTTCGGAGAGAGCCTGCGATCGAGTAGTTAGATCTCCACTTCGCTTTAGCTTGTGCTGGCGTAGCGCTTCAGCTGCATTTTTCTGCACGGTCTCCATGAGCGTCCGCTTGTCACCGCGTTGTGGGACGCGAATATCTACATTGGTGCCACGAATATCGGCCAAAAATGCAGTAACCTCGTCAAGATCGTCGGGCGTGGCCTGAACGAGAATTTCGCGGGGCACAACCTGGGCGGCAGTGGTTGATTCATCGCCGTCGACATCCGCGTGCTTGGCGGCGTCGCCATAGAACTGTGTCAGGAACTGCGTTAGCAGCCCACCCAAGCTGGGGTCAGTTTCTCCCTCTCGAAACTCCGTAGTCGCGTACTCGCCGGACTTCTCCACTACCCAGCCGCGCTGACCGTAAATACGTCCCGCCCGAACATGGAAAATCTGCACGGCCGCTTCCAGTTCGTCGGTTGCTAGCGCAATAAAGTCGGCATCGGCGGCGTCGGAAAGCACGACTGACTGCCGCTCCATGACCTTGTCGATGGCAGCGAGGTTGTCGCGCAGACTAGCGGCGCGCTCGAAGTCTAACTCGCCGGCAGCTTCCTCCATTTCCTTTTTTAAGCGCCTCGTGACCGGGCCCGTATTTCCCGACATGAAGCTGGTAAAACCACGGACAATTTCGCGGTGTTCCTCGGCACTGACACGGCCGACACAAGGCGCCGAGCATTTGTCGATATAGCCGAGCAAACAGGGCCGCCCCAGGGCTTGCTGCCGGTTGAAGACTCCCTTTGAACAGGTGCGGGCTGGGAAAACTCGTGTAAGCAAGTCGAGCGTTTCTCGGATAGCCCACGCGTGTGAATAAGGCCCGAAATAACGCACGCCCTTCCGGCGCGGTCCTCGGTAGAGAAAGAGCCGCGGGTACAGCTCTCCAACGCTGACGGCCAACATCGGATACGACTTGTCGTCGCGGTACATCACGTTGAACCGCGGATTAAAGCGCTTGATCCAGGTGTACTCCAACTGCAGCGCTTCGACTTCATTGTGGACGACAGTCCACGTCACCTTCGAAGCGGACTGCACCATCTGGCGGGTGCGGGGATGAAGCCGAGTTAAGTCCTGGAAATAGTTAGACAAACGCGCACGGAGATTCTTCGCCTTGCCGACGTAGAGAACGCGCCCGGTTGAATCGAGAAAACGGTACACCCCCGGCTCCGTGGGAATGGTGCCGGGGGCGGGACGGTACTGAGAAGGGTCAGTCACTTACGGTGTCCTTAAAACGTGTCCTTGGGTTAGTCCTCCGGCATGAACTCGTCTTCAAGTTCACGGAACCGGCGGATGTCTTCCACGACGCGGCTGCCGTCGGCCGACTGGATCGCGAGCATCGGCACAAACTCAAAGTCAGGCAGCTCCAAGCGAGCCCAGCGGGACTTCTTTGGAAAACTCAGGCCGTAGATATCGACCCACGGGTAAAACTTCGCATTGAGTAGATTGCGGACTTCCACACCCCTGGCATTTACGCGAACGCGAGCCCGAGTCAGCAGCAGGATTACCCCGGCGATGATCAAACCAATCATTGGGAAAGCCAGCTGGTCGATAGCGGTCACCGAAGCTCCGGTGTTACCAAAGTCCACCACGATACCCATGAAGATATGGATAGCGAAAACCACAACTGCAGCGATAATCGCCCACAGACGCAGCTTTTGCGAGGTGATTTCCAACAGCCATTTGTCTTCGCTACCGGTGTCGACGGCAGTCGAATTGCTGTGGCGTTCGGAGTTACCCATTCTTACTCAGCTCCACCTTCACGAAGGGACTTCAACACTGCGACGGTGTGCAGCGCTGCGGCCATGGCCTCGCGACCTTTATTCTCCGCGGCGCCCTCACCGCCGGCACGATCAATTGCTTGCTGTTCAGTGTTGCAGGTCAACACACCATTGCCAACTGGCGTTTCACAGTCCAGTGCGATCCGCGTCAGGCCCTCAGTCACCGAGTCGCAGACATAGTCGAAGTGCGGCGTACCACCGCGGATAACGCACCCCAGCGCCACCACGGCGTCGTGAGTTCGCGCGAGCTGTTGCACCACAACCGGAATCTCCAGAGCACCGACGACAGTCACATCCGTGACTACAGCGCCGACCTCCTCGGCCTGGGACAGCGCTTCACGACGAAGCTGCCCAGTAATCTCCTCGTTCCAGTGAGAGGTGACCAGACCGACGGTCACACCAGTGGAATCGGGAACGGAAATTTCAGGAAGACCTGCGCCACTCATCTACTGTGCTCCTTCTGTCGAAATGCCGTGGGTCTCCATGTACTCATCCAACCAAGGGAGCTCATGGCCCATGCGTTCGCGCTTTGTCAACAAGTATTTCAAGTTATCCTCGTTGACCTCAACTGGCACCGGTACCCGGCGGCTCATCTCCAGTCCATAACCACCTAGGCCGGCACGCTTGGTCGGATTGTTCGTCAGCAGCGCCATAGTGGTGACTCCAAGATCCTGCAGAATCTGTGCACCAGTGCCGTACTCACGGGCATCCGACGGCAAACCGAGCGCAAGATTGGCATCAACGGTGTCAGCGCCTTCATCTTGCAGATGGTAGGCCTGCAGCTTCGGCATCAGACCAATGCCTCGGCCTTCGTGACCGCGCATGTAGAGGATGACGCCACGCCCCGCTTCGTGAACCATGCGCATGGAGTTGTGCAGCTGCTGACCGCAGTCGCAGCGGCGAGATCCCAGTGCGTCGCCAGTGAGGCATTCGGAGTGCACACGCACGAGGACGTCCTGACCATCGTTGGAAGACACATCCCCCACAACGAGAGCGACATGCTCAACACCGTCGATAAGGCTCCGGTACCCAATGGCACGGAACTCGCCGTAGTCGGTCGGCAGCTTGGTTTCGACAACGCGTTCAATCAAGTGCTCGTTGTGGCGACGGTATTCGATCAGCTGCTCAATGGAGATCAGCGCTAAATCGTGCTTGTCGCAGAAGCGACGCAGTTCCTCCGCGCGCGCCATACCGGTCGGGTCTTCCTCGGAGACAACCTCACACAGCACGCCGGCAGGACGGAGCCCTGCCAGGCGGGCGAGATCGACCGCAGCCTCGGTGTGGCCGGCACGGACGAGGACGCCACCATCGCGAGCTCGCAACGGGACCACGTGTCCTGGTCGGGTGAAATCGTGCGGGCTCGACGTGGGGTCAGCGAGAGTACGAATGGTGTTCGCACGATCTGTGGCGGAAATACCGGTCGTACCGGTGTTGGCATCCACGGTCACTGTGTATGCGGTACCGCGGGCATCCTCATTCTCTGACACCATCGGTGGCAGATTCAGACGCTCGCAGTCCTCGGCGGTCAGCGGCGCGCAGATGTAACCAGAGGAATAGCGAACCATAAAGGCAACAAGTTCAGGCGTTGCCTTCTCGGCGGCGAAGATGATGTCGCCCTCGTTCTCACGATCTTCATCGTCGACGACGACCACGGCCTTACCGGCTGCGATGTCCGCAATGGCCCGCTCTACAGAATCGAACTTAATCACAGTCTTGTAGCTTATCTTTCCAACATTTTCTCGACGTACTTGGCTAGCACATCGACTTCCAAATTGACCTTGGTGCCTACCGCGGTCGAACCAATAACGGAGTCCGTCAGCGTCGTCGGTATCAGGCTGACTTCAAAGAACCCCTCGCCTACTGCAGAGACGGTCAACGAAGTACCATCCACGGCAATTGAGCCCTTTTCCACGACATACTTGGAGAGATGCTCCGGCAGCGAAATCCGCACTACTTCCCAGCGCTCCCCTGGCGTGCGCGAAATAACCTCGCCGGTGCCATCGACATGTCCCTGCACGATATGGCCGCCAAGGCGTTGACCGACTGCGGTTGCACGTTCGAGGTTGACCTTGGAGCCGACCTCAACTTGGCCGAGGCTCGACCTAACCAGAGTCTCTTGCATGAGATCAGCGGTAAAGAAATCATCGCCAAACTCCACGACGGTCAAACAAACGCCATTGACAGCAATGGAATCACCGTGGTGCACGTCGTCAAGCACGGTGGTCGCGCGAATGGTCAGAGTAATGGAATCGGCTTCGCGGTGGATTTCGCGAATTTCGCCGAGTTCCTCAACAATTCCCGTAAACATAGTGGTCAGGAAAATCCTTTACCGTTTGTTATAAATTGAAAGATTTTTACAAAATTAACTCTAGCCGGTCTACCCGCGATCTTTGCCACTGCGGAGAGCCGTAATCAAAATGTCATCTCCCAGAGTCTCGACCGCGACGGTACGAAAGCGCGAGATGTCAGTGATGGTGGTCTCATGGTTGGCCGATGTCACCGGCAGACCAGCTCCGAGAAACGCCGGGGCAATGTAAGACTCAATCGCGTCGACAGCATCGGCTTCTAAGAAAGCGCTGGCGAGCCGTGGGCCGCCTTCTACCAGCACGTCAATAAGTCCCATATCCGCCATTGTCTCCAGCGCCACTTCCACATCGTGAGTGCGAATGTGGCGGAAGTTATCGCCGCGGATATTCGCATCGGCGGCGACCTCCGAGGTGCCGATCGCGATGCGCAGGGGTTGCGTTGACAGCTCCTCGCCGTCTGGTGTGCGCGCGGTCAATCGCGGATTGTCAGCGAGCACTGTTCCCGTTCCGACGACAATCGCTTGCCGACGTGCACGATCGATATGTACCCGTGCCCGCGCCTGCTCCCCCGTAATCCACTGCGAGGTGCGGTCGGTAGCGGCGGCGAAACCATCCAGCGTGCCCGCCGTCTTCAGCGTGATGTGTGGGCGCCGAGTGCGCTGCCAGTGTAACCATGGACGCAGATAGCCATCCGCCACACGATTGCGTTGGAACTCCTCGACCACGTCGATTCCCTTGTATCGCAACCACTCGCTGCCGCCAGCGGCCACGGGATTAGGATCGGCGACCGCAAATATGACGCGGGAAACTCCGGCTGCCGCAAGTGCCTCGGTGCACGGTGGTGTACGGCCGATATGATTGCACGGCTCTAGTGTGACCACTGCAGTACCGCCCTGAGCTCGTGCCCCCGCCATTTCTAATGCTTGTGGCTCTGCGTGTCGGCCACCTACCGGCTCAGTTCCGGCCACTCCTACCGCAATCCCTGCGGTATCGAGGATGACGCAACCAATCGGTGGATTGGGATAGGTGGTGCCCCGAACTCGCTGGCCGGCTTCTATGGCCAATGCCATAGCTTGAGCGTCAGTCAGCGGCTGTGCGGAGACGAGATCCGGAAACTGTGCCACCGTGCTTCACCGCCGTCTACTTAGTTGCAGCAGTAGTGGCCAATGCGCGCAGCTCATCGACAGCCGCCGCACGATCATCAGCGCCGAAAACGGCCGACCCTGCAACGAAGGCGTCGCAACCGGCGGCGGCAGCGGATTCGATGGTCTTGGCGGAGATACCACCGTCAATCTCGATCAGAGTATCCAGACCTTCGGCATCAATGCGCTGACGCAGCTTCTCGACCTTGGTTAGCTGATCCGGCATAAAGGACTGGCCCCCGAAACCGGGTTCGACACTCATGACCAGCACCTCGTCGAATTCGGCGAGGTAATCCAGCCACGGCTCAATTGGGGTACCCGGGCGCAGCGAGAACCCGGCCTTCACGCCCTGGGAACGAATGTGGCGTGCCAGTGCGATGGCATCGTCGACGGCTTCCACATGGAAAATAACGGAGCTCGCCCCCGCCTTAATGTAGGTGTCGACCCACTTCTCCGGGTTCTCAATCATGAGATGGACATCCAAGTACTTGTCCGTCACCGCAGCTACGGCCTCCAGCACCGGAGCGCCGAAGGACAGGTTGGGAACGAAGTGGCCATCCATGACGTCGATATGCAGCCAATCTGCATTGGCTACAGCCTCAACCTCGCGGTCGAGGCGAGCGAAGTCAGCAGCGAGAATGGACGGGGCAATAATTGGTGCGCTCATAACCTCTGAGCCTAGTCGTTCTTGCGCAAAACTGAGAAGAACATCGCATCGGTACCGTGGCGGTGTGGCCACATCTGCACAGATGGATACGGTCCGACATCAGTCATCGGCGCTACCAACTCGTGTGCATTCAGCTCCGTCACCGGCAATTCCGTCACTGCCCTATCGACAATGCCCCTGGTTTCCCGCAGATGCGGAGAACACGTGGAATAGACGATGATGCCACCCGGCCGTGCCAGACGCACAGCTTCACTGAGCAGTTCAAACTGCAGCGCAGTCAAGGAGTTCAGATCGGACGGCGACTTCCGCCAGCGCGCTTCCGGGCGACGGCGAAGCGAGCCCAAACCAGAGCACGGCGCGTCTACCAAAATGCGGTCAAAGCCTGCCTCCAGCCCGGTATCGCGACCATCCGCAACGGTTACAGTCACTGGCAGCCCGGCCGTGGCCTTCTTCACCAGTTCTGCGCGAGTCGCAGATACCTCAACAGCGTCGAGCTTCGCGCCCTCAATAGCTGCGATGCCGCCGATGAAAGCTGACTTACCACCGGGGCCGGAACACAAATCTAACCAGCGGCCGCTGTCTTCACCGGCAACGGGTGCCATGGTGACGGCACGCGCAATGAGCTGAGAACCCTCGTCCTGCACCGCAGCCAAGCCCTGTCGGACCGGCTCCAATTCTCCTGGGGCACCGGAATCCAAGCGCACGCAGTACGGCGACCACGGTCCCTCTTCACCGCCGGTGATCAGTGCCAATTCCTCAGCAGTAATCTCGCCCGGACGAGCGACCAAGTGCACCAACGGGCGCGCATCGTCGGCAGCGAGTGCCTGCTGCAGCTCACCGGCTTGTGCACCGAGTGCGCGGGCAAACTCCATCGCAATCCAGCGCGGGTGGGCATGCTTCATCGCTACGTAGCTAATCGGATCGGTCGCAGGATCCGGCGCGACCTCAGCCACCCATTCGCCTTCGGTCTTCGAGGAAACTTTCCTCAAAATGGCATTGACAAAGCCGCGCGCACCAGGTCCCGCTACCTTCGCCACCGCCCGCACCGAGGTATCGACCGCCGCGTAGGCATCGACGCGCGTACGCAGCAGCTGGTACGTGCCCAGGCGCAACACATCCATCACCGGTCCAGCAATATCGTTTAACGGGCGTGACGACGATGCCTCAATCACGGCATCCAACAGGCCTTCCGCCCGCAGTGTGCCGTACGTCAGCTCAGTTGCAAAAGCAGCATCCCGACCCTTGAGCTTGTGTGCCTTCAGCAACCTGGGCAGCAGCAGGTTCGCGTAAGCATCATTCTCGCGAACGTCGGCTAGTACCTTCAGTGCGACCTTGCGCGGTTGGTCAATGCCACCGCGATTGTCCCCACCTCTGTTGTCACGGTTACGGTTGCGGTCATTGCGGTTCTGTCCGCTGCGGTTGCCGCGCTGCCGTCCGCCACCGGTGTGGCGGGGTTTGTCGTTGCCCATTTACTCGCAGACCTTTCCGCCGGGTTGGCTACCTCGCGCCCAGTCGGACGCATCCATCATCTTCTTACCCTGTGGCTGCACCTTCACCAGCTGCACATAGCCATCGGCACAACGCACAGATACTCGGTGCTTCTCCACTACCAACTCACCCGGTGTGGCGGCTGCCGCCTCCGGAGCAGCTGCCTTTCGCACCTCGTCGACCGCGGCGCTGTCCTCGTCGGAAAGCGGGGTGAGCTCTCCGACCTTCAAACGTGCGCCGTCGAGAGTTGTCCACGCACCTGGGGCAGGCGTGAATGCACGAGCGCGGCGGTCAAGAAGATGTCGCGGCTGAGTCCAAACGATTCGGGCATCCTCCGGCCCGAACTTAGCGGCGTAACTGACATCCTGTTCTGGCTGAGCGGTCGGACGCAACGCACCGGCTTCGATGCCGTCCATGGTGGCGGCTAGAAGATCCGCGCCGGAGTATGCCAGGCGGGTCAAAAGGTCGTCGGCATTATCGGTCGGGCGAATCGCTTCGGTGACGGTACCGAAAACTGGTCCGGTATCCAGACCCTTTTCAATCCGGAAAGTACTGGCACCCGTGACTTCATCGCCGGCAGCGATAGCTGCCTGCACCGGCGCGGCACCTCGCCAAACAGGAAGCAGTGAGAAATGCAGATTGACCCAGCCGTGCGTCGGTACATCGAGCAATTCCTCCGGCACGAGATTGCCGTAGGCGACCACCGGGATGCAGTCGGCGTTTAATTCGCGGATCTGCTGCTGGATCTCTTCATCGCGCAGGGTCGTCGGGGTGAGCACGGGAATGTCGTGTTCCAAGGCCAGAGCCTTCACCGGCGAGGGCGAAAGCGACTTACCGCGGCCACGGCGGGCATCGGGGCGAGTGAGAACAGCGACGATTTCATGACGGGAGTCTTCGAGCAACTTCTTCAGTGCAACGACAGCAGGTTCCGGGGTTCCGGCAAAAATCAGGCGCACAGTAAGTGGATTCCTTCCTGGTGGACCTAGTTGTTCTAGTTAATCTAGTGATGAAACTCGGGGCGCCACACCCAGGGGTCTAGGCGCAGGTGAGTTAACCGCGGTTGAGGAACCAGTCCTGCTCACGCAGAGAACGCATCGCGGTCTTGCGCTCGTCGCCCTCGAGACGCTTCAAAAACAGCACACCATCCAGGTGGTCGCTTTCATGCTGCACACAGCGAGCCAGCAAATCATCAGCTTCGAAGCTCACCGGTGTGCCGTGGCGATCCTGGCCAGTAACGCGCACACGTGCGTGTCGAGTCACGGGTCCATTAATACCCGGGATAGATAGGCATCCTTCGATTTCGTGGACAGTCTCGTCGCCGATGGCTTCCCATTCCGGATTGACGATGTGCCCGCGGGTGCCGTTGCAGTCGTAGACGAAAACGCGCTGCAGCACGCCGACCTGGTTTGCCGCGAGCCCGACGCCCTGTTGCTCGTCCATCGTGTCGAACATGTCATCAATCAGGTGCGACAGCGTCGCGTCGAAATCAGTGACGGTATCCGCCTTGGACAGCAACACCGGATCGCCGAAAAGACGTACCTCACGAACTGCCATGAACTTAGAGCCTCCAAGAAAACTGGTGTGAATCAAGCGATAACGCGCTCATTTTAGCAGCTAGCCGAAATTAATCGGATCGACGACAACGCGCACCGGCGTCGGGTCCTTCCTGGTCGCTCGAACGACCTGTGCTGCCTTCAACGCCGCTCCCACCGCCCGTGCTTGCCGACGGTCACAGCGCACCAACATCCGCTGAATAGGTGTACCCGGTTCCACGCCTGCTGGTGGTCTGGCGTTGCGGGGAAGGTCTACCGGCCCCAGGATTTCCGCGCCCGATGGAACCTCCAGGGACTCCATGAAGTTACGCAGGCCCTCTTCAGTCCCGTCCACCGCTGCCACGTGAAAGGCCGGAGGCAGAGTGGCGGCTGTACGGTCGGCCAATTCCCTGTTCGCAGCGCCTACCGCGTCCCATGCCAGAAGATCGGCCACAGTCGGGACTGCAGCATCCGCATCGATAACCACTGCCCCTCCTCGCTCCCGCGGTCGCGCAAGCGTGACAGCTCGAGACCAATGCGCATAGGCCTCTTCATGAGCGCGCAAGTCCTGCCGGCCGAGCATCGCCCAAGTGTCCAGCAGCATCACTGCACCGTAGCCCTCCGGCGCATAAGGCTCGGCTCCCGGCGTGGCCACCACGACCCTCGGGCCTTCGGGAATGTCGTCAACAATCCGTTCGCCAGAGGAAGCGACGACTGGGAATGGACTGAAAATACGACCAAACTCTTCCGCCGTACGTTCACTGCCGACCACGACTGGCCGAATCTTGGTGGAACCGCAGCTATGGCAACGGTGGTGGATGTCGATGCGGCCACACCACCGACAGGTCGGCGGCGCCGGATCGTCCGGGTTATCGGACGGTGGAATTCCCAGTGGACCGTTACACCAGCGACAGCGCGCAGGAGCACCACAGGAACGACACGACAATGTCGGTACATATCCCTTGCGGGGTACCTGGACCAGAATCGGAAGCTCTTCGCGCAGCGCGGCTTTTGCCCGTCGAAAAGCGATGGCAGGAAGGCGTCCCCTACTGACGTCATCCGGGTCTTCGGAAGTGTCCGTGGAGGCAATCATCTCCGGCATGGATTCAGCTAGGGCGTCGGCGCCTGCAACCAGATTGTGCGCCCAACCTGAGGAGACCAGCAGCTGCACCTCTGCTGTACGGCTATACGATGCAAAAATAAGAGCGCATCCCTCCTGCGCACTTCGCGTGACCAGCACCTCGCGAGAGTGGACGTAGGGTGCGCGGGGGTCTACGAGGTTGTCATCGCCATCATCGACAATCACTGCTAAACGCAGATTCTGCACTGGGGCGTACGCTGCCGAGCGCGTTCCGACGACTATGCGCCCCTGGCCGTGCAGGATATCCAGGTAGCGGCGATAGCGGGACTCGGGACCGAGACCAGCCCCGAGAAGAGTGAGCTGACGGGCAGAAATGAGCTCGCGAAAAGCGCTCTCGAAGCGTGCCTGCGTGCGTGCGTCCGGCACAATGATGAGAACACCGCCACCATCGCGGGCGACCAAAACGCTGAGCGCGGCGAGCATGGCTGCCACCTGTTCCCCTGGAACTGGCTGCCACGCTGCGCGTGCCGGGGCGCCCTTGCGGACGGAATCGACAAAGGATTCGCCGAAGACATAGTTGCCCCACGCGGAAAGGTCCGGATCCTCGGTGGCAAGCTTTCCCAATTCCTCCCACGTTGGGGGCATCTTCTCCTTGCGGGCACGTTCGGCCCGTGCATGACGGGTTGGGATGGCGGATCGAATGATGTTTGAGCGTGTTGCGCCGTAATACTCCGCCAGAGAATCCACCAACCGTCGAAGCTGTGGCGGATAGACAACCTCAGTGCTGATGACATCCTTGAGATAGGACAGTTTGCCGTCGTGAGTGGGCGTGGCACAGCGCTCCAGCACCAGCGCATTGACCAATTGGCCGTGGAATCGAATCCGCACCCGGCAACCGACAACCGCTTCCTCCGCTAGCGCGCGCGGAACCAGGTAATCGAAGGGGCGATCCAACTGCGGCAGCCCCAAAAGTGGAAGCACCCGCGCGACAGGCAGCTTCTCAGCTGCGGCGGCGGGTGCGAAAGGGGCGTCGGTCATAGAGTCTTACTCTACTTCCCCACCCCAGGGTCATGCTGGCGGGTGGTGTTTATCCCAGGCCAGCGGCTGCGCGGAGCTCTTCAACACGGTTGAGTTGCTCCCACGGCAGGTCCAAGTCAGTTCGGCCGAAGTGACCGTAGGTGGAGGTCTGCGCATAAATCGGGCGCAGCAAGTCCAGGTCACGAATAATAGCGGCCGGACGAAGGTCGAAGACCTTGTTGATAGCCTCGCGGATGGCGTCGTCCGAAACGTGACCGGTGCCGAAAGAGTCGACGTAAAGGCCTACCGGGCGAGCGCGGCCGATAGCGTAGGCGACCTGAATCTCCAGGCGGTCAGCCAGACCCGCAGCCACGGCATTCTTCGCAACCCAACGGGTGGCATAAGCGCCGGAGCGGTCCACCTTTGACGGGTCCTTACCCGAGAATGCGCCGCCACCGTGACGAGCCATACCGCCATAAGTGTCGACGATAATCTTGCGGCCGGTCAGGCCGGCATCGCCCATCGGCCCACCGATAATAAATTGGCCAGACGGGTTGACCAGCAGCTTCAATTCATCGGTAACAAAGCGCTCGCGCAAGTTAGCGTCGTCGAGCACCCAATCGACTACGTGAGTCTTAATCTGCTCGGTAATCCACTCCTGGGTCACATCCGGGTCGTGCTGCGTGGACACCACAACAGTGTCCAAGTACACCGGGTTATTGTCTTCGTCGTAAGCGAAGGTGACCTGAGTCTTACCATCCGGTCGAAGCGATGGGACGATGCCTTCCTTGCGTACCTGCGTCAAGCGGCGAGCCAGGCGGTGTGCCAGCGCAATCGGTAGCGGCATGTACTCCGGAGTTTCGTTGGTAGCGTAGCCGAACATCAGCCCCTGGTCGCCAGCGCCCTTGAGATCTTCTGCTTCGACTTCGCCATCAGAGCTGCGTGCTTCCAGAGAAGTGTGCACACCGTCGTGAATATCTGAGGACTGCTCACCGATCGAAACGGAGACGCCGCAGGTCTTGCCGTCAAAGCCCTTTTCAGAAGAATCGAAACCGATCTCCTTCAGTCGACTCCGGACAATACCGGGGATGTCAACGTAGCTCTTCGTGCGAACTTCGCCAACAACATGGACTAAACCGGTAGTCACCACAGTCTCAACGGCGACCATCGATGCAGAATCCTGCGCGAGCATAGCGTCAAGGATGGAGTCCGAAATCGAGTCGCAAATCTTATCTGGGTGCCCCTCGGTAACAGATTCACTGGAAAACAGCCGAAGATTAGAGGCCACGAGCAGTACAACTTTCTTCTAGATCATTTCCCCACGCCTGCGGTGTCGCTGCGGCGTGGGTTTTCGTTTGATTCGATAATTATAGACCAAGCGGTTCAGTCGCCGTAGTAGGCCTCCGCTACTCCGCTGGCTGAGGTTCCTGTCGCAGCTCGGAAACTGCATCCAAAATCGAACCGGCCACCGAGAATTTTGAGCCCCGCGGCACGTCCCACTGCTCGCCATCGAGAGACAACAACCATCCGACATTGTCCGTCGCACCGAAAGTTTGCCCACCTGAGACGTCGTTACACATGAGCAAATCGCAGCCCTTGCGCACAATTTTCTGCTTCGCAAGCTCGAGTGGCGTCGTCGTCTCGTCGCCGGTCTCAGCCGCAAAGCCCACCATCGTCGTGGTTGCCGGAATCTCGCCCGCTTTACGCCGCTCCACAGTGGTAGCCAGAATGTCAGGGTTTTCTACGAGCTGGATGTTGCTCAAAGCGTCGTCTGCGACGCCCTTCTTCATCTTGGCCCCAGCGGTCGATGCCGGACGGAAGTCGGCGACGGCAGCGGCAAAAATGCAGACATCGGCCAACTTGGAGTGTTCGTGGGCGGCCTTGGCCATCTCCAAAGTGGAATCAACCTTTACAACATTCGCGCCCAGCGGTGTCGGCAACTGATCTGTATGTCCTGCCACCACAGTGACCTGAGCGCCACGCTGTGCTGCCATCTCAGCTAGCGCGAAGCCCTGACGCCCTGAGGAGTGGTTGCCGATAAAACGTACCGGGTCGATAGCCTCACGGGTGCCACCGGCAGTAATCATGAAGCGCACGCCCTCGAAGTCGCGGCGGAAGTGGCGCGGATTCTCGACTGCCGCTAATGCCAGCGAAACTATCTGCTCTGGCTCCGGCAGACGACCTGGACCAGTGTCCTTACCAGTCAAACGGCCATGGGCCGGATCGAGGACAATAGTGCCATGGCGACGAAGAATCGCGACATTATCGCGCGTAGCTGGATGGTTCCACATCTCAGTGTGCATGGCAGGAGCCAGAACCACCGGGCAGGTCGCCACAAGCAAAGTTGCGGTGAGAAGGTCGTCGGCACGCCCGTGTGCGGCACGCGCCATAAAGTCGGCAGTCGCGGGAACCACGACGACGAGGTCGGCCTCCTGCCCCACGCGGACATGCTGAACTTCATCGACTGCGTCAAAAACCGTAGTCGACACCGGGTTCCCCGACAGCGCCTCGAAAGTAGCCGCACCTACAAAATTCAATGCGGACTCGGTGGGAACGACGCGAACATCGTGACCGAGTTCCTTGAAGCCACGAACAACGTGTGCGGCCTTATATGCAGCGATGCCGCCGGCAACCCCGACGACAACCTTTAAACATTCGGATACGTCAGCATTACCGGCGGCATGCATACAGATATCTCCCCTTAAGGAAATGCTCTAGCCCTCAGTGTGGTCCAGCAGACCAGCGTTGATTTCACGAAGAGCGATGGACAGAGGCTTCTCAGCGACCCCCGGAGTAACCAGCGGGCCAACGTACTCCAGCATGCCTTCGTCAATCTGCTGGTAGTAGTCATTAATCTGGCGTGCACGCTTGGCAGCGAAGATAGCCAGAGCGTACTTCGAAGAAGCCTTACCAAGCAGCTCATCGATCGGCGGATTGGTAATACCAATTGGCGGGTCGAACACTGCCTCGGTGGCGGGATTTTCCTGGGTCACGAGAAATCTTTCCTCAATAGAACGTGAGTTACTGGGGTGACAATAGAAACCGTCGGAGCAATAGAAACACCATTGCTTGGAAACGATTTCTACTATCGATGATGTGGAGTCGCCCTGTTACTTGCCAGTAGTCAGCGCCTGAGCGATGGCCGCCACAGCATCATCGACATTGTCGTTGACAACAACCTCATCGAATTCGTGCTGAGCATCCATTTCCACTCGCGCGGTTTCCAGGCGACGCTTGACTTGCGCCTCGGTTTCCGTGCCACGACCAGTGAGCCTGCTGACGAGAATCTCCCAGCTTGGCGGAGCCAAGAACAGCAGGTGAGCATTCGGCGCTACCTTACGGATGGAGCGGGCTCCCGCCAGATCCACCTCAACGAGTACCGGACGTCCCTCGGCGAGAGCTTTATCCACCGGGCCACGCGGCGTTCCAGAACGCTGCAGACCACCGTGGATTTCAGCCCACTCGAGCATCTCTCCTGCATCAATATGCTGTTGGAACTTCTCCGGGGTCACGAAGAAATAGTCGCGGCCATCGACCTCACCCGGCCGTGCGGCGCGGGTGGTCATGGAAACGCTGAAGTACAGTCCGGGAACCTCGGCACGGAGCCGACTGACAACAGTGGATTTTCCCACACCGGCAGGGCCGGCAAGGACTACCAGCTGACCGTTTTCATTCCCGGCCACTGCGACTAGTCCTCCACTGCGTAGCCGAAGCGCTCCAGCAGAGCGCGACGCTGACGGTCACCCAGGCCACGCAGGCGGCGGGTCTGAGCAATCTCCAGGTCATTCATGATGTCCTGTGCCTTGACCTTGCCGACCTTCGGCAGAGCCTCGAGCAGAGCGGAGACCTTCATCTTGCCGATGATCTCGTTCTCGTCAGCCTGCTTGAGAACCTCTGGCAGGTCGATAGCGCCACGCTTCAGCTTGTCCTTGAGCTCTGCGCGTACCTTGCGGGCCTGAGCTGCCTTCTCGAGTGCTGCTGCACGCTGCTCCGGGGTCAACTGCGGAAGGGCCACGTGTTCCTCCGTAAAAATAGATTGGTTAGTTTCTTATTTACTTGCACGAGCCTCGCGTCCACCAAGGGCAGGCAACGACACCGTGCTTAACGATTGGAGACCGTACCGCACTTACCGGTTGTTGAGGCAAATGCTGACGGGGTGTCGATAAAAATGACACCAGGGCTTTATCCGCCCCACCTTTCGGTCGTGGTCAACCAACTCCGGCGATTGTAGCACCGTTTGCCCAGGAGAATGGAAATTGACCACGGTTTTTGTACGAAATCTCCCAGGAATCGTCACAGTAACTTGCCTATACCTACTCCGCCGCCACCTGAGGCTCATTAGGAAAATCTCGGCAGCTAGGTACGGAAGAAGCCCGCAGGGGCACCTGTTCTATGAGGTGCGCCCTGCGGGCCTCTGCCAAATTGTCGATTCGCTGCTAACTCTCGGATAGGAACGGAGCCGCAGCTTCAATAGTTGCGCGCCGCAGCGCAGCAGGATCAGGCCCAGCGGAGAGAATTGCACGCGAAATATTTGGCAGTGCAAGCCCCTTGGATTCCCCTGCCAGACGATCTACATCGGCCGGGGTTCCACCCTGAGCTCCCACACCGGGCATGAGAATGGGACCACGCAGGTCACTGAGCACCGGGGCGTCGTCAAGCGTTGCGCCAACAACAACGCCGATGCTGCCCGCCTTTGCACCAGCGTCAATCTGGCGGGCATTAATAGCGGCTGCCTGGTTGACCATGGTCTGAGCCAGACTCTCACCCGAAACCGTCGCCTTCTGTACGGACGCACCTTCCGGATTGGACGTTGCGGCCAGCACGAACAGGCCGCGTCCGTTCTCCAACGCCAACGAAAACGCCGGATCAAGAGCACCGAACCCAAGGTACGGAGATACCGTCAGTGCGTCGGCGGCTAGCGGCGAGCTATCCGACAGCCAGGCATCAGCGTATGCAGCCATCGTCGAACCGATATCGCCCCGCTTGGCATCTGCAATCGACAGCGCACCGGCGTCCTTCAGATCCGCCAACGTCCGCTCCAGGACGGCAAAGCCCTTGGAACCGTAGGCTTCGAAGAACGCCACCTGGGGCTTGACGACGGCAACGATGTCACCGAACGCCTCGACGCATGTGGCGGCAAAACGCTCTAGACCGTCAGCCGAATGCGGCAACTGCCAGGCATCCAGCAGCCCCGGGTGCGGGTCGATGCCCACGCAGAGCCGACCGCGCTCGGCGACAACCTCGCTGAGGCGATCGCCGAAACCTTTGACTGTCCGCACTGCGGAACCTTCAGCCTTCGCGGTCATGTTAGGCCTGCTCCTGAGCAGCCAACTCTGCCGGGTGGAGTTCCTGCAGAGCCTTAACGCTCATCTCACCGTTGCGCAGTGCCAGAATGCCCTGCAGTGCGGCGACGGCCCCCTGAGCGGTGGTCACACAAGTTACGCCCTGGCTCACAGCAGCAGCGCGAATCTCATATCCGTCAGAGCGTGCGCCAGCAGAACCGGACGGGGTGTTGATAATGATGTCAACCTCACCGTCGCGAATCATGTCGACGATGTCGCGCTCGTCCGTCGGCGCATCGGAATCAGTCGTACGCTTTGCGACGACCTCACACTCAACACCGTTGCGGCGCAGCATACCGGCCGTACCCTCCGTTGCCAGGATGCGGAAGCCCATATCCGCCAGCGTGAGGATCGGGAAGACCAGAGTGCGCTTATCGCGGTTGGCCAGCGAGACGAAGATCGTGCCCTCGGTCGGCAGCTCACCGAAACCGGCCAGCTCGCCCTTGGCGAAAGCGGCACCAAAGTTGTCTGCCAAGCCCATGACTTCACCGGTGGACTTCATCTCCGGGCTCAGCAGGCTGTCGAGAGCGCGGCCCTCGAAGTCGCGGAAGCGGTTGAACGGCAGGACGGCTTCCTTAACCGCAATCGGAGCGTCAGCAGGCAGAGAGCCACCGTCGAAGTTGGACGGAATCATGCCCTCTTCGCGCAGTTCCGCGATAGTAGCGCCCATCATGACGCGGGACGCGGCCTTAGCCAGCGGAACTGAGGTTGCCTTGGAGACAAACGGTACGGTACGAGATGCACGCGGGTTGGCCTCGATGACGTAGAGCGTCTCGTCCTTGAGTGCGTACTGAACGTTCATCAGGCCCTTGACACCGATGCCGTGTGCCAGTGCCTTGGTGGATTCACGCACCTTGTCGATGATGCCTGCAGACAGAGTCATCGGAGGCAGCGCACACGCGGAGTCGCCGGAGTGAATACCGGCTTCCTCAATGTGCTCCATAACGCCGCCGAGGTAGACCTCTTCCCCATCACACAGTGCATCAACATCAATCTCGATGGCGCTGTCCAGGAAGCGGTCAACCAGTACCGGGTGCTCATTGGACAGCTCGGTAGCGCGGTTGATGTAGTCCTCCAGAGTGGCCTCATCGTAGACGATTTCCATGCCACGGCCGCCGAGGACGTAGGACGGACGGACCAGCACCGGGTAACCGATACCAGCGGCAACCTGGCGAGCTTCTGCGAAGGAGGTGGCGGTACCGAACTCCGGC
This sequence comes from Corynebacterium sp. HMSC064E07, assembly GCF_001815745.1. Classification (NCBI taxonomy): domain Bacteria; kingdom Bacillati; phylum Actinomycetota; class Actinomycetes; order Mycobacteriales; family Corynebacteriaceae; genus Corynebacterium; species Corynebacterium sp. HMSC064E07. The sequence goes on along the minus strand of NZ_KV821817.1, from coordinate 52,122 downwards.
GCCGGCAGCTTCGCCTCAGCCAGCACCTTGCCGAACTCACCGCGGTCCTCAGCCAGGTCGATTGCCTCTGGGCTAGTGCCGACAATCGGAACGCCTGCGGCCTGCAGACGCTCCGCCAGGCCCAGCGGAGTCTGGCCACCGAGCTGAACAATGACGCCTGCGACCTTTCCGGACTGGCTCTCAGCGTGGTAGACCTCGAGGACATCCTCGAAGGTCAATGGCTCGAAGTAGAGGCGATCTGCGGTGTCGTAGTCGGTGGAAACCGTTTCCGGGTTGCAGTTGACCATGACGGTCTCGTACCCAACCCGGGAGAGCTCGAGCGCCGCGTGGACACAGGAGTAGTCGAACTCAATACCCTGGCCGATGCGGTTAGGACCGGAACCGAGGATGATGACCTTTTCCTTCTCGGTCTGCGGGGCGACCTCGGACTCAGCAGCCGGGTCCAGCTCGTATGCCGAGTAGTGGTACGGAGTCTGTGCTTCGAACTCGGCGGAGCAGGTATCGACAGTCTTGAATACGGGGTGGATGTTCAGGCGCCAGCGCAGCTCGCGCACGCCGTCTTCCCCGGCCAATTCCGGACGCAGCGCAGCAATCTGGGCGTCGGACAGTCCCCAGTACTTAGCCTCACGCAGCAGGTCGGAGGTCAGCACCGGAGCGTCGATAAGCTCCTTGCGGATATCCTGCAGGTTTTCCATCTCGGCGATAAACCACGGATCCAGGCCGGAAGCTTCGTGGATCTGCTCGATGGAAGCACCCAGACGCTGAGCCAGCTCAACGTCGTAGATGCGACCTTCAGTCGGACGCTTCAGATCCTCAAGGACAGCGTTGACATCGTTTGCGCGCTCACCTGCGAAGTCCTCATCCGGAACAGTCCAGAAACCAGCTGGCTTGTTCTCCAGCGAACGCATGACCTTACCGAGCGCGCCGATGTAGTTACGGCCGATAGCCATGGCCTCACCGACGGACTTCATGGTGGTGGTCAGCGTATCGTCAGCACCTGGGAACTTCTCGAAAGCAAAGCGTGGAGCCTTGACAATCACGTAGTCCTGCACCGGCTCAAACGCTGCCGGGGTTTCACCGGTGATGTCGTTGGTGATCTCATCGAGGGTGTAGCCGATAGCCAGCTTGGCAGCAATCTTTGCAATCGGGAAACCAGTTGCCTTGGAAGCAAGCGCCGACGAGCGGGAGACACGCGGGTTCATCTCAATGGTGATGATGCGGCCGTCATTCGGGTTGATGGCGAACTGGATGTTACAGCCACCGGTGTCAACGCCGACCTCACGCAGAATTGCGATGCCTTGGTCACGCATGGTCTGGAACTCGCGGTCGGTCAGAGTCATCGACGGGGCGACAGTCACCGAGTCACCAGTGTGGACACCGAGGGCATCAACGTTTTCAATGGAGCAGACCACGACGACGTTGTCGTCGCCATCGCGCATGAGCTCGAGCTCAAATTCCTTCCAGCCGAGGATGGACTCCTCGATCAGAACATTGGCCTCGGGCGATGCGGCCAGGCCGCCACCTGCAATACGGTCGAGGTCTTCCTGGTTGAAGGCCAGACCGGAACCCAGACCGCCCATGGTGAACGAAGGGCGAACAACGACCGGAAGACCGAGCTCTGCAACAGTCTCATGGACTTCTTCCATGTTGTGGCAGACGCGGGAACGAGCGGATTCGCCACCAATCTTGGCGACGATGTCCTTGAACATCTGGCGATCCTCACCGCGCTGAATGGCCGGAATATCAGCACCAATCAGCTCGACATTGTACTTCTCCAGAATGCCCTCGCGGTCCAGCTGAATAGCTGCGTTCAGTGCAGTCTGGCCACCGAGAGTTGCCAGGACAGCGTCAATCGGGTTGCCCTCTGCAGCTTCCTTGGCCAGAATCTTTTCGATGTACTTGGTTTCAATCGGCTCGATATAGGTGGAGTCTGCGAACTCCGGGTCAGTCATAATCGTTGCCGGGTTGGAGTTGACCAGCGTGACTCTCAGGCCCTCTTCGCGCAGCACGCGGCAAGCCTGGGTGCCGGAGTAGTCGAACTCGCAGGCCTGACCGATAACAATCGGGCCGGAGCCGATAACCAGTACGTGGTTGATGTCTGTACGACGTGGCATGGTGTTAGGTCCCTTAGCCCTTTCCTACTTGTTCGAGTTTCCGGTTGCGGACTTGTTGAAATCGACCTTCTGGATCAGCGCCAGGAAGTCATCAAAGAGAGAGTGCGCATCGTGCGGGCCGGCTGCGGACTCCGGGTGGTACTGCACAGAAAAGGCCATGCCGTTCTTCAGTGCGACACCTTCCACGACGTCGTCGTTAAGGCAGGTGTGCGTAACCTCTGCCTCGCCCCACGGGGTATCGAAACTCTCGCCGGCCTTGCCTTCAAGTGCGAAACCGTGGTTCTGAGCGGTGATAAAAATACGGCCAGTGCGGTGGTCCTTCACCGGAACATTGACGCCGCGGTGACCGAAGACCAGCTTGTAGGTATTCAGGCCGAGTGCGCGACCAAGAATCTGGTTACCGAAGCAGATACCGAATAGCGGCATGCCGTCATCGAGGGCAGCCTTGGCGACCGCAACCATCTCATCAGCAGTTGCCGGGTCACCCGGGCCGTTGGACAAGAAGACACCGTCCGGCTGGTATTCCTTCTTAATATCTTCGTACGGAGTGTTCGCCGGAACAACTACGACTTCCAGGCCACGCTTAGCCAGCTCACGCGGGGTGTTGGACTTGATGCCCAGGTCGTAGGCCACAACACGTGCCTTCTTCTCCCCCTGCGGTTCCACGACATAGGCCTCATCGGTGCTGACCTCGCGAGCCAGATCCGCGCCCTTCATCGCAGGCTGAGCGCGAACGATTTCCACCAGCTTATCGACGGGCTGCTGTGCGTCCTCACCGGAGAAAATACCAGCGGCAATCGAGCCATTGTCGCGCAAATGGCGAACCAGCGCGCGGGTATCAATCTGGCGGATACCGATGATGCCCTGTGCCTTCAGTTCATCTTCCAAGCTGCGCTCCGAGCGCCAGTTGGAGGGAATGCGCGACAAATCGCGGATAATAAAGCCAGCTGCCCAAATCTTGTTTCCGCGGGACTCGTAGTCCTCATCGTTCCAACCGGTGTTGCCGATCTGTGGTGCGGTAGCCACAATCAGCTGGCGGTGGTAGGACGGGTCCGTCAGGGTTTCCTGGTAGCCCGTCATAGCGGTGGTAAAAACTGCCTCACCCAGGGTTGTACCGGTGGCGCCGAAACCGCGTCCGCGGAACACTCGGCCATCTGCCAATACCAGGACTGCCGCTGTAGCGGCCGCGGCCTGCGACTCGTTGCTCACGTTATTGCCTTTCAGTTGGGTAGCGTGCGAGGAATTTACATTAATCATACGGGACGCATGTGAATTTTTATGCGTTGACATGAATATTATCCAGCGACCTCTCCGTTAAGAGCGGTCACCTTACCGCGCAGCACGGTAGCTGCCACGGACACGGCCATCTCCATTTCCTCATAAGGAGTGTTCTCGGACTTCGACGCCAGGTCTTCGCCGCGGACCGTCCACTTCTTGCCCGGGTCAACAACGGTCAGGTTGGCAGGCTCACCGACAGCAATCGGACGGCCGTGCCCCGGTAGCTTCACGATTTGAGCGGGACGCTCACTCATGACCTTGGCCAGCCAGCGCCAATCACAATCGCCCTTCAAAACGAATTCTTCGGCGATGATTGGCATCGAGGTCTCCAGACCAAGCATGCCGGGCTTAGCGTGCTCGAACTCGCAGCACTTTTCTTCAGAGCCGTGCGGAGCGTGGTCGGTAGCGACACAGTCAATGATCCCGTCAATCAGAGCCTGACGCAGAGCCAGGGTGTCGCGCTGCTCACGCAGCGGCGGATTGACGCGGTAGACGCCGTCGTAGGTCTCCAACTTCTCATCGGTGAGAATCAGGTGATGCGGGGTAACCTCGGCGGTCAGCGGAATATCATGCTCCTTTGCCCACTTGACCAGCTCAACCGTACCTTCGGTGGAAGCGTGGCAGATGTGCATGCGTCCGCCGTAGTCGCGAGCCATAATGGCATCTCGGGCCACGATGGACTCCTCAGCTACGCGCGGCCACCCGGTCAGGCCGAGTCGTGCGGCGGTCGGACCTTCGTGAGCCGATGCATCTGCGGTCAGACGCGGATCTTCGCAGTGCTGCGCCAGCAATACGTCTTCGCCGCGGGCGTATTCAATCGCGCGGCGCATAATCAGCGGATTATCAACGCACTTACCGTCATCGGAGAACATGCGTACCTTCGCCTGCGAGTCTGCCATCATGCCGAACTCAGTCAGCGTCTCGCCCTTCAGCCCCTTAGTAATGGATCCGACCGGGTGAACGTCGCAGAGGTTCAGCGCCTGGCCCTTGAGCCACACCGACTCAGCAATCGAGGGGTCATCGGTTACCGGCGCGGTATTGGCCATAGTGAACACTGCGGTGAAACCACCGCGTGCTGCGGCGGCGGAACCAGTGGCCAGGGTTTCCGTATCTTCACGGCCCGGCTCGCGCAGGTGCACATGGATGTCAACCAGGCCTGGCAAGAGAACGAGGGAGTCGAACTCCAGGACCTCTACCCCGTCCTCGGCCGTGAGATTTTCACCAATCTCAGCGATAACGCCATCTTCGATCAAGACGTCGACATCTTCGCCTTCACCGTAGGGACGCACACCCTTCAGCAGCAGCTGTCCCCTCGCGGACGCTGCCAGCGGTCCTACCTCGGGGTACGAGGCTTCGTCATACTCATTGCGATTCGACATTTATGCCTGTCCTTCCAAGTTGGCGGAAACACCTGAGGTCAGCAGTGTGAAAAGAACTGCCATACGGACGTGGACACCGTTGGCTACCTGCTGCAGCACGGCAGTGCGCGGCAGATCAGCGACGGCATCGTTAATTTCCATGCCACGAAGCATCGGGCCTGGGTGCATCACAATGCAGTCGTCGCGAAGCATCTTCTCGCGAGCCTTCGACAGCCCGTAGCGAGTGGCGTATTCGCGATGGGATGGGAAGAAGCCTCCGTTCATGCGCTCCTGCTGAACGCGGAGCATCATCACGGCATCAGCATCGCGGATCTCGTCTTCCATGCGGTAGGCAACACGCACCGGCCAGGTCTCGATGCCAAACGGCAGCAGCGTCGGTGGCGCGACGAAGACGACCTCGGCGCCGAGCTTGCTTAGCAGATCGGCGTTAGAGCGAGCGACGCGAGAGTGCAAAATATCGCCAACGATGACGACCTTGCGCCCCTCAATTCCACCGAGGCGCTGACGCAACGTCACCGCGTCCAGGAGAGCCTGCGTCGGGTGCTGGTGCTTTCCGTCACCCGCGTTGATGATCGATGGGCCGTTGCCAAATTCCTCAGTCCACTTGGCGATCAGCTGTGCCGCGCCCGACGATGGGTGCCTAACGACGATGGCATCGCCGCCGATAGCATCCAAAGTCAGCGCGGTGTCTTTCAGACTTTCGCCTTTCTTCACAGAGGAAGAGGAAGCCGAGATATTAATAACATCGGCGCTCATCCACTTACCCGCAGTCTCAAAAGAAGAGCGGGTACGCGTGGAATTCTCGTAAAAGAGGTTGTAAATAGTGCGGCCGCGCAGGGTCGGCAGCTTCTTAATTTCCCGACCGCGGATGACCTCCTTGAAACGATCAGCCTCATCCATCAGGCCGACAATTTCATCCTTGGTCAAATCCGCAATGCTAATCAGGTGTTTCACTGTTCCTCCGCCCGGGTGAGAATAACCGCGTCACGGCCGTCAAGTGCCTCTACCAGCACATCGACGTCTTCGTCGCGGGAAGTTGGCAGATTCTTACCGACGTAATCGGCGCGAATTGGTAGTTGACGATGACCACGATCAACCAGCACTGCAAGCTGAATTACTCGCGGGCGACCGATGTCAGCAATAGCGTCGAGTGCGGCACGAATTGTGCGACCTGAGAAGAGGACATCGTCTACGAGAACAACGGTGGTGCCGTCGATTCCGGAGTTTGGAATGTTCGTGGGCTGCAGGGCGCGGTGCGGGCCCTTGCGCAAGTCATCCCTGTACAGGGTGATATCAAGCGATCCAGTTTCCGGGCGAATGCCGGAGAACTGTTCAATCAAATCGGCTAGCTTCTCCGCCAGCGGTACGCCACCAGATGGAATACCGAGGAGAACTACGCGCCCAGCATTTGGGCTATCCAGCGCAGTTTTTTCAATAATTTGGTGCGCGATGCGCGCGATGGTACGTGCAACTTCGTCTGCATTGAGCAGCTCGGTTGTTTGCGGCGTTCCTTCGCTCATCGTGACCTCCTTCCCCGCCTCTCAGTGCGGTCCGTTAAAGGATGTCTTGATTGTGGATATTTGATTATCAGTTTGCATGACTCGCAACTACGGGCGCGGTGCAAACTTCCGCTGACCAGAATAGCACTCACACTTAAATTGCTTCTAAATGCAACAAAACTCCAAGCCCCCAAAAAAGGGACTTGGAGTTTCAGACAATCCGCGAGAACCGACTGTGATCGGCTCGCAGTGAGCCCGGCCGCTTTGATTGGCTAGGACCCGTTCTCGCTCTTAGCCACGTCTTCAGCCACCAGCTTGGCAATATCGCTCATGTCCAGGCCGGTAATCTTAGCCATCTCATCGGAGTCAGCCAGTGCCTTGTCAGCTTCCTCATTTGCAGCAGCCTGTGCCTGAATAGCCTCGTCGAACTGGGACTCGCCCACCGAAGTGCTAACAGCTGCTGCTGCCAGGCGTGCCTGGTCGGCAATCTTGGCCTCGGCATCGAGAACTGCGTTGATGTACGGTGCCGCCACATCAGTGGAGTATTCCGATGCCAGCTCAACGCCTTCCACCACGGCCACACGCGGAGGCACGTCGGAGTTGTAGAACAGCTCCCAGGTGGAAAGACGCAAGATAGCACGGTCGACTGCCGGTAGGCGACGCAGCGGCCACTCCTCCGTCAGGTACGAAGAAATCGTCGAGTCGATACCGATAATTTCCGCAGCTACACCGCGCACGATCTGCTCGGTGTACTCCGCAATTGGATTCACATCCAGATCGGGATTACGGACCATTTCCAGCCGCTCTTCAAGAAGCTTGACGACGTCGACGCCTCGCTGCTCGGCCTCAAATAGCAGATCTACCGCACGACGGCGCGCACGGTAGCGCGCGCCGTGGCGCTTGTAGTTAGGTTCGCGAACTTTCGCGGACTCCTGCGCATCCGGGGTCTCGACGGACTTGTGATCCTTTTCAGTCATGGATGTGTATGTATCGCTCTCAACAAAAGGGTGAACTAGATGAGGGAATTAGTGGTTGACGCGGGACAGGTAGGAGCCGTCACGGGTGTCGACCTTCAGTACGTCGCCGGTTTCGATGAACAGCGGCACCTGAATCTCAGCGCCAGTCTCCAAAGTTGCCGGCTTGGTGCCACCGGTGGAGCGGTCGCCCTGCAGACCCGGGTCGGTCTGCTCAACCTTCAGTTCAACCGAAACAGGCATTTCAGCGAAAAGAACGTTGCCCTCATGGAAGGACACCTGGCAGGTGGTTTCCGGAAGCAGGAACTTAGCACCCTCCGGCATCTGAGCGTCCAGGATGGAAATCTGGTCGTAGGTCTTGTCGTCCATGAAGACGTATCCTTCACCGTCGTGGTACAGGTACGTCATGTCGCGACGGTCGACGGTAGCAGTCTCAATCTTGACGCCAGCGTTGAAAGTCTTGTCAACAACCTTGCCGGTCAGAACGTCCTTCAGCTTGGTGCGGACGAATGCCGGACCCTTACCTGGCTTGACGTGCTGGAACTCCACGATCTGCTGAAGCTTATTGTCGTGCTTGATAACTAGACCGTTTTTAAAATCTGCGGTGGTAGCCAACTAAACTCTCCTGAAATTGTTAAAAAGCTCTCTGACGAAACCACGATACTCCGTATCTCATCGAGAGAAAAATAAAACGCCGTGATGTTAGGCCCGCGGTTTCGGCAGCTGCGTAATAATTTCCGGCTCGGTGTCGGTGATAATCAACGTATCTTCGATGCGCACACCGCCGAACCCCGGCACATAAATACCAGGCTCGATGGTCAACGTCATGCCAGCTGCCAACTTCCCCTTGCCGGTGCGAGCAGCAAATGGAGCCTCATGCACCTCAATACCGATTCCGTGGCCGGTGGAATGAACGAAGTGCTCCCCATAACCAGCCTTTTCAATAATGTCCCGGCATGCTGCGTCTACAGCCACAACATCAGCCCCTGGCACGGCCGCTTTTACGCCAGCCAGCTGGGCTTCCAGCACGACATTGTAAATCTCTCGGGCCTTCTCGTCTGCGAACTCCACCCCGGCAACAATCGCGCCGTCCAAATCTGACGACGTATTGTTCGGACCGTTTTCGCTTGACGACGTTCCCGCCTCACCGGCAAAGAGGGTACGTGTCATATCTGAGTTGTAGCCCCCGGCAAAGGCGCCAAAGTCAATAGTGACCAGGTCACCTGCCTCGATTACGCGATCTTCCGCTCCGTGGTGTGGCTTGGCGGAATTCGGGCCGCTCGCGACAATCGTGTCGAAGCTTGGCCGATCGGCGCCATGCATGCGCATGCGGTACTCCAACTCTGCGGCGACTTCGCGCTCCGTGCGGCCGGCGACCACGATGCCGTCGTGAAGCAAGTCCTCGAATGCGCGGACCGCGATGTCGGCGACGTGGCGCAGAGCGACGAGTTCTGTATCGGACTTGACCTCCCGCAGTTTAGAGACGACGCCCGTAGTCGATACCAGCTCGAGTGCCTGTGGCCGGGCATCCTCTAGCTCTTGATAAGCGGCCATAGTGAGGAACTCAGATTCAACACCAAGACGCGAGATATCCAGCTTTCGGCATTGACCGACGAGTGCCACGCCGGTGTTGCGGGCGGTGAGTAACTCCACGTCCGGTGCCTGTTTGCCAGCCTGAACCGTATAGCGGCCGTCGGTGGAAAGCAGCGCTTCCCCACTGGCCGCAACAATCAAACCAGCATTCGAGCCGTGGAAACCTGTAAGCCAACCAACATGCGTCGAATCGACTGTGAGGAAACCGTCGCAGTCGTTGTCGGACAATGCGTCGATAAGAGCGGCTCGGCGGGCGGCGTAGTTCGTGGAGATATCTGTCATAGTTTCGTACTCACCCTTCTCAGTGCCATGGAATACCCATCAGTTCCGCATCCGACGATAACGCCCGCGGCAAGCGCCGACAGGTACGAGTGGTGCCGAAACTCCTCCCGGGCGTGAATGTTTGAAATATGGACCTCGTGGAAGCCCGCGCCGTCGGCAATTTCGGCAAGCGCGTCACGTAGGGCGACGGAGGTGTGTGTCAACCCCCCTGGATTGATAATGACTGGCCAACCGTAGTCGGCAGCTTCGTGAACCCACTCGATGAGTTGACCTTCATAGTTGGATTGGCGGCAATCCACCACGACGCCAAGCTCCTTGGCTAGGGTGCGAAGTTCAGATTCGACATCGGCCAAAGTAGTGGCACCGTAAATTTCTGGCTGACGCTTGCCCAGACGATCGAGGTTCGGGCCGTTCAGAACAAGCACGGTCGGAATCGCCGCTGTGGCATCAGTTGCTGCGCGAAGAGAGGTCATGAGCGGGCTGACTCCTCCGATGCGGCGTGCCCATTGTTGCAGAGCAGTTCGTATGCACGCTCGAGGTCATCCATTCCCGGGCCTTCAAGACGGGCTGTTTCACCGGGGTTTTCTAGAATAACGAATCGGATCGCACCGTCGCGGTTCTTCTTATCCCTGGTCATCGCATCGTAGAGCTCGGTAAAACGACCTGTCTGGTAGGTCGTTGGCAGACCAATGGACTCTAGGATGCGACGGTGGCGGTCTACGAGTTCCTGATCAATATGTCCGGTGATCTTGGCCAGCTCGGCAACATAAACCATGCCTACAGCTACGGCATGGCCATGGCGCCAGCGGTAGTTTTCAAAGTGCTCAACGGCATGACCGAAAGTGTGGCCATAGTTCAGGATCTCACGGAGGCCAGATTCCTTCAGATCCTCAGCGACAACGCGTGCCTTGACAGCAATCGCGCGCTCGACCAGTTCTGGCAGGTCACCGTCAACATCGAGGCAGGCCTGCGGGTTTGCCTCGTAAAGATCGAGAATCTTCGTGTCCGCGATAAATCCGGCCTTGATAATCTCTGCCGAGCCCGCGATCAGCTCGGCCTTCGGCAAGGTGCGCAGGACATCAAGGTCACAGAACACCGCGGCAGGCTCGTGGAAAGCGCCGACCAGGTTCTTGCCGGCTGCAGTGTTGATACCGGTCTTACCGCCGACAGCTGCGTCGACCATGCCGAGCAGCGTCGTCGGGACCTGGATAACCTTCACTCCACGCATCCACGCGGCGGCGACGAATCCACCGAAGTCTGTAGCTGCACCGCCGCCAATCGCGATTACCGCGTCACGCCGGCCCAGACCGCGTTCACCAAAAGTGTCCCAAACTGTTTCAGCAACTGCGAGCGTCTTGCCCTCCTCCGCATCCGGAACCTGGATGCTAAAGGCGTCGACTCCTTTGTCCGCCAGAGCCTTGATGACGCCGAAGCTCAGCTCTTGAACGCTCTCCTGGTGAATCACCGCAACCTGGGAGGCAAACGTAGCGGCCTCCGCAATCTGCTCGGTGAGTCCATGCCCCATGGCTACCGTGTACGGGGATGGGCCTTCAACACGGATTGTGCGGGTTGAGTTCATTGTCAGTCCCTAGTCGTTAGCGTAAGAAATGTATGGAGTTGCTGGTTATACGGCAGTGATTAGCTGCCGCCTTTTAAGAGTCGCCAGTTAAGCCTCGTCGCAGGTTTCATCGAGGTAGCTGAGGATCTCGGCCACAACGCGCTGCGGGGAACGTTCGTCGGAACGCACCTTGAAAGTGGCTGCATCTTCGTAAAAAGCTCGGCGAGCCTCATAGAGCGCGCGGTAATGAGCCTCAGGGTCATCCGCCTGGAGCACCGGGCGCGAATTGTTACCCGCTGTACGACGGACCCCCTCTGCAATGCTGATCTCGAGGTAGACGACGTTATGGTCTGCCAGCAGGTCACGGGTCGCCTGCGAAATCACGGCACCACCGCCAAGTGAGACGATTCCGTCGTGGGTCAGAGCCTCCGCCACGATTTGTTCCTCGATACGGCGGAATTCCGGCTCTCCCAGCTCGGAAAAGACTTCCCCACAAGTCTTGCCCATGCGCTGTTCAATCATCTCATCGGTATCGGTGAGTCTTGTGCTCAATGCACGAGACAGTCGACGACCGATGGTGGACTTTCCCGATCCGGGCGGTCCGACAAGGACAATAGTAGGAACGGACATTCCCCTCGTTTTACCCTTCTTCGTGTGCGCGACTGTGGCGCTATTTCCAATCAAGGCGACGTCGAGTCTGCTCCAAGTAGCCCTCAACGTTACGCTTGGTTTCCTCCAGGCTATCGCCGCCGAACTTTTCCATCACTGCACGCGCCAGTACCAGCGCGACCATTGCCTCTGCGACAACACCGCCGGCCGGGACCGCGCAGACATCAGAGCGCTGGTGGATTGCGGTAGCTGCATCGCCGCTGGCCATATCGACGGTCTTCAGCGCACGCGGAACGGTCGAAATTGGTTTCATCGCAGCACGCACAACGAGAGGTTGAGCATTAGTCATGCCACCCTCCAGGCCACCGGCGCGGTTAGTTTCCCGATCCACGCCGTCGTCGGTACGCACCATTTCATCGTGAGCCTCGGTGCCACGGCGACGGGCTTCCTCAAAACCGTCGCCGATCTCCACGCCCTTGACGGACTGAATTCCCATCAAGGCAGCCGCAAGCTGCGAATCCAGACGGGCATCACCGGAAATGTGCGATCCCAGACCCACCGGCAGACCGTGGACAACGACCTCGACGATGCCACCGAGGGTGTCGCCCTGCTTCTTGGCGGCCTTGATTTCGTCAATCATCGACTCCTCCGCAGCTGCGGAGAATGCACGCACTGGCGACTCGTCAATCTTGTCCTGATCAGCGAAGGTCGGCAGTGGCCCCTCGTAGGGCTCCGAACGACCGATGGAAATAACGTGGCTGACAACTTCCACACCGAGAGTCTCACGCAGAATTAAGCGTGCCACAACCGATGCCGCCACACGTGCTGCAGTCTCGCGAGCCGATGAACGCTCCAGGATGTTTCGAGCATCGGTGTGGTTGTACTTCAGCATGCCGTTGAAATCGGCATGCCCCGGGCGCGGGCGGGTTAAGGTGGCGCCACGAGCTGTATCCAAAACAACTGGGTCAACTGGATCCGGGCTCATGACCTCAGTCCACTTGGGCCATTCGGAGTTGCCGACCATAATGCCAATCGGCGATCCCAGCGTCTCACCATGTCGAATGCCAGTCAGCAGGGTGACCTCATCAGCCTCAAACTTCATTCGCGCCCCGCGACCATAGCCGAGGCGGCGGCGTGCGAGGTGGCGTGATACGTCATCTGTAGTCAGGGGAAGTCCGGCTGGCGCGCCTTCTACGAGAGCGATAAGCGCTTTGCCGTGAGATTCACCCGCGGTAGTCCAACGAAGCATAGGTATCATAATGTCACGTTTGCCGTACTTCTTGTGCATTTGGGGGCATACAAGTTTCAAATATGCCCCATTTCATCGCCCCTGGTCTACCGCTTCAGGGGACTTGTAGGTACCCTCCGCTTATCCCCCACACAATGGCGGTTGCTGCAAGCATCGCAGGCCCATGAGGCACGCTCGCCGGTACAGGCGCTGTTTTTGCTTTACGACGGTCACCCCAGCCCCGCTTTCCCGCGGTGACTCCTGCCATGAGGAGAGTGAGTCCGGCAGCCAACAGAATTGCCACTGCAATCCAAATTGCTGTCGCCACTGGCTCGCCCGATACCAGACCGACACCGCCCCCGAGAATTGCTGCGAGCTTCACATCTCCAGCCCCCATAGAGCGTGGGTTGAAGATGAAGACTGCTACATAGAGGCCAAACCAGAGGCCTATTCCTGTTCCTATGGCTGCGACTGCACTGGCGAGATTGTCAGCCAAGGTGCTCTTTTGCTGGAGCACCATTCCAGTGGTTGCTATCAGACCCACTGCCCCTAGCACTAACCACCAGTTCGGTAGTCTTCGCCGAGTCACATCCAACCAGCAGCCAATACCGCCCCAGCCGAGTACAAGCATCACGACTAGGAAATAGAAAACCCGGTCAAGGTAGACCGGGGCAATCCTGTGCTGTCCAATCGGAGACAGCCCTATCTCAGTTATTCCCCACCCCATAACTTTGGGATTGTAACGGTTGTGAGCTAGTTCGGCAGCGCTGCACGCATCGCCTCGACATCGGGAGTGCGTCCAGTAAACTGCTCAAACTGTCCCACCGCTTGATGTAGCAACATGGACAATCCACCGACCGCCTGTGTCCCTCCGCGTTCCGCTGCTTTCACAAGTGGGGTTGGCCAGGGATTGTAAATGACGTCGAGAATCTTCGGTGCTCGAGCGAGGTAGCCAGCAACCGACTCAATTGCGGCTGACGGCACCGTAGAGACCAGCACGTCGGCATTACCAGCAATATCTGCCAGGTTTGGAACATCAAAAGTCACCCAAACAAATTCCATCCCCAGCGCGGCAGCTAATGGTTCAATGTCATATGCGCGCTCGGAGCGCGCTACTACGGTCACATGATTGACACCCAGCTGCGACAGCGCCCAAAGTGCCGGTCGTGCCGTGCCACCGGCACCAACAACAACGGCGCGGCCACGTGGTGCGTTCGTGCAGTCTATCTCGCGCAGTGCTCCCAGTACGCCGTCGCCATCGGTGTTGTCGGCAAACCAGTCCGAATCGCGACGGACCAGAGTGTTCGCTGAACCTATGAGCCGTGCGCGCTCACTGACTTCATCCGCGAAGTCCAGCGCGGCAAACTTGCCAGGCATCGTGACGGAAAATCCCTGGAAACAGGGGTCTGCTCCACCAACGACGTCGGCAAGTTCTTCGGCGTTGCAGCGAATGCGGTCATAGTGCCAGTCATTCATTCCCGCAGCGCGGTAACCGGCGTTGTGAATAGCCGGCGAGTACGAGTGATCAATCGGATCTCCCAGCACGGCTGCGCGATGAGTTATAGGCATAGGAGTTCTACCTCTTAGCGGTTGGAATCCAGCACGCCATTGTTGCGTGACTCGTCGATAGCGGCCTCGTGCTCTTCGAAGGTCGTGCTAAAGACAGTATTTCCTTCCTTGTCCACCGTGACAAAGTACAGCCAGGTGCCGTCAGCCGGATTTTCCATGGCACGAATCGCCTCGATGGAGGGCGAAGCAATGGGGGTTTCCGGCAGCCCCTCCTTGGCGTAGGTGTTCCACGCGGTCTTTCGCGCGCGGTCCTCATCCGTGGTTGCGATTTCCTGATCTGGCAGGTCGTAGTTGACTGTCGAGTCGAACTGCAGCTGCATCGGTTCGTCGAGACGGTTGAGAATAACGCGAGCGACCTTATCGAAGTCGCCATCTGGCGCCTCCATCTGGATCAAAGAAGCTGCGGTAATCAGCTCGTATGGAGTAAGACCAACCATGTCCGCTGAAGCCATGAGACCCGTGTCCTCATAATTCTTCACCGATTCCTTGACCAATTTTGCCAGCATCTGTTCGGGCGTCTGCTGCGGGTCAAGGTGATGAATACCCGGCGTAATGAGTCCCTCAAGACGACGGGGGTCGTTGCCGCGCGCAGCTACCGCGTCCCGTGCCCATTCTGGAACACCGAGCGCGGCCAAATCGGCCTCCCCAGCAGCACGTTCGAGGTCGGCCTTGGACACGCAGTCATTGTCCTCAACACAAGTGGCCTCAGAAATAAGCGAGAAAATTCCCTTACGTACATCCGATGAGGACACAATGCGGGTATCGGCGAAACGGACGCCAGTCGGAATGTCAACGGTACCGACCTGATTTTCGACATTCAGAAGAGCCTCGACGGTCTCGTCGGCCTTCATCCGCTGATGGAGTCGGTAGAAACCCGGCTGCAATTCACTTGAATGGGAGTTCTCATTCGCGGCCTGGATGAACGCACGGGAAGACTTGACGACGCCGCTTTCCACCAATTGGTTGGACAAATCAGTAAGTGACGTGCCTTCACTGACCTCAACAATCGTCAATGGACCCTCAGCTTTGCCATCGTAATCGTCAACAATGCCGCCACGATTCCAGACGAGGCCAATCACTCCGAGGACCAACACGCATAACAGGACAGAAGTTACATTGATTGCCACTGCCGTTTGGCGGTGACGAACTCGAGGCTTTGCCCCACCGCTGCGAGCACCAGCGCGGTCCCGGTCGGCACCGCCGCTATCAGTGCGGCGCGCAGTCTGCGCGTCTTTACTCATCAATAATCTCCTCGAATGCAGCTCACTCTCCCATCGGTATCAGCAAGGAGTCTTCCCATTCAGGTACGACACGCGACTAATAACGACTGGTGCGACATAGCTTTACGACGAAGTCGTAGCACTAGGTTGCATTGTAGGTGTGAATCGCCACTTCAACTTTTCAAATCCTATGCACGCGACAAACGTGCTTAGGTATTACACACTTAATAATTGCGCAAAGGTGGGTGAATTGTCACCTTTCGGTAACTTTTGTGTGCCCCTACTCGGTATTTTCGTCCAAAGCTTTTGCCCGTCTGTCCAACCAGGACTGCAGAATTTCTACTGCCGCAGCCTGGTCAATAATCTTCCGACCGGACTTAACATCAATACCTGCTGCGTGCAGTCGTGATTGGGCCATTACCGTCGTCATCCGCTCGTCGGCGTAATGCACTACGACTCGATCACCGAGTCGGCGCTGCAGCCGGAATCCAACGTCAGTAGCTTTCCGCGCAGAAGTCCCGAACGAGCCGTCGAGCATAAGGGGCATGCCGACAACAATCTCGACGACCTCAAGTTCAGTGGCAAGTTCCACGAGCCGGTCAATATCCGGCCCGTCAGGATCTTTTCGCCCCGTTGCTCGAGTGACTGTTTCAACCGGGGTCGCCAGGATACAGTCGGGGTCAGAGACCGCGACGCCAACGCGGACATCGCCGACGTCGATTCCGAGCCGTCGACCCCGACCAGGATCATCCTGACCGGGGGTATCAATACGGGGCTTAGCCATTGTTTACTGCTCTTCCGATAGCACAGCCGTTAATTGGCTACTTGGACAGTTCGGCCTCAACCGCGGCCAATGCTGCGTCGATTCCGGAAGCATCAGAGCCGGAGCCCTGTGCCATTGCCGGTTTACCGCCGCCCTTGCCGCCGACCTCAGCGCCCATCAGCTTCACCAAATCGCCGGCCTTAATACCGCGATTGACGGCTTCATCCGAAACCGAGGCCACAAACGGAACCTTGCCGCCAGCGTTGGAAATCAACGCAATGACGCTTGGGCGATCCGCAAGGCGCTTCGCCAAGTCATTAGCCAGCGAACGGATGTCCTTCATCTCCGTACCGTCGGGAAGCTTAAGGCCGAGGTAGGTGACATCGCCGATGGTGCGAGCGGACTCCAGGTGAGACGCGGCATTGGCCAGCAGCTGTCCGGCCTTGAAATCAGCGAGCTGCTTCTCTGCAGCCTTGAGCTTTTCAGCCAGTGCTGCAATGCGGTCTGGCAGCTCAGCAGAAGGAGCCTTGAATTCAGTGGCCAGTCGTTCAGCCAGGAGACGCTCGGTGGACAGGTAGCGGAAGGAATCCATACCCGAGTAAGCCTCAATACGGCGCACGCCCGATCCGACCGAGGACTCGCCCAGCACAGCTACCGGACCAATCTGCGAAGAATGCGAAACGTGGGTACCGCCACACAGCTCAATTGAGAACGGGCCACCGACCTCGACAACGCGGACGATGTCGCCGTAGTTCTCGTTGAACAATGCCATGGCACCAGCTGCCTTGGCCTCTTCCAAAGGCATCTCGGCAGTATTGACAGCCCAGTCGTTGTCGACAGCCTCATTGGTGATCTGCTCAATCTCACGGAGCTGTTCCGGTGTGAGCTGCTCACCGTACTTGAAGTCGAAACGGAGGTAGCCCGGCTTATTCATGGAACCAGCCTGAGTTGCAGTATCCCCCAGTACCTGACGCAGAGCACCGTGAATCAAGTGAGTTGCAGTGTGCGCCTGACGAGCACCGTGACGCCACTGCTCGTCGACCAAAGCTTCAGCAGAGACACCCGGAGTGAATTCACCAGCGGTGACAATGCCCTTGTGCAGCCACAGTTTCTTGCCCACCTTTTGAACATCGTTGAT
Organism: Corynebacterium sp. HMSC064E07; assembly: GCF_001815745.1. Lineage (NCBI taxonomy): Bacteria > Bacillati > Actinomycetota > Actinomycetes > Mycobacteriales > Corynebacteriaceae > Corynebacterium > Corynebacterium sp. HMSC064E07. The sequence goes on along the minus strand of NZ_KV821817.1, from coordinate 34,918 downwards.
GTGGACCACAGCGCCGGAATCAGTCACGATACGACCACGGTCAGCCAGCTGACCGCCGGCCTCGGCGTAGAGCGGAGTGCGATCGAGGATAACCTCAATCTCATCGCCCTCTGCGGCAAACGACTGCTTCTGGCCATCGGCAATGATGCCAAGAATCGTGGATTCGTCGGCAAGCCGATCGTAACCAGTGAAGGACGTCGGGTGTTCATCGATGAACTCGCGGTAGACATGCAGGTCGGTGTGAGACTGCTTCTTTGCCTGGCTGTCGGCCTTTGCGCGCGCACGCTGCTCAGCCATCTCGCGATCGAATTCCTCGCGGTCGATGGTCAGGCCGGCCTCTTCGGCCATCTCGATGGTCAGGTCGATTGGGAAGCCGTGGGTGTCATGCAGGGTGAAGGCGTCGTGACCGGATAGAACGGTTTTACCCTCTGCCTTGGCCTTGGTGGCAGCACGTTCGAACAGCTCCTCACCGGCGGACAGAGTCTTGGTGAAGGTCTTTTCCTCGGCGACGGCGACGCGGCGAATACGGTTCCAGTTCTCCGCGATCTCTGGGTACGACGGGGTCATGGTCTCGGCCGCAATACCAATCAGCTTCTCCAGCACTGGACCGTTAGCGCCGAGCAGACGCGCAGAGCGGATGATGCGGCGCAGCAGGCGACGCAGGATATAGCCACGATCGGAGTTCGAGGGGGTGACACCGTCGAGCATCAGCATCAAGCCGGTGCGGCTGTGGTCAGCGATGACGCGGAAACGGATGTTGTCCTGGTGGTTGGAGCTGTACTTCGAACCGGTGAGCCGCTCAGCTTCGTCGATAACCGGACGCAGCAGATCGGTTTCATAGACGTTGTCGACACCCTGCAGCAGAAAAGCAACGCGCTCGATGCCCATACCGGTATCGATGTTCTTCTTCGGCAGCGGGCCAAGAATCTCGAAAGAGTCCTTGCCTGTTCCTTCGCCACGCTCGTTTTCCATGAAGACGAGGTTCCAAATCTCGATGTAGCGATCCTCGTCCGCCTCTGGGCCACCGTCAGCGCCGTACTCCGGGCCGCGGTCGTAGAAAATCTCTGAACACGGGCCACACGGGCCAGGCACACCCATGGACCAGTAGTTGTCCGCCATGCCTCGGCGCTGAATGCGCTCTTCCGGCACACCAACCTTCTCGTGCCAGATGTCATGAGCCTCATCGTCATCGAGGAAAACCGTCACCCACAGCTTCTCAGCCGGGATGCCAAAGCCGCCGTCCTCAACAGCACCAGTCAGAAGGCTCCATGCATGAGTGATGGCACCTTCCTTGAAGTAATTTCCGAAGGAGAAGTTACCCGCCATCTGGAAGAAGGTGTTGTGGCGGGTGGTGATACCCACCTCTTCAATGTCCAGTGTGCGCACGCACTTCTGAATTGAGGTCGCGGTGGAGAAGTCCGGAGTCTCATTGCCGAGGAAGTAGGGCTTGAACGGCACCATGCCGGCATTAACGAACAGCAGGTTCGGGTCATCCAAAACCAGGGAGGCACTGGGGACCTCGGTGTGTCCCGCCTTTACGAAATGCTGGATGAAGCGATTTCGAATTTCATGAGTCTGCACGGTGTTCTACTTCCTCGTTTCACGTCGAGCGTCCGAGATGTTTAATACAAAACTAGCAGTCTACCCGCTCGGTTCGAGCAACTTTAAAACCACCCCACCGGCACCCCGTAGATTCCGACCGATCTCGCCTACTTCGATTTCCGGCGGCTCCCCCGGATAATTCGGCGAATGCGTCCGAGGTATTCAGCCATGCCGTTTTCACGACCGTGATTGGATGGGACGAAATAATCAGTGCCCACCAACTGATCTGGTGGATACTGTTGGGCGACGACACCCATGGGGTCATTGTGCGGGTAGATATAGTCCACCGCGTGACCAAGGTCCTTAGCCCCGCTGTAATGTCCGTCGCGCAAATGTGGTGGCACCGGTCCGGTCTTCCCGGAACGAACATCCTTCAATGCCCCGTCGATTGCGCTTATGACCGAATTCGACTTCGGTGCTGTTGCCAAGTGAATCGTGGCCTGCGCCAGCGTCAGCCGGGCTTCCGGCATCCCTATCAAGGCAACTGCCTGCGCCGCGGCGACGGCGGTTTGCAGAGCTGTCGGGTCGGCCATACCGATGTCTTCGCTGGCCAGAATTACGATTCGTCGGGCAATAAACCGAGGGTCTTCCCCACCCTCAATCATCCGCGCCAGGTAATGCAGGGCAGCATCGACATCAGATCCGCGGACGGACTTAATAAACGCGCTGGTGACGTCGTAATGCTGGTCGCCGTCGCGGTCATAGCGAACCACGGCTCTGTTGATCGAATTGGCAAGCGACTCAGCGGTAATCTGCTCACCATCGGCGACGGCTTCTGCGGCTGCCTCGAGGTACGTGAGGGAACGACGAGCATCACCAGCTGCCAGCGCAATGAGCTGTTTACGTGCATCGTCTGTCATACTGACGCGACCATTCAGGCCGCGCTCATCGGTAAGTGCTCGATCAATGAGCGTGCCGACGGCTTCGTCGTCCAGTGACTGCAACTGCAACAGCAGTGACCGACTGAGCAGCGGGGACACCACTGAGAAGGATGGGTTTTCCGTCGTTGCCGCGACGAGAAGGACAATCCGGTTTTCCACGGCACCCAACAGGGCATCCTGCTGGGTCTTGGAAAAACGGTGCACCTCGTCGATGAAGAGCACCGTTTGAATGCCCTGGTTAACGAGCGTGCGACGAGCAGTGTCGATAACCGCACGCACTTCCTTTACCCCGGCATTAAGCGCGGAAAGCGCTTCAAAGTGTCGTCCAGTCGCCGCGGAAATCAAACTGGCGAGAGTGGTCTTGCCAGTTCCGGGAGGGCCAAACAAAATAACGGAGGTGTCGCCGCCACCTTCGACCAGACGGCGCAACGGTGCTCCGGGGGCTAACAGGTGGTCTTGACCAACGACTTCATCGAGGTTTCGCGGTCGCATCCGAACCGCCAACGGCGCGTGTGCACCTGGGTGAAAATAGGCGCTCGCATCGGAGTTCAGGCCAGTGCTTGCTGGCCCCGCACTCCGACCTTGGCTCTTGGCCGCTGTAGGTCCGGCGACCGAAGGCTCGTCGAAAAGCCCTGGAGCGTCATCGGCGGAGCCGTTTGCACCGCCTGACGGCAGCTTATTCGGATCCGCCACGTGTGCCCTAGCCTTCCTCTTGCTCTAAGAAATCGATGACTGCATGCGCGAACTGTTCCAGCTCGTCGGCACGATCGTCCTCACACTTATGGGCGAACTGTGCAATCGCGCGAGCCGTGTTAGCCATGTCGCGCCGCTCCAGTGCTGAGCCGCCAACTTCCGGCTTCAGGTCCGTGCGTCCTTCATGCCCCACCCACAGCGCTTGTTTTGGAGAACCGAAGAAGGAAACCGTTGCGGAGATGAAAAACCAACCGAGCAACGCTGCAGCGATGAACGCCATCAAACGGCGGTCGCTCGTGCCGCGATACCAATGGTCACGAATCTCTTCCATCCAGGCACGGACAAACACGTCGACCTCTGCCTCCGATGGACGCTCCACGAAAACGTGCAGCGGGAAGCCTGCGACGACGCTGGCCACGTCGAAGATGACATCGCGGTAACCAGCCCACTCATAGTCGAGGAACTGGACCTTATCCGCCAGCAGAATGTTGTCCGGGGCGAGGTCAAACGGAGTAAACGCCCTATGCGTGCCCTTCTCAATTCGACGAGCAGCATCCTCACCGAAAGAGCGCACAGCGTCGGGAACAGGAATGCCGGACCCCTCGACAGCTCGCATACCAAAGCGAATCCCCGACACAATGCCGTGGTCACGCGCCTCGAGAGCCTCGCGATCGACCTTGTTCTTCACCCACATACGACGACGCAGGGTCTCAAATCCCTCTTCACGAGTATGCGTGTGAATATGCATCCGACCCAGCGAAGCGCCGAGGCTGCGGAATGCGCGCAATCGTCGCTCTTCATCGCCACGAAAGAGTACGTCCGCAAGAGTGTCCACGACACCGACGTCGCTGAGAACCAATAGCTGCTTTGAAACATCGTAAGCAAGAAGCTGAGGCCCCGGGCGGACGTCGTCAGGCAGTGTATTGATGAACTGGTACGCCACGACTTCCCGTAAAACGGCGGGATCGACGCCTTCAGTCGTCGTAGGAATTTGCTTTACGACGACCGTGCGTTCCTGCATAAAGGGATTTGTGGCGACCCGTACGCGGACAACAAGAGCGTTTGACTGACCTGTAAGTACTTCTGGATCCGACAACACTGGAGTGCCGCCGAATCGTGCGGAAAGCAGTGTCTCTGCATCTTTAACTACGCTGTCAACTTCTGCTGCAGCGTCGTCCGAGTACTCCATTGAATGCCCTTTCAATGAGCCAGTTTCAGTCAGGCGATACGGATGTTGCGTTGTGGCCAGTAACGCCTTGGTTAGGAGGAATTGGCGCCACTCGCGCTGTTCACGCTGGAGTGACAGATCACATTCCTCGCAATGTGATTTCTTTGTTTACTTGCTGTCGCCTGCGTCGGCTGCTGCCTTAACGCCGTCTGCCTTCTGCTTTGGCTTCGGCTTGAAGTCGATACCGGTCTCCTTGCGCTGCTGAGCGGTAATCGGAGTCGGGGCGTCAGTCAACGGATCAACGCCGCCACCGGACTTCGGGAAGGCGATAACTTCGCGAATCGAGTCAACGCCGGCCAGCAGGGAAACGATACGGTCCCAACCGAATGCGATACCACCGTGCGGCGGAGCGCCGTACTGGAAGGCATCCAGCAGGAAGCCGAACTGCTCCTGTGCCTCTTCCTCGCCGATGCCCATAACATCGAAGACGCGCTTCTGGACATCTGGGCGGTGAATACGAATGGAGCCGCCACCAATTTCGTTACCGTTGCAGACGATGTCGTAGGCGTAAGCCAGTGCGTTGCCAGGATCCTTGTCGAAGGTATCCATGTGCTCTGGCTTCGGCGAGGTGAAGGCGTGGTGCACAGCAGTCCACTGCGAGTGGCCCAGGGCAACGTCACCGGAAGCGGTAGCGTCGGCAGCCGGCTCGAACAACGGTGCGTCGACGACCCAGGTGAATGCCCAGTCGCCTTCCTTGATAAGGCCGAGCTTCTTGGCAATCTCTCCACGAGCAGCACCCAGCAGTGCACGGGAGCTCTTAGCGTCACCTGCAGCGAAGAAGATGCAGTCACCCGGCTTCGCGCCTACGTGCGCCGCGATGCCTTCACGCTCTGCGTCAGTAATGTTCTTGGCAACCGGGCCGCCCAGAGTGCCGTCCTCCCCAACAAGGATGTAGGCCAAGCCCTTTGCGCCGCGCTGGCGGGCCCAATCCTGCCAAGCGTCGAGCTGACGACGAGGCTGCGATGCGCCACCGTCCATAACAACTGCACCGACGTAATCGTTCTGGAAGACACGGAAAGTGGTGTCCTTGAAGAACTCGGTGCACTCCACCAGCGGAATGTCGAAGCGCAGGTCCGGCTTGTCAGAACCGTACTTCTCCATGGCCTCCTTGAAGGTCATGCGTGGAATCGGGGTCTGAACAGTGACACCGGCCTCGGCGAAGATAGCAACCAGAATCTCTTCTGCCAGCGCAATGACATCGTCCTGCTCGGCGAAGCTCATCTCAACGTCGAGCTGAGTGAACTCCGGCTGGCGGTCAGCGCGGAAGTCCTCATCTCGGTAGCAGCGGGCGATCTGGTAGTAGCGCTCCATGCCAGCGACCATAAGCAGCTGCTTGAACAACTGAGGGGACTGCGGCAGTGCGTAGAAAGTGCCCGGCTTCAAACGAGCCGGCACCACGAAGTCACGAGCACCTTCCGGCGTAGAGCGAGTCAACGTCGGGGTCTCGATTTCGGTGAAGTCGTGGCTGTCCAGCACCTTACGGGCTGCGCGGTTGACAGCCGCACGGAGACGCATAATCTTGGCCGGGCCTTCACGGCGTAGGTCTAGGTAGCGGTACTTCAGGCGGGCTTCCTCGCCGACAGTGCCAGAAGTTCCAACATCCTCGAGCTGGAACGGCAATGCCGCCGACTCGTTGAGGATGGTCAGCTCCGTAACATTGACCTCAATTTCACCCGATGCCAGGTTCGGGTTTTCGGAGCCCTCCGGGCGCTTCTCAACGACACCGGTGACCTGAATGCAGTATTCGCTGCGCAGGTGGTGTGCACGCTCAGCAACTTCGCTGTTGCGGAACACAACCTGGGCGTAACCGGAGCGGTCACGCATGTCGATGAAGATCACGCCACCATGGTCACGGCGGCGTCCTACCCAACCGGTCAGGGTTACTGTGCTGCCGGCGAGGTCAGCGCGGAGGTCTCCGGCAAGATGCGTACGAAGCACTGCGAATTGGTCCTTCCAAAATTGGTGCTATAGGGATTAACGCTGTGGATAGCGGTTTCGTCCGTGTAGTCTACCTTGAAGCCAGAAAGGTGAGAAGAAGACCCCGGCTATTTTGCTTATTACCGGTCATCGCCTTGGGCCTACCTCGGGCTTCATGTACTCACTTAGACAAAGTTCTCCGTAGATCCTGACGTTGATTTACATGCGGATACTATGACGCAGCGCTATTCAATGGCCCGTTTTCCGCACCTTATGCAATAGTCTTACTCCTATGACCTTCCGGAATGACTTCCAAAAGAGCTCGGCTCGTGCCGAGCGACGCTCGGGTGGTGGCCGCGCTATCGCCGTAGGCGGTGGCGGTATCGGCGGCCTTGTCCTCATCGGCCTGTACTTACTTCTCGGCGGCGACCCGGGACAATTGGGACAGCTGACAGGTGCCCAGAACAACCAGTCCTCGCAGACTGCACAGCAGTCCCCTGGCGAGGATCCATGCAAGACCGGCGAAGATGCCAACAGCCGCATCGATTGCCGGATGGAATTCACCGGTATTTCGGTCGACCGAGTCTGGGAAGAACAACTCTCCGCACAGGCCGGCATCGAGTACACGAACCCAGGCTTAGTCCTCTTTGAAGGCTCCACTCAGTCGGGCTGCGGCGCAGCGTCCTCGTCCACCGGCCCGTTCTACTGCCCCGCCGATCAAACGGCCTACTTCGACACGGAGTTCTTTAGCACCCTGGAGCGCATGGGCGGAGGCAACGGACCGCTCGCACAGGAATACGTCGTGGCCCACGAATTCGCCCACCATATCCAAAGGTTGGAGGGCACACTCGGCCGCAGTAACTACAACGAACCGGGCCCCGATTCCGACGCTGTAAAGATCGAGCTGCAGGCCGACTGCTACGCGGGTATCTGGGCTCATTACGCGGACAAGGGGCCGGACGCAATCCTCGAACCGCTTTCCGACGAGCAAGTTGCCGATGCCCTCAAAACTACGAAGGCCATTGGCGATGACACCATCCAGCAGCATTCCGGCGGTGGTGTTCAACCGGACTCCTGGACCCACGGCTCGGCCGAGCAGCGTACGAAGGCATTCCTCACCGGCTACAAGTCAGGAAAGATGTCTCAGTGCGACACTCTCGAGCGCGGCGTCTACAGCTAGACTCCGCACTTAACAAATGCGCGTTTCCTAGATGCGCGACTGCAACTCCTGAACCAGTGCATCTAGGGCGACTGCGTGCTGCTCGTGGGACTCAAGGTTCTTCAGCTGAACCTCGCCCGCGGCCAATTCAGACTCGCCGAGGACCAACGCAAATCGGGCTCCAGCGCGATCGGCACCCTTCATCGCGCCCTTCAGACCGCGGCCGCCGTAGGACATATCTGCGCGGATACCCGCTTGGCGCAGCTTATTGATCTGCACCGCCATAGCGTGAGCGGCTTCTTCACCGAGCGCAACACCATACACATCGACGCGTCGACCATCGCTGGCATGCTTGCCCTCTGCTTCCAGTGCGAGCAGCGCGCGATCCACACCCAAACCAAAGCCAATTCCAGACAGCTCTTGGCCGCCTAGCTGCGCCATCAGCCCGTCGTAGCGACCACCGCCGCCGATACCCGACTGAGCACCAAGGCCGTCGTGAACAAACTCGAAGCACGTCTTGGTGTAGTAGTCCAGTCCGCGCACCATTCGAGGATTGATGACATAGGGCACCTTCATGTCATCCAACAGTCCAGTCACAGCTTCAAAGTGACCGCGAGCGCTGTCAGAAAGGTGGTCCAGCATCAGCGGCGCGTCGGCAAGCATTTCCTGCATTTCCGGTCGCTTATCGTCGAGGACGCGCAGCGGGTTGATGTTTGCACGGTGGCGCGTTTCCTCATCCAGAGGCAGGTCAAACAAGAACTCCTGCAGCTTAGCGCGATATTCAGGGCGGCAGGTGTTGTCGCCAAGGCTTGTCAGTTCAAGGCGGAAGCCTTCGAGTCCGATACCGCGGAAGCATGCGTCGGCAAGCGCGATGACTTCAGCGTCCAGCGCAGGATCATCGACGCCGATTGCCTCTACGCCCACCTGCTGCAACTGACGGTAACGGCCTGCCTGCGGGCGTTCATAGCGGAAGAATGGCCCCGCGTAGGAAAGCTTGACCGGCAACTGACCGCGATCCAAATTGTGCTCAATGACCGCGCGCATCACGCCCGCGGTACCCTCCGGGCGCAGGGTGACGGAGCGGCCGCCGCGGTCGGCGAACGTGTACATCTCCTTGGTGACGACGTCCGTCGATTCACCTACGCCACGTGCAAAAAGCCCGGTGTCCTCGAAAATTGGCAGCTCAATGTGCTCATAGCCCGCAAGTCGTGCGCGGTGCTGGAATGAGTTTCGCACCGCCTCGAATTCGCGGGAGACCGGCGGGACGTAATCCGGCACGCCCTTGGGCGCGGAGAATGGCTTCAACTTCTTTGGCTTCTGGCTAGAGTTCACCCCGCTAACTCTACCTGCCAACTCTCACGAGGTGTCAGCCAGGCTAGGTGAGGTTTTGCAGGAACGGGTTGGTCGCGCGCTCCTCGCCTATCGACGATGCGGAGCCATGGCCCGGAAGAATCATGAGGTCATCCGCCAGCGGGAGGACCTTATCCTTCAACGACTGCTGCATGTGCTCCGGACTACTGCCCGGCAAATCTACGCGACCGATAGCCCCCTTAAAGAGGACGTCCCCGCTGAAGATAATCTCATCTTCCCCATCGGAAGCACGCAGCATTACACAGCCCGGAGAGTGACCCGGTGCGTGAATGACTTCGAAATTCAACCCTGCCCACTTTACTTCGTCGCCATCCTCGAAGAAATCGGCTTTCGTATAAGCCTGCATGGAATCGATGTCAAAGAGGTGTCCGAAAGAAGAACCGCCGAGCTTCGGATTGGCCAGCAACACATTGTCGCTTTCGTGAATGAAGACGGGAATATCCCAGAAGTCGGCGGCCTCCGCGACATCGCGGACATGGTCGATATGACCATGGGTCAGCAGAATTGCTTCCGGCTTCCAATCTCGCTTCTCAACCTCGCCGCGTACTACCTCGAACGCCCCCATGCCCGGGTCAACAATGACGCATGGGGTGGACAGGCCGTCCATTTCCGGAGCGCCTGTTGCCACGTAGCAGTTGGTCTGAAAAGGGCCGGCTGCAAAACCAAATATCTCCATGGCGCTCCATTGTAACGATTGTGTACAGCCCCCGGCAGGCTATTTGCGCCTTCCAACAACGGGAAGAGAGCACCTTTCCCCTTGCTCGTTGGCCTGTCATCTCGCAAATGGGAAGCAATCCCGGGCATAATGGTCGATTGTGTACGCGACGGTGACCGACTGAGCTGTTACTTCAAATGCGGTCACTATCAATGGGCAAAATCGTCCGCTGGTGTTCCGTCACCAGCAATAGATGACTAACAGATACGGAGAAAGACTAGTGGCCAATAATGAGCAAAGGCGCAAAGATGCGATGCGGACGCTCGAGCGCGAACTTAAGCGCCGTGCACGTGCCGAGAAGCTGAAGCCACTGGGCGTTGTCGTAACCACCTTGGCTATCCTGCTCTTTATCGGTGGCGGCATCTACTTGCTGACCACGGCTGGCGGCGCTGACGACAATGAGGCCGCTGATGAATCCACGACTCCAGTCGAACCTGCAGCTCTGACAGCTACTCCCGTCAGCGGTGAAAAGGTTCCAATGAAGCGCTCTTCCCCACTTCCGGAAACCGTGACCTGTGACTACCCGGATGATGGCGAGGCATCGAAGGACATAGATAAGCCAGCTACCGACAACGTTCCCGCCACTGGCACTGTAACCATCACCCTGAAGACTAACCAGGGCGACATTCCGATGGAGCTGGACCGCGCTATTTCACCTTGCGGCGTCAATGCAATTGAGCACATGGCCAAGTCCAACTACTTCAATGACACTGTGTGCCACCGTATTACCGGTGGTGGCCTGAACGTTCTGCAGTGTGGCGACCCGACTGGTACCGGTACCGGCGGCCCGGGCTTCAAGTTCGCTGGCGAATGGCCGGTCAAGGATTCTGGTCTGGATCAGAATACCCCGTTGGTGTACCCGAAGGGCTCTATCGCCATGGCAAACCCGAGCGACCCAGATGCCAACGGCAGCCAGTTCTTCCTCAACTGGGCAGATTCTCAGCTGCCTCCGCAGTACACCGTGCTTGGCTCCATGACTGACGAGGGCACCAAGACGGTTGCGGACATTGCGAAGAACGGTATCGAGGGCGGCGGTACCTCTGACGGTAAGCCAGCTAAGGAAGTCCGTATTGAGAAGGCGGAAGTCAAGTAGTTGACTCAACTAACTGATTGAGAAATTAATCAAAAACAGGGTCAAGGTGAATCACCTTGACCCTGTTTTTAATACCTACGCGGTCTCATCCTTTTTCACATATCGATGGCTACTAAACCGCCTACTGACCAGAAGTAATGCGGTAGACATCGAAGACTCCCTCGACACCGCGCAGAATGTTGAAGATATAGCCCATCTGCTTAGTGTCCGAAACCTCGAAGCTAAAACGCATTACGGCAACGCGGTCATCGGAGGTATGAGAGGACGTCGACAGGATTGAGACCTTCTGATCGGAGAAAACGCGAGTGATCTCCGAGAGCAGTCCATGACGGTCAAGCGCTTCGATTTGCACCGTAACCATGAAGACCGCACCGGAGGAATCTGTTGCCCAGGAAACCTCGATAATGCGCTCGGGCTCCTGGTGCAGTTTCTCCGCATTAGTGCAGTCCGTACGGTGCACACTGACCCCACCGCCGCGGGTGACGAAGCCAAAGATGGCATCGCCCGGCACAGGCGTACAGCATTTGGCAAGCTTAGCGGCCATATCCGCGCTGCCTTCTACCAACACACCCGTACTGTCAGCGCGGCGCGGAGTGTTGTGCACGTTCATCTTTGAAATTGGCGTGCGGGAGACCAACTGCTCTTCGGCATCGTCCGCACTCGAGAACTGCGCCATCAGCCGGTGAGTCACATGCTGCGCTGAGACCTGCCCCTTACCGATAGCGGTATAGAGCGCATCGACATCCGCATAGTGCAGCTCGGAGGCAATCTGCTTGATGGACGCCGGAGTGAACAGGCGGTGCATCGGCAGACCGCCGCGCTGTACCTCTGCAGCCAGCGCGTCACGGCCGGCATCGAGTGCCTCTTCGCGGCGCTCCTTGGCAAACCACTGACGGATCTTTGCCCGCGCACGTGGAGTTTTAACAAACTTCTCCCAGTCCTTAGACGGACCGGAATCGGCATCCTTGGACGTGAAAATCTCGACGCGGTCGCCAGTTTTTAGCGGTGATTCCAACGCCACTAGCTTGCCGTTGACTTTGGCACCAATACATCGGTGACCTACTTCAGTATGGACCGCGTAGGCAAAGTCGACCGGCGTGGAGTCCGCAGGCAATGTGATGACATCGCCCTTAGGTGTGAACGCAAAAATTTCAGTGACTGAGAGGTCATAGCGCAGGGAGTCCAGGAACTCGTTAGGATCTGCGGCCTCCCGCTGCCAATCCAGCAGCTGACGCATCCACGCCATCTGATCGACTTCGGCGGAATCTCCCTTGTGAGAGCCCTTGGTTTCCTTGTAGCGCCAGTGTGCGGCAATGCCGTACTCAGCGTTGTAGTGCATCTCATGGGTGCGAATCTGCACTTCTAGCGGGGAGCCACCTGGACCGATGACCGTTGTGTGCAACGACTGGTAAACCCCGAAACGCGGCGCGGAAATATAGTCCTTGAATCGCCCCGGCATAGGTTTGAACAGCGAGTGGACGGCACCCATCGCGGCATAGCAATCCTTGGTCGTGTCCACCAGAACTCGAAGTCCGACCAGGTCAAAAATCTCGTCGAACTCATGGCCGCGGACAATCATCTTCTGATAAATCGACCAGTAGTGCTTCGGCCTGCCCTGTACCTCAGCAGCAATGTGAGACTCCTTCAGATCCTTCTGAATCATCTCGGAGACTTCCTGGATGTACCGGTCCCGCTGCGGCGCTCGATCTGCGACCAAACGCACAATCTCGTCGTACTTCTTCGGGTACAAAATGGCGAAGGAGAGATCTTCCAACTCCCACTTCACGCTGGCCATTCCCAAACGATGCGCCAGCGGTGCAATCACCTCGAGGGTCTCACGGGCCTTCTTAGCCTGCTTTTCCGGCGGCAGGAAGCGCATTGTGCGCATGTTATGCAGCCGGTCAGCCACCTTGATAACCAGCACGCGCGGGTCCTGGCTCATGGCGATAATCATCTTTCGCACGGTCTCTGCCTCGGCGGCGGAGCCCAACGCGACCTTATCCAATTTGGTCACACCGTCGACCAGTCGTGCGACTTCTGGGCCGAAGTCCCGCTCCAGGTCCTCCAGCGTGTAATCGGTATCTTCGACCGTGTCATGTAGCAGCGCTGCCACCAGCGTGGTGGTATCCATGCCGATCTCGGCGGCAATAGTGGCGACTGCAAGCGGGTGAGTGATGTATGGCTCGCCGGATTTCCGGTACACGCCGTCGTGAAGGCGCTCGGCGGTATCGTAGGCACGCTGAAGCACAGCCAAATCTGCGCGCGGATGCACCTGTCGATGCACCGCGACAAGGGGATCTAGCACCGGGCGGATTTTCGTTCTGTTGCCGGTAAGGCTTCGCGCTAGGCGGGCACCATAACGGCGTGCGGGCCCTTCAGCCATGACTCATTCACCCCTTATTAACCACGTACAAAGGCAGATCAGCAAGCTTCTCCCGAGCTCCCAGGCCTTCAACCTCCAGCACGGTGCACAGCCCGGTTACCTCGACACCAGCGGTCTCCAGCAGGGCGCGAGCTGCACACAGGGTGCCACCAGTTGCCAACACATCGTCGACAAGTACGGCCTTCTTGCCCTTCAGCTCAAACCCACTAGCCGGAATCTCAAGCGCGGCCGTACCATATTCCAGTTCATAGGTCTCGGTCAGCACAGGCGGTGGTAGCTTACCCTTCTTACGAATAGCGAGCACTCCCAGTCCAAGCTTGTACGCCACCGCAGAACCCAGCAGGAATCCACGCGCATCTAGGCTGCCTATAACATCAGCCCCGAACTCTTCCACCTTGGCGGAAATCTCGTCCACAATCAGGGCGAACGTCGTGGCGTCGGCAAGCGCCGGCGTCAGGTCCTCGAAGAGTACGCCCTCAACTGGAAAATCGGGCACGAACCGAATCTGATCGGCTAATGCCTCACGCGCGTGTGCATACGACACAGGTTTAAGCTCCTTTTCGGCGAAAAGAAAAAGTGCGGGTACCTGTCAACGATACCCGCACAATGCGCTTTTAAAGTAGTTTCACCCGAACCACTGGGAGGCGCTACCTCCTACTGCCCCGGACGCCAGGACAGCGGCTTGTCTTCATCGCCCTCAAGCTTCGGAGTCGTCACCGTTCGTTTCGGCGTCGACTGCTCCATCTCGCTTGCCGACGGCTCCTTCGAGCCCGAGTCCTCCGCAACATCAGTGGTGGCGGAATCGGTGCCCGAACCGGCTCCCTCAGATGCCTTTGCGCGGGCAGACAGTACCGCCTCTTCATGCTTGCGGTATTCACGCTGCCGCGACTTAAGAGACACCAACAGCGACGAAGCCAGGAAGATCGAAGAGAACGTACCTTGAATAATGCCGATGAGCTGAACGAGTGCAAGGTCCTTCAGCGTTCCGACCCCTAGCATGCCCACGGCGATGACCATCAGTGCCAGGATTGGCAGGAGCGTCGACACCGTGGTGTTGATAGAACGCATGATGGTTTGGTTGACCGCCAGGTTCACCAACTCGGCGTAACTTCTACGGGTCGATGAACGATAGCCTGCCGTGTTCTCGTCGACCTTGTCGAAAACCACGACGGTGTCGTACAGGGAGAACGACAGCACTGTCAGCAAGCCGATAATGGTTGCCGGGGTGACGTCAAGACCAATGAGCGCGTAGATGCCCATAATCACGATTGCATCCACAACCAGGGCGAGAATTGCGGCAATGGCCATGTCGCGCTCGAAGTGAATGGTGATGTAGATGAACACCAGACCCAGGAACACCACTGCAGCCAGCAGCATTCGGTTGGTAATCGAAGAGCCCCACGACTCCGACACGGTCGAGTCACCAATGGCATCCGGGGTCTGCTGCCCCTGTACATCGACGGGCTTGAATGCATCATTCAACGCGATACGAGCACTATTAATCTCGTCCTGAGTCAGCTTCTCAGAGGTGATCTCCAGGATTCGGCCCTCACCAGAACCGATAATTTGCACCAGCTCCGGCTTCACGCCGGTCGCCTCGGTGAAAACCTCCTCGGCCTGCTCAGTTGTCACTGAGGCCGGCGGCATAGTCATCTTGGTACCGCCCTCGAAGTCGATACCGAAGCTGAACCCGCGAATCAGCATCGCTGCGAAAGCAACAACGATGATGGCGACGGCAATCTGGTACCAGCGCTTCCGCTTGCCGACGATGTTGATTCCACCCTCGCCGGTGTAGAGGCGGCGGAAGAAGGAGTCGTCTTTCACGCTTTCTGGCTCAGTGATTAGCGCCGGATTCGTCTGAGTAGTATTCATGGATTCCTACTTCCCCTCATTCGCGCTGGAGTGAGCTGCACCGGTGTCGGCAGCCGTACTGGCGGAGGCATCGGAGGCTCCGGCCTTCTTACCGGCAGCTACAGTCTTATTCCTCTGTGCAATCTCCATGACCGAGCCGAAGCCGTTCATCGACGGCTTGGACAAAGCTGGCCACTTACGAGTAGCCAGGATGACCAACGGCGCAGTCACGAGGAAAGCCGTCACAATGTCGAATGCTGTGGAGAGACCAAGTGTGAATGCGAAACCGCGGACATCGCCAACGGCCAGGATGTAAAGAACCACAGCCGCAATGATGGACACAAAGTTACCCGAAAGGATGGTGCGCCGTGCTCGTCGCCAAGCGTGCGGAACCGCGGAGCGGAAAGTTCTACCCGCGCGGATTTCGTCCTTAATGCGTTCGAAGAAGACGATGAAGGAGTCAGCCGTTACACCGATGGAGATGATGATACCGGCGATGCCAGCGAGATCGAGCGAGTAGCCAATCCAACGACCAAGAAGGACAAGGACGCCGTAGACCATCGCTCCAGCTGCTGCCAGCGAAACCAGCGAAATCACGCCCAGGCCGCGGTAGAGAGCAATCGCGTAGACGACAATCAGGGCGATACCGATAATGCCGGCAAGCAGACCGGCTTCCAAGGAAGCCGAACCAAGCATGGCCGGGATAGTCGTGGTGGTGCCGCCCGGCTCGCCGTCCTCACCTGCGAACGACAGCGGCAGTGCACCATAACGCAGGTTATTGGCCAGCCCCTGTGCCTCGTCGATTGAGAAGTCGCCCGTGATGCGGGTGGCAGAACCAACTGGGGTTGCCTCCTGAATCACCGGGGCGGAAATGACCTTCGAGTCCAACACGATAGCGACCTGCCGCTGCAGGTAGTCATTGGTCAACTTGGTCCATGTGCGAGCGCCGGTGTCATTCTTCCCGGACTTGAAGCTAAAGGAGACCTGAATCTGACCAGACTGCTGATCGTAACCACCGTTAATCGGCGCATTGGTATCAATAGCGTCGCCGGACAGACGCTGGCCCTTGGCCTCGTCCTCCTGCCCAATCAACAGCGGAGCCTTGCCCAGGAAGATGGCTTTACCGCCTTCGGGCGCACAGGTCACCAGCGGCTTGGCCGGGTCATCGGCACCCTGTAGCGGATCAACTGCATCGCGGTTATCGCAGGTCATCAGCGCAGCGGCTGCAAACTGTGTCGTTGGGTCTTCGGACTGGCGAGTCGCCAACAGCACGTCACGAACCTTCGTACGCAGCTCGGCCGCTTCAATTGAGTTCGCCGGCTTTGCCGGAGCTGTTGCGTCCAACTTCGGGGCCTCGCCCAGCGACTTGGACAGCTCCTCGGGAACCGGCTGATCTGGGTTCTGTTCCTTGAAGGCATCAATTGCACGCTTCTGCGTTTCGTTCATGTCCTTGTAGAGGTCATCAACACGCTTGGCGGCGTCCTCCTTCGACAGGACACCGACTGACACCCAATCTTCAGCAGTCTTCTTAACTACCTCGCCAAAGGCAGCTTCATCAGGGCCCTGGGTGGGCTGTTCTACCGGACGGAAGAAGAGCTGCGAAGTCTGGCCGAGCGTACGCGCCTCCTGTGAGTCTTCACCCGGCACGGTAATGACCAGCGTGTCACCGTCGGTGACAACTTGAGCGCCGCTGACGCCCATGCCGTTTACGCGGTTCTCCAGAATCTTGCGAGCCTGGTCCAGCTGATCGCGCGTCGGCTTTTCGCCCTGCGGCACCAAGGTTACTCGGGTACCACCCTGCAAGTCGATGCCCAACTTTGGCTTGGCTGATCCGCCGCCGGTGAAAAAGACGAGTGCGTACGTAAGGATGAGGAAGCCAACAAACAGTGCCAACAGCCACTGCGGCCAGTTCCTCTTGAATGTATTCGCACCGGATCTGGATTTGCTGTTCAAAGCAAAGTCTCCTGAATCGTGACGTTTAGGTACTTAAGCGCTTCGGGTAGAAACGCAGGTCTATAACCGCACCGCGAAATCGCGCGATACCAGGAAGAGGCATTGCGGGCGTCGCTAAGCAAAGCTATAAACACCAACCGCTAGAGAATAACCGATTTAGCGTAGTGCGCCGGTTTTGACTTGTACCTATTTAGTGAAAATCTTGCCCACGCTTGCCGACGGCGAAACCTGGGACGCGCCCGCTAACCCCACGGCGCACGCTACAGCTTGGATGCATGCAAACCAGCAGGGCGTGGGCGTGCAAAAAACTGCTACTGCTTTTCGGTGGAAGTGGAACCGTCTGTACCCGTGTTATCCGAGTTACTCGGAGTATTCGGGTTCTCGACCTGCTCATTGATGTCCGAAGCGGCATTGTCATCCGGACCGTGGCCGGTGATTTCTTGGACATCGCCGACGTGGTCATCTGGCGCATCGGAAACACGGCCACGTCGATCACGGTGAGCGTAGCTAGCTCCGGTACCGGTGGTGAGGTTGCGGGCAATGGCGCCCTTTTCCCAACGGGTCACGATGCCGTCAGCGATAATCAGGTCGACGGTTGTTTCGGTCGTATCAACGACCACACCATGCATACCGGAACCGGTGATGACCTCTGCGCCCGGGGCCAACTTATCCTGCATGTCCCGAATGGTGCGCACCTGCTTGTTCTGCTTGATGATCTGCCAAATTGGCAGCGCCAGGAACAAGAAAATAAGTAGGAGGAGAATAGTTTGATCCATGTCTGCCGAGTTTAACGAATTGCCAGCTAGCAATTCCACACTGCCCCGGCCAGGTCGATGAGAAAGCTATTCTCCGATAGTTCCCTCCGGAGGCTGCAACCCCAAGTGCCGCCATGCTCGGGCAGTTGCAACACGTCCGCGCGATGTACGCGCAATCATCCCGGCACGGACCAAGTAGGGCTCGCACACTTCTTCCACAGTCGAGGGCTCCTCACCGACTGCCAGCGCCAGGGAATTCACGCCCACCGGGCCGCCACCGTGCCCCTTGACCAGGGCAGTCAGCACTGCGCGGTCCAAGCGGTCCAGCCCAAGCTCATCGACATCGAAGACAATCAACGCCGCCTTGGCCGCACCAAGATCAATAACGCCACCGGAGTGAACATCTGCGAAATCGCGAACGCGACGCAGTAGGCGGTTGGCAATTCGCGGGGTACCTCGCGAACGCGAGGCAATCTCCACTGCAGCCTCTGGGCTGATATCCACCCCGAGGATCCCAGCGGCACGGGTAACCACCTTTGTCAGATCCTCGACCTCGTAGAACTCCATCTGCGCAGTAAAACCGAAACGGTCACGCAGTGGGCCAGTCAGCATACCCGAGCGCGTCGTTGCGCCTACCAGCGTAAAAGGTGGAATCTCGAGTGGAATTGACGTAGCTCCAGGCCCCTTGCCCACGATGACATCAATACGGAAATCTTCCATTGCCATGTAGAGCATTTCCTCCACGGGCCTGGCAATGCGGTGGATCTCGTCAATGAAGAGTACATCGCCCTCGAGCAGGTTCGATAGCATTGCTGCCAAATCGCCAGCGCGAATAAGCGCCGGACCGGACGTCATTCGCAGGGACGACCCCATCTCCTGCGCAATAATCATGGCCATGGTGGTCTTACCCAGGCCGGGAGGTCCCGACAGCAGAATGTGGTCCGGAGTCACATTTCGTCCCCGTGCCCCGGAGAGCACCAAATCCAGCTGCTCGCGGACCTTGGGTTGGCCGATAAACTCCCCTAACGACTTTGGTCGCAGGTTCGATTCCGCATCGACTTCCTCGACCTGAGCGCGGGCATCGACATCACGTTGTGCACCATTTCCCCCACCGCCAAAATGGTCGTTGGCTGCTCCATCTAAAGAGTCCCTGAAGGGATTGCCCGACACGTTAAACTCCGTGCGCTCGATATCGCTCATAGTCCCCTCATCCTAGTGCACTGCCATTTTTCATCATCAATGTAGCTGCAGGTCCTCGACCTGGATTTACTTTTCGCCCAATGTCTTTAGCGCCGCCTTCAGCGCCATTGATGTATCCAAGGTCGGATCAATCCGAACAACAGTCTCCGCTGCCTCATTCGCATCAGCTTCCGGGAACCCAAGCCCGACCAAAGCACCAACGACCTGATCCAGATCTGCCTTCAAAACAATGCCAGGCGCTGCTCCGCTTGCAGCTTCCTCCGGCTGGGATACCGCCCTATCCGCGAAAACCTCGACCTTATCCTTCAACTCAACCAACAGGCGCTCCGCCAATCGCTTGCCGACGCCGTTAGCCGCCTGGAGGGCCTTGGCATTCTTTGAGGCAACCGCATTGGCAATCTCGGCCGGCGACAGTACCGATAGAACAGACATCGCTACTTTTGGCCCCACTGTTGAGACAGTGCGCAAGAGCGCAAACATCTCACGTTCCTGCGAGTTGGCAAAACCAAAAAGCGTAATCGCATCTTCACGAACCGCCATTGTGGTCAACATGAAAGTCTGCTCATGCCTCACCAACTGAGAAGCTAACCTGCCCGTAATGGTGACCAAATGCCCGACACCACCGCACTCGATAACGCAATAGTCCGCACCGAGATCGATAACCTCACCGCGTAGAGATGCAATCACTTCTCACAATTCCTTTCACTACGGCTTCCCGAAAGACACCGAGATAAACGCCGAACTCACAAGTGTGCTCTAGCAGGCTCCCCTACCGCGAGGGATTCTCACGGCGAGAAAGCTCCAACTCCCGCTCCTCGTGTTGCTTAGCAAGCGCAGCCAAGGTGTCGCGCTGGCGTTGCAGAACCGGACCACGCCAACAGTGGCAGATAGCGATGGCCAACGCATCCGCTGCGTCCGCAGGTTTTGGCGGAGTTTCCAACCCGAGGATTCTCGTCACCATCATGGTCATCTGCTTCTTATCAGCCCGACCGTTGCCGGTAAGCGCCTTCTTTACCTCCGACGGCGTGTACATATGCACTTCCAAACCGCGTCTCGCCGCAGCGAGGACAAGGACACCAACCGCGTGCGCAGTCTGCATTACGGTGGACACATTGCCGCGCTCGAATACCCGTTCCATCGCAACCACGTCCGGCTCGTACTCATCCATCCACTGCTCCACGGCATTGGAAAGCCGTAGAAGACGATCCTCCAACGATGCCGTGGTTGGTGTGCGGGCGACCCCCACCGCAATGGGAATGACTTTCCTGCCCTGAGCACCTTCCGCAATGGAGAGACCACAACGAGTAAGGCCAGGGTCGATACCCATCACCCGCAGAGATCCAGCTCGATAATTCACCTCTCCACTAATACCACATTTCGAACAGCTGTTTGTATCGTAGCTACACGGGGTACCAACCGTTGATTCTGATAGGTTTAACACCATGAATTCACCGAAGAAGCTCTACGGCGTTCTCGCTGCAGCTGAAATGGTCACGTGGGCTCTGCTGCTCTTGGGGCTGGCACTGAAGTACCTGTTCAAAGTCACTGACATCGCCACCACCATCTTCGGCGGCATCCACGGTTTTACGTTCCTGTGCTACGTAGTCACCACCATCATGGTGTGGATCAACCAGCAGTGGAGCTTTGGCCGCGGTGTCATCGGCCTCGCCTCTTCTATCATTCCATTCGCAACCTATCCGTTTGAACGAAACACCCTGAAGGCAGGCCTCTTGGATCGGCCCTGGCGCTTTACCGACGAATCCGAGGAGCCACAGGACATTTTCGAGTGGGCACTCGCGATGATTATTCGCCGCCCGTTTATCTCGGCATTCGTCATCCTCATTGTTCTCGTCGTGGTCTTCACACTGTTGCTGATGGCCGGACCTCCGACTCAGTGGTTCTCCTAAAACGGTTCAACTAAAACTTTCAGAAACCAAAATCGGTTTAATAGACAAAAATATGTCCGCCTGGCGTGTCGACCGGCGCGTCGGCGGGCGGGCACCCTTCGCTACTTACCCCAATGCGAGTTACTGACTGCGTTTATGACAAAAATGACCTGAAAAATCGTCTGAAAGTGACATAAACCTGCACAGTTTCACATTTGCAGCCGTATTCACACGCGCAGCCCGTAATTTTTTGAGGTTGCCAGTGTGTCGGGTTGTCAGTTTTTCTCCTTAACCCCAGGGTGTGGAGCTACCCGCAGGCGGGCTCTGACCAGTCGCTATCCTGAGGATCAGACACACTCTTTGACTCTGTCTGTCTCTCTCCCCCCAAAAAAATCCCCATCGGACGACTCTCCGATGGGGATCTTCCATTCACACCAGCTCGCCGCGCAATTCAGCGCTGCAGACTACCCTGCACGAGCATCCTTTAACGCCGGGAAGCCGGTCAGCGGAACCGTCGCCAAGCAAACGCCTAGTCTTCGAGTTCGGCGATAACCTCGTCGCTGATGTCGGCGTTCGAGTAGACGTTCTGCACGTCGTCGGACTCTTCGAGAGCGTCAATCAGACGGAAGAGCTTGCGTGCACCGTCAGCATCGAGAGCCACCGTGGTAGAAGCGCGGTAGTCCTGATCTGCGGAGTCGTACTCCATTTCGGCATCGACAAGAGCGGTGCGGACATTCATCAGATCGGTAAAGGCGGAGACAACCTCGAACTTTTCGCCCAGGTCGTTGACCTCCTCTGCACCAGCATCGAGAACCGCCATAAGCAGGTCATCCTCGGTCAGCTCGCCCTTCGGCAGCTCGACGACACCCTTCTTTTCGAAGAGGTACGCCACGGCGCCGTTGTCTGCCATGTTGCCGTTGTTCTTGTTGAACGCCGAGCGCACATCGGAAGCAGCACGGTTACGGTTATCGGTCAGGCACTCCACAATCAAAGCGACACCGCCAGGTGCGTAACCTTCGTAGACAATGGTCTCCCAGTCAGCACCGCCGGACTCCTCGCCGGAACCACGCTTGCGGGCACGCTCAATGTTGTCGTTGGGAACCGAGGCCTTCTTGGCCTTCTTAATCATGTCATCGAGGGTGGGGTTACCAGCAGGATCACCGCCGCCGGTACGAGCCGCGACCTCGATGTTCTTGATCATCTTTGCCCACTCTTTGGCGCGCTTGGCGTCATTAGCAGCCTTCTTGTGCTTTGTGGTTGCCCATTTTGAATGACCCGCCATGTGCTAGTTCCTACCATTCCTCTCGTCAATACCCATGTAGATGGGAATTCGTCAGGTGTTCATTATACAAACCGGGGATTTAAATGCCGACAAGCTCTCGCAAAAAGAACTCGTGGAGCCGCGTCTCCCCCGTCGACTCCGGGTGAAAGCTGGTGGCCATCGCAGCCCCCTGCCGTACTCCGACCACTGTACCTGCGGTCTCTCCAGCCGATTCTGGCACCCGCGCTAGCACCTCAACATCATCACCGACACGCTCGACCCACGGTGCGCGAATAAAGGCGGCGTGTACAGGCGGCTGGTCACCACTGATCGCCAGCTGCGGAATATCCAAGTCAGTTTCGAAGGAATCCACTTGCCGGCCAAATGCGTTACGACGGACGGTGATGTCAATCGCCCCCAGGCTAACGGCATCCGGACGGGTATCGAGCACTTCGTCGGCAAGCAAAATCATGCCGGCGCAGGTGCCATATGCCGGAAGGCCATCGCGGAGGGCTTCCCGCAGCGGGTCTTCAAGCTCATTGAAGACCATCAGCTTGCTCATGGTTGTGGACTCGCCGCCGGGCAAAATTAGGCCGCTAAGCCCTTCCAGATCACGGGGCAAGCGCACCTTTCGGTGCGGGACGCCGAGCTGGTCAAGCACATATCCGTGTTCGGCAACGTTGCCCTGAAGAGCGAGGATACCGATTGTTTCCTGTGTCATTAATCTAGGTTCTCACTGCGAGCATCGAAGTTCGTCGCCACTGGCACGGGCTCGACACCCGGGGCCAGGCTTCGGGTCAGCCCTTCCTGCGTGACGACGGCCACGAGCTCGCCCTTTTGGTTAAAGATGCGACCGTGAGTCAATGCGCGACCCGCGTGCGCCGATGGCGAAATCTGGTCGTAGAGCAGCCATTCATCCGCACGGAACGGACGCATAAACCACATCGCGTGGTCGAGGCTGGCTTCCTGGACCTCAACGCCTGGATGCGGAACGAGTGCCGATGACAGCAAAGTCATATCCGACATGTACGCCAGCGTGCAGACGTGGAAGGTCTCGTTATCCGGCAGGCGATCCTTGCACCGGAACCATACCAGCTGCTGGGACGGGGTGTACTTGTTGTGTTCGAACTGATCATCCGGCACTACCCGGATATCCCAGTCCGCCCACTCGCGCATTAGTAGACGACGTGTGTTCGTCATCTCAGAGGTGTCGGTGACCACATCTTCAGGATCTGGCACCTTGCGCATCACGTCAGAGTGCTCGAGTCCCTCATCCCCCTTACGGTGGAAGCTGACCTGCATGACGAAAATCGTACGGCCATCTTGCACAGCTTCGACGGATCGGTGGCAGAAAGACCGGCCGTCGCGAATACGCTTGACCATGTACACCGTCGGGATATGGGGGCGGCCCGGGCCTACAAAGTAGGCGTGGAGGGAGTTCACCGCGAAGGTATTACCCACCGTGCGCGTCGCCGCGACGAGGGACTGGCCGGCAACTTGGCCACCGAAAGTGCGCTGCAGGATTGACTTAATGACTGGGCCACGGAAAATGTCCCGGTCAATCTGCTCCAGATCTAATACCTCGCGGATGTTAGCCATTTTTACCAGCCACGCTCAGCGAGTCGGTGCGGCTGCGGAATCTCGTCGACGTTGATGCCGACCATTGCCTCGCCGAGACCGCGGGAGACATCAGCGATGACCTTCGGATCATCGTAGTGCTGGGTTGCCTGGACGATAGCCTTGGCGCGCTTCTCCGGATCACCGGACTTGAAGATACCGGAACCAACAAAGACACCCTCGGCACCGAGCTGCATCATCATTGCAGCGTCAGCCGGAGTTGCAATGCCTCCTGCGGTGAACAGCACGACTGGCAACTTACCGGTCTCAGCGACCTCGCGTACCAGCTCGTACGGTGCCTGCAGCTCCTTGGCGGCAACATAGAGCTCGTCCGGAGCCATAGAACGCAGACGGTTAATTTCAGCGCGGATGGTGCGCATGTGAGTCACAGCGTTGGAGACATCACCGGTACCGGCCTCGCCCTTGGAGCGAATCATGGCAGCGCCCTCGTTGATGCGGCGCAGAGCCTCACCCAGGTTGGTCGCACCACAGACGAAAGGCACGGTGAATTCGAACTTGTCGATGTGGTTCGAGTAATCGGCCGGGGTCAGAACCTCGGACTCGTCAATGAAGTCAACACCGAGGGACTGCAGAACCTGTGCCTCAACAAA
Source organism: Corynebacterium sp. HMSC064E07 (assembly GCF_001815745.1). NCBI lineage: Bacteria > Bacillati > Actinomycetota > Actinomycetes > Mycobacteriales > Corynebacteriaceae > Corynebacterium > Corynebacterium sp. HMSC064E07. Next base: position 10,742 of record NZ_KV821817.1, on the reverse strand, counting down.
GTGGCCGATTCGGGCCTTGGCCATAACCGGAATGGAGACGGCATTGATAATGCCCTCGATCATGTCCGGGTCAGACATACGCGACACGCCACCCTCTGCGCGAATATCGGCGGGGACACGCTCCAGCGCCATCACGGCAGTTGCGCCGGCATCTTCAGCGATCTTGGCCTGCTCCGGCGTAACGACGTCCATAATGACGCCGCCCTTCATCATCTCAGCGAAACCGCGCTTCACGCGTGCGGTGCCCTGCCCGGAGTTGTTCTCAACCGTGCTCAACGAACCCTACTTCCCTAATAAAACTGGTGAATGTGACCGTTTGTAGTCGTTTAACACTATAACGCCTGAACTAGACAGTGCTGTTCATTGAGTCACAAAACACGGCGAACTTCCAGCACAACAGCGAATTTTCCCACAATTAAGCAGTTGTCAGTCCGTCTGCAACATCGAAATATTCCGGTTCAGGTGCAGTGCCCGCCAGCCGCAGCGCGCGCACTAGCGGCCTGGCTCGCAGTGCTTTCGTATCCGTCACCGCATCATTGTAGAAACGGCGGGCGAGCTCGAGCCGCGTATGGGCGTCAGAAAGCTCAATTGCCATCGTCCGGTCCACGGGCTGTTCCCCATAGAGCGCCACAATTTTCCTAGTCAGTTCGTTTTCCACGTCTGCACGCTGCCCAGTGTTGTTGGCTCTAAGTGGTGTGGCTTCCACCTTCGCCACTACCCCGGCGAGTTCCGGGTAGGCGGCACGAGCGACTGCGGCCCTTCGCCCCAACGCCGCTTCCAGTGAAGAACGCGCCAAGTCCGTGCGAATGTGCATACGGTTCAAACGCGTCGCTGTCGATGAAGCCACCAAACCGCCAACGAGTACGACAATCAGCGCAATGACTAGGACAACGACCCAGATTGGAACGGTTACGTCCACCGAAAACCCACTTTCACTCCGCTGCGTTTAATCAGCTGCCACGACGGAAATCTCTATGGCGCAATGACGACCTTTTCGCCATCCATGCGCACCGTATCGTACACACGCAGAACGCCGTCGGCGACCTGCGACCAGTCATACTCCCAAGCCCGCTTATGCCCGAGTGCGCGAAGCTCCTCCCCCAACTTTGGCTGCGTCAAAAGGCGTACGACTGCATCCGCAAGGTCTGCGGAGTTACCGTTTTCAAAGTGAAGCCCGTAATGGCCGTCGTCAAGCACGAGTTTGAACGCATCGATGTCGCTGGAGATCACCGGCGCACCCGCCGCCATCGCCTCTACCAGCACGATGCCGAAACTCTCTCCACCACGCTGCGGGGCAATGTACGCATCCGCATCGGCGAGTATTGACGCCTTAGCATCCTCCGACAGTCTGCCGACGAAATGCAGGACATCTGCGTTTCTGCCCGCTTTACGACGAGCTGCCGCGACATCACCATCACCAACAACACAGACCTCAAGCTGTGGAATCTCTGCACGTATTGCCGGCAGCGCGTCGAGCAACACGTCAAAGCCCTTACGAGATTCGTCGAAGCGTCCGAGGAACACGAGCCGATAGACCCCCTCACGCCGTGGCGGGATCTCAGGCAACGATGAGGCGGCCGGGCAGGACTCAAAATCTCCAACACGGACACCATTGGGAATGAGAACCGGGTCGCCGCCGAGTTGCTCAACCTGCCAGCGACGAGCCACTTCCGAGACAGCGATGCCTCCCCGAATGCGTTCAAGGTACTTCCGCAAAAATGGCGTGGCCAACTTCAATGCTAGGGAGTCCGTCGCCGCAGAGTGATAGGTCGCGACAATTGGCCCGACCGAGTTTACTAACGACAGCATTGAAAAACTGGGCGAATTCGGCTCATGGATATGAAGAATGTCAAAGCTACCTTCCTCGATCCATGTGCGGACTCGACGGCTCGTGCGGGGACCAAAAGACAGCCGAGCGACTGAGCCGTTATACGGAATCGGGATGGCGGCACCACCTCGAATAACGAAATCCGGCACATCCGCCTGCGCGCTAGCCGGGCCGATAAGACTGACCTCGTGGCCGCGGCGGATGAACTCCTCACACAAGTCAATCGCGTGAGCTTGAACCCCACCTGGAACATCGAACGAGTACGGGCACACCATTCCGATTCGCACGGCTACTTTGACCTCTTCTTATCCGCTGGCCACAGTGGCTGCATCATGTGCCAATCCGCTGGATGCTGAGCAATATCAGATTCAAAAACAGTAGCGATGTCTTGGACAATGTCAGCTAGATTGCGCCCCTCAGTCGGCACGAATGGATGCGCTACAAAGCGCCAACCATCGCGCGTGTAGGACAGGCCCGCGGGCATAAGCCGAGCGCCCGTGTCCTGTGCCAGCTTTGCCGCGCCGACCGGCATTGTCGTCTGCTCGCCGAAAAAAGTGACCGGGACCCCGTGGCCGCCGAAGTCACGATCAGACAGCAGGCACACAACGCCACCGTCTTCCAATCGCTTCTGCAGTTCCGGCATCGCGGGTTTGCCACCGGTAAGCGGGAGAATGTGGAATCCGAGGGATTCGCGGTACTCCACGAAAGCGTCGTAAAGCACCTCTGGCTTCAGCCGTTCCGCCACGGTACTGAACCGGCCATGGCGGGAAACGAGCCACATACCTGCCATATCCCAGTTACCAGAATGCGGCAGTGGGATGACGATGGAATCTCCGGCCTCGAGGGCCTCAGCAACTCGTTCGAGCCCATCGCTGGTGGATTCGACCGTGTCTGCCAGCTCTGGAGAGGCGATGGAGGGCAACCGGAATGCCTCCACCCAATAGCGTAGATAGGAACGCATGGAAGCCCGAATAAGCCCTTGCGGCACTTCCTCAGGCGGACAGCCCATAACGCGAGCCAGGTTCTTGCGAAGCTGGCGGGTCGTCGTGGGATTTGCTGCTACCCGATCGGCGGCTATGTTGCCGATGCGGTAGGCCACGCGTTCCGGCAGCAGACCAAAAATCTTCCACCCGGCCATATAGCCGAGCGCAACGAAATCATCTTTCGAGCGAGGCAGGAAGAAACTAGTCATCGTATCCTCCTTTAGTTGTTGGAATCAGCCGAACCCGTGGACTTCGTAGCAGAGTCAGGGTTGATAGATGAACTATCAGCTGCGCCTTCTGGCGGGGCGATGGGATCCAACGCTCCTGGCTGCTTAGCCACCATGTACAAGCGCTGAATGACGGTGAATACCGACCCAATCGCCAGGAGCCACATTGCGACGTAGAGGGCATAGTCCACGCCAAGCCCCTGGAGCCCAATGCCGATTAGACCGATAATCAGGCGCTCCGCACGTTCGACGAGACCGCCGTTGACCTTGAGGCCGCTAGCTTCTGCCCGAGCCTTAACGTAGGAAATGACCTGGGAAGATCCCATAGTGATCAGTGTCAGAATAAGCAGCACTGAATCCGCGTCATGGTGATACACCACCCAATACGCTATCGCCCCGAACAGTGCAGCATCCGTAATGCGGTCACAGGAAGCATCCAGCGTCGCTCCGTATTTCGTTCCCTGCCCTCGAAGTCTGGCCATCGTGCCATCGAGCAGGTCAAAAGCAGTGAAAATAGCGATTGACACCGCAGCTGCGAAAAGATGGTTGGTAGGAATCAGGATTACCGCAAGCAGAACGGAAACTACCGTTCCCACCAGGGTGACCGTGTTCGGGCTAATGCCGACCCGCAAAAGTGCAGCGGCAATCGGTTCAACTACTGGGCGGATTGGAGCCCTGCCACGGACACTCAGCATGCTGCCCCATCCTCTTGATTAAGGGCACGCCAGCCGTCGGCAAGCAACTCGCGAGTCTGACGAAGAGCCTGCGGTAACACTTTGGTGCCATCGATCACGGTCATAAAATTGCTGTCACCCGACCAGCGCGGTACGACGTGCATATGCAGGTGATCGGCGACCGAACCGCCGGAGGCCTTGCCTAAGTTGAAACCTACATTGACGGCGTGCGGGCGCGAAACCGATTTGAGAGTACGAACCGCATGCTTGGCAAATCGCATCATCTCGGCTGTTTCTTCGTCGGTCAAGTCCTCAAGGTTGGCGACTTCGCGATATGGAACCACCATGAGGTGCCCTGGGTTGTACGGGAACAGATTCAAAACGGCGTACACCCACTCGCCGCGAGCGATAATGAGTGCTTCCTCATCGCTTTGCTTCGGCAAATCAACGAAGGGGTTACGAGATGGCTTGGAGTTATGCACACCACGCTTGACGATGTAGTCCAGCCGGTAGGGTGCCCATAAGCGCGTGAGCCGATCCGGTTCGCCGTAACCGCTGTCGACGTATACGCCATCAGACGATTCCTGCTGGCCGGCATTGCCCTGCTGCTGCGGAGGCAACTCTTCACTTCCCGACTGATTCACTGCCATCCCCTTCGTTGCGTGGCCGGGACCCCATTCGAGCCCCGACCACATATATTTCTCTGCTGTAGTTTACGACCTCGCGGTCAACTTCTTTGGATTACCACGCGTGGTTCACCAGTTAAAACAACGCGGTCGAATTAGAGAGCGTTAACGACCTCTAGAGAGCAGAGACATTCTCCTTGTTCGGCTGTTCGTTATTCCGCGAAGCAACCCAATCACAGATGATGTCGACAGCCTTCTCAACTGCCATCCCGTTAATCTGAGTGCCATCGAGGAACCGGAAGCTGACGGCTCCTGCCTCAATGTCGCGGGCACCAGCCAGAATCATGAACGGAACCTTGGCCTGGGTGTGGTTGCGAATCTTCTTCTGCATGCGGTCATCGGACGTATCCACGTGGACGCGGATGCCACGAGACTTCAGCTGTGCAGCAAAGCCCTCCAGGTGTGGGATACAGTCATCCGCAACCGGAATACCAACAACCTGTTCCGGAGCCAGCCAAGCCGGGAAAGCACCTGCGTAGTGCTCCAATAGGACGCCAAAGAAACGTTCGATGGAGCCGAAAAGCGCACGGTGAATCATAATCGGGCGCTTCTTGGTTCCGTCAGGTGCGGTGTACTCGAGCTCGAAGCGCTCCGGCAGGTTGAAGTCGAGCTGTACCGTCGACATCTGCCAAGTACGGCCGATGGCATCGCGGGCTTGGACGGAAATCTTCGGACCATAGAAAGCGGCTCCGCCCGGATCAGGAACGAGCTCGAGGCCAGAAGCATCGGCAACGCGCTGGAGAATAGCTGTGGACTTCTCCCAAATTTCATCCGAGCCGACGAATTTCTTTTCGTCCTTCGTAGACAGCTCCAGGTAGAAGTCATCCAGGCCGTAGTCACGCAGAAGCGAAATGATGAAGTCGAGGACATTAGTGAGCTCTTCTTCCAGCTGATCCTCGGTGCAGTAGATGTGGGCATCGTCCTGCGTAAAGCCACGGGCTCGGGTAAGACCGTGGATAACGCCTGATTTCTCGTAGCGGTAGACGGTGCCGAACTCGAACATACGAATCGGAAGTTCACGGTAGCTGCGACCACGCGATGCGAAAATGAGGTTGTGCATCGGGCAGTTCATCGGCTTGACGTAGTAGTCCTGCGGAGCCTTGGTGCAGTTGCCGTGTTCGTCATATTCGCCGTCGAGCTGCATCGGCGGGAACATGCCATCCGCGTAGAAGTCCAGGTGACCAGACTTCTTGAACAAGTCACCCTTAGTTACGTGCGGCGTGTTCACAAAGTCATAGCCCGCTTCGATATGACGGCGACGGGAGTGCTGCTCCATCTCGTTGCGGATGATGCCACCCTTGACATGGAATACCGGGAAACCAGAACCAATCTCATCCGGGAAGCTGAACAAATCCAGCTCGGAGCCCAAACGGCGGTGATCGCGCTTCTCAGCCTCGAGCATGCGGTCGAGGTACTCGTCTAACGCTTCCTTGGACTCCCACGCAGTGCCGTAAACACGCTGCAGGTTATCTCGAGATTGGTCACCCCGCCAGTACGCAGCGGAAGAACGCATGATCTTAAAAGCAGGGATGTAGCGGGTGGTCGGCACGTGCGGGCCGCGGCAAAGATCAAACCACTCGGTCTCACCGGTACGCGGATTGACGTTGCGGTAGCCGGTCAAGGTCGTGCCTGCACCACCGACGTCGACATTGGCCTCATCATCTTCGGCCACCTTGCCGGCCGACTTTTCAACAATCAGCTCGAGCTTATACGGCTCGTCGGCAAGCGCTTCCTGCGCCTGATCGGCAGACTCGAACGCGAAGCGCTCGAATCGCTGACCAGACTTGATGATCTTCTTCATACGCTTTTCGATGCGCTTGAGATCCTCCGGCGAGAAAGGCTCATCGACACGGAAGTCGTAGTAGAAACCATTGTCGATGGCAGGGCCAATGCCCAGCTTCGTCCCAGGGAACTCCAACTGCACGGCCTGAGCCATCACGTGAGTCGCAGAGTGGCGGATGACATCGCGACCGTCCGGAGTATTCGCCGGAACGGGCTCGAAGACGGTTTCCACTTCTGGCTTAAAGGACAGATCCTTCAAATTGCCTTCAGGGTCGCGGACACAAACGATGGCGTCAACGCCCTTGTTCGGGAAACCCAGGTCTCTCATCGCCTCGCCCGCAGAAACTCCTGCGGGCACGGAAAACGGTGCTGGGGTTGCAAATTCTTCTGACACGGCGTGCGTGTACTCCTTTTCAAAGTGTCTTCGAAAATCACATACCTGGTGACCTTCGTCAGTCGTTCACACACTTTACCGCACGGTCAAAACTCAGGCCTCGAAAAGGTCCTGGGCCCAGTACTCCTCCTCAGAAGTTCCTCGTGGCATAACAAACACGGCGGATCCAATGTGGAAAATCCACTGATTGAGACGGTCGTTCTTGGACAGCCGCTCTTGAATCGGATTGAACTGCTCCAACGGGTCCTTCTGGAAACAAATGAATACCAGGCCGGTGTTGGTCTCGAATCGACCATTCGGTTCCGGTGGCAGGTCATAGTTGTAGACCCGTCGCAGAATCCGCTGATTAGGTTTCTCTTTCGGAGGCATTGACAGCGCAACATGGCTGTTCGGATCCGTCAGAGGCAGACCATATTCATCAGTCTTCGCCAGGTCGACGGTCTCAAACTCGTCCTTACCTCCAATTGGCGCGCCGGTGCCGATATCTCGGCCGGTAATAACAGTGCGGCTTTCGCGGTCCAACACATCCCAGCCTGGAATATCCATTTCGATACGGCGGACAACCATCGCTGTACCGCCCCGCAACCAATCCGGACCACTATCAATCCACACCTGCTTGTCGAATTCTTCACGAGTGCGCGGGTTGACCGTACCGTCCTTCTGACCGAAGAGATTGCGCGGGGTCTCGCCTTCCTGCGTAGAACCATTGGCGTGCTGGAAACCAGCTTGCACCCAGTGAACATCCAAATAAGAACCTGCATTTCGGATCATCATTCGGGCCGCATGGGAGACCATTACTGGGTCGTCCGCACAAATCTGCAGGCACAGGTCTCCGCCGTTCCACTCCGGGCGGAGCTCATCGTTAACGTACTTTGGCAGATCTCCCAGCCACTCAGGCTTCTGGTCTTCCCTATCGATGATTGTGAAGAAATTCTCCCCATATCCAACTGTGATAGTCAGATTGGCCGGACTCCCCATGAGCTCGGGTTCCAAATCCGTTCGAGTAGCCTTGCCGGCTGTCATTCGGCGGGCGTCATCCGTCCAGGCACGCATGAGGTTTTGGAGGCGATTGCGATCGACCCCCTTCTTCACGTTGAAGGCTATTAGCCATAGATTCGCCTGTGCGGGCGTCGCAATCCCCGCCTGGTGAGCGCCATCAAAAGGTACGGTTGCTGTCTGCAAAGGCGGTTTCGGTGGCTCTTCCTGTAGACGTTCCAACCCAATCGCCTGGGCTTCCGGCGCCCCCAGGGCGAGCGCTGAGGCTCCTGCGGCGGTGCCGAGCCCGCCAAGAAAACGTCTTCTGGAAAAGCCTTCGGACATGTTGTGCACTCTTACCTTTCTGATTACTTCGAACTGGAGCACATGAGGTGGCTGGGAATCCGCCAATTTTTCAATGGCTTCAACGCAACCACTGGCCTATCCAATTCGACCGTATCGAAAACCTTTTTCGGAAAAAGAAAAGCGCCGGAGTTCGTTGCATATGCTGCAATAACCTGCCAACTCCAGCGCTTCTGCCACCATTAGATTCCAGTTAGTCAATTCCTCGACGTACCTGAGCTCACGCCCGCTTTACGACGAGCGATTACTTGACCAACTTGTCACAAGAATTAGTGACCCGAGTGATCCATCTCACCGCCGCCCATGTGCTCTGGGTTGTTCAGGTCACCGTCATTACCGTAGTCCTCTTCACCCGCTGGCTGGACGCGAACCTCAACGTCCTGGGTGATGCTAGAGCCGTCGGAAAGCTCAATGACGAGCTTGTATTCAGCTCCCACATCCATAGCTTCATCATTGTCCATAATCATGAAGTGAGTGCTACCCGGTTCGAGAACGAGTTCGCCATTAGCCGGAATCGTCAAACCTTCCGGCACCTCGAACATTTTGCCGTCCTTGGTGTCGTGCTGCTCGAACTTCGTGCCTTCCTTCAGTCCCTCAAGCTTGAAGGAGGAAACCTTGATGTCCTTATCGGTGTTGTTGGTCAGCGTACCGAAGATGGCGGTCATGCCCTTGTCAGCCGGCTTTTCCTTGATGTAGGCATCGGCCAGCTGCACAGCAGCATCGCTCTTCTCCATCTGAGAGGTAGCTTCGGTCGCCGCGGAAGTTGCGGACTCAGTCACCTCAGCAGCAGTGTTATCGTCGGACGAGCATCCTGCCAGAACAAGGGTCAGAGCTGCGGAACCAGCGATCAGTGCAGTTGCAGTGCGATTGAGCTTCATGTGTCTATTTTGCCTTTCGATTAATAACGATGACGACAGCGGCGATGATGACGATGAGTCCACCACCGAGGCCATAAGCCCATAGCGGTATTGACTTCGTTTCCTCGGCGTGCGCACCGGTCTGACGAGATTCTGCCCCGGCTTCGGCTGCGCCAGCAGCATCCGGATCAGCCACTGAGAAAGAGGTCTTTCCTCGGGTGGAGTGACCATCAGAGGAGGTGATTTGGAAACCAATGATGTAGTTACCAGGGCCTGGATTAATATCCTCAGGGATATCCAAAGAGACCTCATTACCCACTACCTCTGGCTCGTGGGAGTACAGGACTTCCTTGGCATCTGCATCACTAATTGCAACGGTGTTGAAATTGTTCTTGGGGTTGCCGGAGAACTTGAGAGAAACGTGGTGCGGAAATTCATCGAGAACCTGCTTGTCGCCTGGGTTAGACGACAGCACGGAATCGTGAGCATGCGCGGGGCCAGCATTAATAACTGACGCACCTGCAAAGACTACAAGCGCCGCAGCGGCGGCTACTGCACGCCGGAAACCCGACTTTGAGAACCGAAACGTTTCGCCTGAAGCGACCCGGGGACTCACTAGAACAGTTCAACTCCTTTAAGCGGGACAGTTCGAGAAGAACAGCAGTAGTCTGACCGCTGCCCTTATACCTATTGTCGGATGGTAGTCCAGAAAAGTTCCCGAGAGGGACGAATATAGTTCAGGTCACACAGCAAAACCCCGGCCGCGCAGTTTTTATACGATGCGTCGACCGGGGTTTTAAATGGTAGTCCCAACTGGGTTCGAACCAGCGACCTTTCCGGTGTGAACGGAACGCTCTTCCACTGAGCTATGGGACTCGGACAGAAAAGCACTAAGCCTTTGCTGCTCTGCGGAATAAGTTAGCACGCGTTTTGGAAGTTTCCCTAATTGGGTTGCATTGCGTTTGCGATTGCGCAGTTCGACGATTTATTACCCCACCGATGGAACTCCATGACGATAGCGACTCGATAGCCCCCAGTAACCAACCCACGAAAGCGAATAAATGACATCGTTGCGATTCAGAGGCATCAAAGGTTGGTCTTTAGCCCTACGCCCACAGGCACAATACAGATGTTCACCTGGTAATTTGTAATCAATCGCACAAGCACGCTAAAGTATCTTTCGCACCGCAAGAGAGCAATTGAGATTCTCCTTCGCTCTCCTTGCAACGTGATGCGGATGTAGCGCAGCTGGTAGCGCATAACCTTGCCAAGGTTAGGGTCGCGGGTTCGAGTCCCGTCATCCGCTCTGGTTTCTCAAGAAGTTAAGCTCTGTGGTATAACTTCGAGGCAACCACTGAGGCGGCAGCCTCACGGTGGAATGGCCGAGTGGCGAGGCAACGGCCTGCAAAGCCGTGTACACGGGTTCGATTCCCGTTTCCACCTCAGCAGAGATTCCTTACCGGTTTCGATGTAATGCGCGTTTAGCTCAGCGGGAGAGCGCTTCCCTGACACGGAAGAGGTCACTGGTTCAATCCCAGTATCGCGCACCACGTAAGCCCTTATGGGCGAGCGTATATGCGGATGTAGCGCAGCTGGTAGCGCATAACCTTGCCAAGGTTAGGGTCGCGGGTTCGAGTCCCGTCATCCGCTCAGTGCAAAGCCCCCTTCTCTCAGAAGGGGGTTGCGCTTGAAAGCTTCTATATAGCTTTACACCAGCGCGATTAGCTCAGTGGGAGAGCGCTTCCCTGACACGGAAGAGGTCACTAGTTCAATCCTAGTATCGCGCACCACGTAAGCCCTCACGGGCGAGCGTATTTGCGGATGTAGCGCAGCTGGTAGCGCATAACCTTGCCAAGGTTAGGGTCGCGGGTTCGAGTCCCGTCATCCGCTCAGACTAACCCCCTCCCGGGTACCCGGGAGGGGGTTTTCGTTTAACCTTTGGGGTTAAGTGACAAAAAGTGTGTCCGCTCGGT